>JBLMXG010000189.1:0-29307 GCA_050257635.1 Chloroflexota bacterium
AGGGCGAGACCCAACAATGACTTGACGACAGCCCACAGGATGCCGGACAAATGGCTTTCTCCCGAATCGCTCAGGAACGGCAGTGTCAGCATCATCGGCACGATGCAAAGGTCCTGAAGCAGCAACGTGCCGCTCGCCAAGCGGCCGTGCAAGGCGTTGATCTCACCGCGGTCGTGGTAAGCGCGCAGTACAATCGCTGTGCTGCTCATGGTAACCAGAAAACCGGAGAAGACGGCGCTCTCAGGAGAAGCGCCCATTGCGAGCGCGATGCCGACGACCATCAGGATCGTCAAACCCACTTGCAGGAAGCCGGCTAACACGATCCGGCGCTGCATGGCGAGAATGGATTCCAAAGAGAACTCGATCCCGATGGTAAATAGCAGCAACACCACGCCGATGTCCGCCAGGGTTTCGACCTGGCTGACGTCTTCGATCAATCCTAGGCCGCCGGGACCGATGACAACGCCCGCCAGAAGAAATCCGACGACCGGTGGCACGCGCATCTTTTGAAATAGAAAGACGATCGACAGCGTCGTGGCAAGAACGATCAGGAGCTCTTCAAGAAGGCGGACTTCAGCCATGCGCGGTTAACCAGGCAAAAGATGATAGGCAGGCGTGGGACCAAACAGCCACGGCTATGGCTGGCGATACTCGGCGGTGACGACCGTATGGATGCCGCCGCGCGCGTTGAAGTCGCCGACGACAGTCATCCGTTTTGGCCTGCAAGCTTGAGTCAAGTCATCGAGGATTTTATTGACCACCGCCTCATGGAAAGTTCCTTGTTCGCGGTAAGACCATAGATAGAGCTTCAACGACTTGAGCTCGACACAAAGCCGATCCGGCACGTAGCAGATGCGGATGGTCGCAAAGTCGGGCTGGCCGGTACGCGGACAGACACAGGTAAACTCCGGGCATTCCATGCTGATCTCGTAGTCGCGCTCCGGTCTTGGATTGTTGAATGTCTCGAGTTCACGGCTTGGGCTAGTAGACATGGAACGATCTTAGCGCGACGCGAAAGTATTTCCAAATCGCGAAGTTACCTTGACATGGTGGGGGGCCGATGGTAACCCAATTGCAATCCATTGTAAGCGAGAGGTTTTCAGGAGGCCCAAGTGAGCAAGCCGAAAGAACCAAAAGCCGGTGAGAAGCTCAGCGCGGCGGAAGCCAAAGAGTACGTCGACTACCTGTATTCGACACTTTACAAATACGCTCACGAAAAGATTTACAAGGGCGCGTTCATGACCCAGCTGCGCGAAGGCAAGTTGCCGCTTCCCGTCATGCGGCAATTTTTCAAAAACTGGGGGCGATTCTCCCTCGAAGTCAACGCGTTGAACGCGGTCTCTTACTATACGCACCTGCCCTTCTTCGTGCGGAATTTCGATCTGCTCGGCCCGTTCTGCGCCAAAATCGCCGATGAACTCATATCCCCGAGGGCCCCGGGGCATGTCTTGGTACTGCTGCAAACCGCAGAGAAAATGGGACTCAATAAAAAAGAAGTATTGGAAGATCCTTATCTTCCCGCTGCTCGCGCAATCAACGATTTCTGCCACAAGATTTTTATTGACGGCTCCATCGTCGAACTCTGGGGACTGCATGTTTTCGAGGAATCCTTGTCCATGTGGTCGGGTCAGTGGTTCACGGCACTCACGACACATTACGGCTTTAGCAATAAGGACGCCGTCTATTTTTCCACGCACGAAGAAGCTGACATGGACAGCCATAAATTGGGGACCAGCAATGAGGAAGCGATGGGCCATGGCGCCTTCAACCGCACCGTGCTCACCCGCGCGCTCCAGGACAGCGTGGAATTTCGCGCCGGATACTCGATCGAGTACTGCGCGCTCACGATGATCGATCTCCACGCTCAGATGAAACAGGCGGCGCTGGACAACCCGTATAATCCGTAGCCCGACGGCGCCGAAGATTGGAATGTCTCGCACCGAGGCGCGAAGAACCCCAAGTGACCGCCGCGGCTGTCATCCTGGCGAATGCGCGGGATCTAAGAAGGATTTCTCCCTTTCGGCCAAAATGACAATTTTGCGCTTTTGCGTGAAAACTACCCGAATCCGAGAAGAATCCTCGGGCGGTCTTTGAACATCAAGCGCTTGAGTTGAACCGTTTCTTCTTCTCTGCCGTGAATTCGAATTGACTTGCCAGCCTTTGCTTTTTATGCCGAATAACGTCTTGCAGACCGTCCCCAAGTCGGGCACGATTATTTCTAGCGGACGCCAATTTGAGAATATTCAAAACCGCCGACGCAGGAAATGAAGCTTCCGTTTGGAAGTAAAATAGATGACCGGTAACGAACTCGATCGGCTGCGCTCGATCCTAGCAGAGCTGGCACCGCAAGGCCGCGCCGCGCTGCTGCCCGCCTTGCATGCCGCGCAACGATTCCATGGCTGGATTTCCGAAGCCACTGCGGCGGAAGTTGGCCGCGCATTGGGCGTGCCGCTCGCCGACGTGCATGGCGTCATCGATTTCTATGAAATGCTTTCCCGACAACCGATGGGCCGAACCGTGGCGCGGATATGCGGCGCGCCGGCGTGCGCGCTCGCAGGGTCCGATGCTGTGGCTGAGGCGCTGTGTCGCCATTTGAAAGTTGCGCCCGGCGAAGTCAGCTCGGACGGTGAGTTTACCGTCGAGCCTGCTCCCTGCTTAGGGTTGTGCGATCGCGCGCCGGCAGTCCTGGTAGGCGACGACGCTCGTGGACGCATTGATCCTGCGCAAGTGGCCGCGATTTGCGCCCGCGGCGGCGAGAGACCGATCAGCTCCGTCGGCGGCGATATTCGCATGCTCACGGGCAACTGCGGTCGAGGTCAGCCCACATCCTTTGCCGATTACCGTAGCGGCGGCGGTTACGGCGGACTGAAAAAGGCTTTAGCCATGACGCCCCAAGAGGTGATCGCCGAGGTGAAGGGCGCAGGGTTGGTCGGCCGGGGTGGCGCGGCATTTCCCACCGGCATCAAGTGGGAGGGCGCGGCAAGCGCGCCGGGCGAAACCAAGTATATCGTCTGCAACGCCGATGAATCCGAGCCCGGCACTTTCAAAGATCGTATTCTGATGGAGGAGGACCCGCACCGCACGATCGAAGGGATGATCATCGCGGCCCATGCTGTGGGTGCGCGCAAAGGCTACATTTATATTCGCGGCGAGTATCCCTACGCCTTCAAAGTCATGAGCGAAGCGGTGAAGGAGGCGCGCGACGCCGGGGTCCTTGGCGCAAATATTTTTGGCTCAGGCTTGCGCTTCGATATTGAGATGCGCCTCGGTGCCGGCGCCTATATTTGTGGCGAAGAAACCGCGCTGCTGGAATCCATCGAAGGCAAGCGTGGGTTTCCTCGCATCAAGCCGCCGTTCCCCACCACTCACGGTTTATTCGGCAAGCCCACCGTCATCAACAACGTGGAGACCTTCTGCAACGTCCCGCTGATCGTCGAACGGGGCGCCGCCGAGTATCGAAAGCTGGGGACGGAGCGCTCGCCCGGCCCAAAGCTGTTTTGTGTCTCGGGCCGTGTACAAAGGCCCGGGCTTTACGAGGTGGCGTTTGGGATCACCTTGCGTCATTTGTTGTTCGATCTCGCAGGCGGCCTGATGCCGGGCCGCAAGCTGCAAGCGGTGCTCATGGGCGGCGCCGCGGGATCATTTGCTACCGAGAGAGCGCTCGACGTGGTTTTGTCTTTCGAAACTCTGAGCGCCGCAAGCCTGCCTCTCGGTTCGGGCGCGGTCATGGTCTTCGACGATGGCGCAGACATGCGCGACGTGCTCAAACGACTGGCGCGCTTCTTTGCCGACGAAAGCTGCGGCAAGTGCTATCCATGCCAGCTCGGCACGCAGCGACAGCACGAAATTCTTGACCGAGACGCAGCAGGAAATCCGCTCGCCGGCGATGGCGAACGCCTATCGGACATTGGCGCCACCATGATCGACGCTTCCCTCTGCGGCCTGGGCCAGACAGCGCCGATGGCGGTCCTGAGCGCGATGAAATTATGGCCGGAGATGTTTAAGGCAAGCAGATACTCCCCATGAAGCCGGTTTGTCGGGGCGATTCATAAATTGTCCCGACTTGGTGCCCTTCGTGGTGAAAATTTTTCGGACCCATAACCACAGGGATCGCACATGTCCAATATCACGCTAACCGTCGACGGCATTTCCGTCACCGTTCCCGCGGCCACGACGATTCTCAAGGCGGCAGAAAAGGTCGGTAGCCAGGTTCCGACCATTTGCTACCACGATTACTGCACGGCGAATGGCCTTTGCCGCATTTGCGTGGTCGAGGTGGACGGGGTAAAACCACTTCTCCCGGCGTGCCTGAGCCAGGTGAGCGAAGGGATGAAGGTCACCACGTCGAGCACGCGCGCCGTGCGCAGCCGTCGGACGATTCTCGAAATGCTCAACTCTTCGGTGGATCTTTCCGAGGCTCCACAGATTCAGAAATTTATAAACGACTATCGCGCCGACCGTGAACGCTTTCCTGAGGCGGAGCGGCGCGAGCACTCGGTGCTCGATGACAACCCCATGTACATTCGGGACTATGCCAAATGCATCTTGTGCTGGCGCTGCGTTCAGGTGTGCGCCGACGATGCGCAATTCACCTACGCGATCAACTTTAACGGTCGCGGTTTTGACACCGGCATTGGCACTTTCTTCGACAAGCCCTTGCCCGAAACGACGTGCGTTTTTTGCGGCCAATGTGTGGGTGTCTGTCCCACCGGCGCGCTCAAGCCCAAGCGCGAGGCGCTGCTCGAGCAGGGCGTTTCATTGAATGACATCCTGCAGGCAACTAGGGTCGGCAGCAGGCGGCGGAGGAAGTCGCCATGATAACCGCAGATCGGATTGTCCCAACCACCTGCCCCTACTGCGGCGTGGGATGTAATCTTGAGCTGCACATCAAGGACGATTACATCTACAAGGTCACGTCGCCCTTCGCGGCCGTGGTCAACCACGGCAACCTGTGCGTTAAAGGGCGATTCGGCTACGATTTCATTTACAACAAGGATCGGGTAAACGCGCCGCTCATCCGCAAAACTGCGCAGGCGCCAGGCGAGCGCACCCAGGCCTTCAATCGCGATCAGTGGCGCGAAGTCTCCTGGGACGAGGCCCTCGACTACACGGCCGCTCGGCTGGTCGAAATTTATCGGCGCGACGGTTCAGACGCCCTGGCGGTTTATTGCTGCGCCAAGGCAACCAACGAAGACAATTATCTCCTGCAAAAGCTCTTTCGCGCTCAGTTCCGCACCAACAATGTCGACCACTGCACCCGCCTGTGCCACGCGGGCTCGGTCGTCGCGCTGCAGATGGCAGTGGGCTCCTCGGCGATGAGCAATACCGCCGCCGAGGTAATCCACAGCGACGTTTTCATCGTGACCGGCTCCAATACCGCGGAAACCCATCCGATCATCGCGCTGCAGATGAAAGCCGCCGTGGAAAAATACGGCGCCAAGCTGATCGTCGTCGATCCTCGCCGCGTGGAGATGGTCAACTGGGCTGCACTCTGGCTGCCCGAGAAACCGGGCACGGACGTGCCGCTCTTTTCCGCGATGGCACATGTCATCATCAAGGAACGGCTGTACAACCGGGACTTCATCGACCGGCGCACCGAAGGCTTCGACGACTTCGTCAAATCGATGGAGAAGTTCACACCCGAGTATGCCGAGGCGATTTCTGGCGTCGACCGCAACCTGATCGTTCAGGCGGCGCGCATGTATGCGACGGCGAAGAATGCCGCGATTTACTGGGCACTGGGCATTCCCGAGCACTCGCACGGCACCGACAACGCAATGTCGCTTATCCATCTGGCGCTGCTCACCGGCCACATCGGCCGCCGGGGCACGGGCTTGAATCCGCTGCGCGGACAAAACAACGTCCAGGGCGCGTCGGACTCGGGGGCGATGCCATGGCACTATCCCGGCTATCAGCGCGTCGATGACGAAGCGGCCGCGCGCAAATTTGAGCAGGCGTGGAATATCGAAGCAGGCGGCCTCAACCGCAAACTGGGACTGACGACAACGGAGATCATGAGCGCGGTGGGGCCGGGCGGCGTGCGCGCGCTCCATATCATGGGCGAGAATCCCATGATGTCCGAACCCAACCTGAATCACACGCGCCACATGATCGAGCAGTTGGAATTCCTTGCTGTGCAGGATTTGTTCATCAATGAATCCGGCGCCTACGCCGACGTCTTTTTACCCGCGGCTTCCTGGGCGGAAAAGGAAGGCACCTTCACCAACACCGACCGCCGCGTACAGCGGGTACGCAGAGCGCTGGAACCACGTGGTCAGGCGCGAGCCGATTGGGAAATTATCTGTGATCTTGCGCGGCGCATCGAAAAGAAGCTCGGCCGCCCGCAGAGCGCCTTCTGGGCGTACCAAAGTCCAGCCGAAGTGCTCGAAGAGATGGGTCGAATGGTGCCTGAATACGCCGGAGTGAAATATCACCGCATCGAAAAGCAGGGTCTGCAGACGCCGGTCTGGGATGACAACCATCCGGGCACGCCCTTTTTATTCGGCGAAACCTTTCCGCGCGGCAGAGGTAAATTTCACGCGCTCGAATACGTGCCATCCGTGGAATTGCCCGACGAGGAATATCCGTTCATCCTCACTACCGGACGACTGCTCGAGCACTGGCACGGCGGCACGCTTACGCGTCATTCAAAACTCGATGACCTGTATCCGGCGGCGCGTATTGAAATTAATCCTGCGGACGGCGCCCGCCTCAAGATTGAAGACGGCCAGGCCGTGCGTGTCGCGTCGCGACGCGGCACCGTGGTCCTACGCGCCTGGGTGACCCAGCGAACCACAGTGGGAGTGGTTTTTATTCCTATGCATTTTGCCGAAGCTGCCGCGAACTTGCTTACCATCGAAGCCTTGGACCCGCTGGCAAAGATACCTGAATACAAAGCCTGCGCCGTGCGCATCGTACCTGCCGACGAAAGCGAGCTGGCGCAGTCGGAGAAAAAAGTGGGACGAGGCAGGTATTAATCGGCACGCATGTAGGCTGCCGCCCCGCAGGCCGTTAGATCGGGAATTCTTGCAGGGGCGATTCATGAATCGCCCCTGCAAGGGAATGATGGATAATCATCCAAACCTCGCCGAAGCCGCCGCCGTTGTCTTGGTCGGCGGTAAAAGTTCTCGCATGGGCCGGCCCAAAGCGCTGCTGCCGTTTGACGGCAAGCCTTTGATCGCTCATGTCATTCGCAGACTTGAGGAGATGTTTGACGAAACCGTCGTGGTCGCCGCGCCCGAGCAGGATTTGCCGGCTTTACCTGCCCGGATCGTGCGCGATGAAGTCGCCTACCGAGGTCCCGTGAGCGGTATTTATCACGGTCTGAAAGCCTCGACCAAAGAAATCTGCTTCGTGACTTCCTGCGACGCTCCTTTTCTCAATCTCGCTTTGATCGCCCATCTCGTAGCGCAGATCACAGACTACGATGTAGTCGTGCCATACTGGGAGGAGCGCTTCCAGCCGCTCCATGCAATCTACCGCACAAGCGTCGCGCCGCTCCTTAGAGATCAACTCGAGCGCGGCGAGCTGCGGCCGGTTTTTCTTTATGACAAGGTGCGCACTCGCAAGATTCACGAGGACGAGATCCGCCGCTTTGACCCGGAAGGTTATAGCCTGCTCAATATGAATTCGCACGCGGACTACGACGCCGCGCTGCGCCTTTGGAGTAAGAAAAACACTATCTCGGTTACTGTCGAGCTTTTCGGCGCGGCGCGCCTGTTGGCCAAAACTCAATGGGTATCTCTCGATCTGGCGCACGGAGCAACTCTGGCGCAGGTGTTTTCAGCCCTCGCGGATAAACTTCCGGTTCTCGTCGGTCGCGTCATCAACTCCGAAGGGCTGATTAACGGCTATACTTGCAACGTAAACGGCCTGCACTTTGTGCGGACGCCGGGCGCCATGGTTAATTCGGGAGATAAAATTTTTATTCTGTCCGCGGATGCGGGAGGTTGAGGAATGTACGGCTTTCACGGCCGCCTGCTCCACATCGACCTGGGCACCGGGCAAAACTCATGGCACGATCTCGAAGAAGCGCGCTTGCGCGCCTTCCTCGGCGGCATTGGCTTGGGCACAAGCCTGCTGTTCGATTATGCGCCTGCCGGAGTCGATCCCTTCTCTCCAGACAATCCATTGGTCTTCGCCAGCGCGCCTTTGGTTGGGACGGGTCTCACCACCACTGCAAAGTTTGCGGTTGTAACCAAATCTCCGCTCACCGGCTTTATCGCCGACTCGCTTTCTTCCAGCCACTTCGCGCTCGAACTCAAGCGCATCGGCGTCGATGTTCTGGTGATTACCGGCCGGGCTGCGTCACTGTCCTACGTCAAGATTCAAAACGAAAAGGTCGTGATCCGCGGCGCCGAACATCTGCGCGGCAAAAGTCCGCTGGAGACCGAAGCTTCGATCCGCGCCGAACTCGCCATGCCGAATCTGCGCATAGCCGCCGTTGGCAAGGCCGGCGAACATAAAGTGCGCTTCGCCACCCTCAGCAATGAAGGCCGCCACGCCGGCCGCGGCGGCGTCGGCGCCGTGATGGGCGCGAAAAACCTCAAAGCCATCGCTTTGACCGGTGAGCGCGGCACCGAAGTTGCCAATCCGGCGGCTGTCGAAGCGATCGCTCGAGCCTTGCGCGAGCGCAGTTTGGGCTCGCTCACCGACAAGTATCGCAACATCGGCACGGTTGCCAACCTCGCGGTTTTTAACCGCCTCGGCACTTTGCCCACGCGTAATTTTCAGCAGTCAACTTTTGACGGCGCCGACGCCTTAAGCGGAGAGACGCTGACAGAAAACAACTTCAGCCGCAGGCATGGCTGCGCCTCTTGCACGATCCAATGCGAGCGCCTTTTCAAAGCTTTGAACGGCGAAGAACAGCGCTTGGAATACGAGACTCTTTTCGCATTGGGGCCGCTCTGTGGCGTCAACGATCCGCAATCGGTGTTGCATGCCGCTCAGCTCTGTGACCAGTACGGTCTCGATACCATCAGCACTGGTGGCACCCTGGCCTGGGCGATGGAGTGCGGCGACAAGGGCCTATTGCCCGAAGCGGCAAAGCTCGGTCTGCAGTTCGGGCAGGCTGATGGAATATTCACCGCGATATCCGCAATCGCCGAACGCAGCGGCCTCGGCGCTCTTCTCGCCGAAGGCTCGCGTCGCGCCGCGATCGAGGTCGGTGGAGAGAGCATGCGCTGGGCGATGCACGTCAAAGGCTTGGAGCTCCCCGGCTACGAACCGCGCAGTTTGAAAACCATGGCGCTGGGCTTGGCGGTCAGCCCGCGCGGCGCCTGTCACAACCGCTCCGGCGCTTACGAGGCGGATTTTTCCGGAGAGGTCGATCGCCTCCGCGTTGATCCTAAAAGAGGCGGCCTGGTCGCGGCATCTGAAGATTTCGCCGCGGTCCTCGACTCGTTGATCGTCTGCAAATTCCTGCGCAAATGCTTCATCGACTTTTACCGCGAGAGCGCAGAGCTGCTGAGTATGGTTACAGGGTGGGATTATTCGAGCGTTGAGCTGGAACGCGCTGGCGAGCGTATCCACAACCTAAAAAAACTGTTCAACATGCGCGAGGGGTGGCGGTGCGAGAACGACTGGCTGCCGGAACGGCTGCTCAACGAAACTCTTCCGACCGGCATCGTTCAAGGTATTGGCTTGAGCGCCGATGAACTGCGCCAAATGATCCAGCACTACTACCGGGCAAGAGGATGGAATGAGCGGGGTATTGTCCCCGAAGAAAAGCTGAGGGAGTTGGGGCTCCCTACTGAGGAGGCGAGAACATCCTAAGTTTAAAATTTTGTCACTTGACAAAGACTTCCCTGGCGATAATATCGCCCGCGAACTATCCCGTTTGATGACTTAAGCCAAAATTCATTTCGATCATCGATTTGTGAAATCATGTTTCCTGCCGGACTCTTCTTTTCAAGCGCGTATCCCGTCTCGGACAAAGGAGTCAGAACATGGAAGTTTCACGACGAGATTTTTTACGGCTTTCCGTCGCAGCCGGCACTGGCACGGCGCTCAGCGGCCTCATCGGTTCAGGCGTAAATCTGGGTCCGGCGGTCGCGCGCGCACAAGAGCTCCGCATCAAAGGAGCCAAGACCACCCCTAGCCTCTGTCCCTACTGCTCCGTCGGCTGCGCCACCCTGGTCAGCACCATCGACGGCAAGATCGTCAACATCGAGGGCGACCCGCGGAGTCCCCACAATGAGGGAACTCTCTGTCCCAAAGGAGCGGCGATCTTTCAGCTCCACGTGAATCCCAACCGCCCGACTCAAGTGCTCCATCGGGCAGCAGGAGCAGCGGACTGGGAAGTGTGGGACATCGATCGCGCGATGAACCGCATCACCGAGCTCATGAAGAAGACGCGCGACGAAACCTTCATCGAAAAGCTGCCCGACGGCAAGATCGTCAATATGACGCCTGCGATATTCGCCTTGGGCGGCGCCACGCTTGAGGTCGAGTTCAACCACATTTGCCAGAAACTGATGCGCGGCCTCGGCATCGTCGCGATCGAGAACCAAGCGCGCATATGACATAGCTCCAGTGTCCCCGGTCTGGGGACAAGATTTGGTCGCGGTGCGGCCACTCTCTATCCAAGGTCGATGTACGACTCCGACTGCATCGTCGTCATGGGCTCCAACATGGCAGAAAACCATCCGGTCGCGTTCCGCTGGCCGATGAAAGCCAAGGTCGATCACGGCGCCAAAATCGTTCATGTCGACCCGCGCTTCACCCGTACCAGCGCCGTCGCGGATATTTACGCGCCGGTGCGCGCGGGTTCGGATATTGCATTTCTGGGCGGTGTCATCAACGCCGTCATCAACAGCAAGAAATGGAACAAGGACCCTTTCTTCAAGAAATTCGTCGTCAACTACACGAACGCCGCGACGATCATCAATGAGGAATTCAAAGACGCCGAAGATTTGAACGGAATCTTTTCGGGGCTCATGGAAGCCAACGGCGGAGTCAACCAATGGCCTTTCAATGGTTCTACGAATCAGTATGACGGCGCGACTTGGCAGTACGCCCGGGCGAAAGCCGGAACGACGGCTGCAAAGCTCGAACTGAAACCGGGACAAGGCTTCGGTCCGCTGGTAACATCGCTGGTGAAACCTCCGGCCCTGCGCGACGAAACATTGCTAAACCCGCGTTGCGTTTTCCAAATCGTCAAGCGGCACTATAGCCGCTACACTCCGGAAATGGTGGAAAATACCACCGGCTGTCCCAAGGAGACCTTTCTCAAAGTCGTCGAGACCATCCTCGCCAATTCCGGGGCGGACCGCACGACTTCATTCGCATACGCCGTCGCATGGACCCAGCATACCTATGGCGTGCAGATCATCGGCGCCTGCGCGCTGCTGCAGCTTCTTCTCGGCAACATCGGCCGGCCCGGCGCCGGCGTCATGGCGCTGCGCGGCCACGCCTCCATCCAAGGCTCGACGGATGTTCCGACGCTCTACCACTCGATTCAGGGCTATATGTCGGCGCCGTCGGCGCTCAAGAAGCACGACACGCTGCAGGACTATCTGGCGACCGAGACGATACCGACGGGCTACTGGGCGAACATGCCGAAATTCATGGTCTCCTACTTAAAGTCCGTGTATGGCGACGCGGCGACCAAAGACAACCAGTTTGGCTACGACTGGCATCCGAAAATCCTTGGGGACCACTCGCACATGGCGATGTTTGCGGCCATGAACGCGGGCAAGGTCAAGGGGATGTTTTGCGTCGGGCAAAATCCGGCCACGTCGCTCAACGCCAAGCTCGACCGTTCCGCGCTGAGAAAGCTCGAATGGCTGGTCGTGAAAGACAACTGGCTCACTGAGACGGCCACATTCTGGAAGGCCGCGCCCGAGGTCAAGAATGGTGAGGTAAAGACCGCGGACATCAAGACGGAAGTATTTTTTCTTCCCGCCACCCAGGTCGCCGAGGTCGAAGGCACCTTCACCAACACGCAGCGACTGCTGCAATTTCATCACAAAGCGGCAGAGGCCCCAGGCGATTGCCGTTCCGATACCTGGTTCTACTATGAGCTAGGCAAGCGTTTAAAGAAACTCTATGCGAATTCCCCCCACCCTCGAGACGAGGGGTTTAAGAACCTCGTCTGGGACTATGAGCATGAAAACGAAGCCGAGCGCAAAAAAGGCGAGCCCTCGTCGGCGAAGATTCTAAAGGAGCTGAACGGCTTCTTTACCGCGGACCCCACTCGCCATTGCGTCGGCTTCGCCGAGCTGAAAGACGACGGCTCAACCACCTGCGCGTCGTGGATCTACTCGGGGGTTTTGCCGGCGGCAGGTAAGAATCTAGCCGACAGACGCACGCCCGATCCGCCGGGCAAACCCGGCGCTCAATTGGAGTGGGGTTGGGCGTGGCCGGCCAACCGGCGGGTCATGTACAACCGCGCCTCCGCCGATCCCGACGGCAAACCATGGAGCGAGAGAAAAAAATGGGTGTGGTGGGATGCGGAGGCGAAAAAATGGGTGGGATACGACGTCCCGGACTATATCGTGACCAAAGCGCCAACCGACAAAGTGAAGCCGGGCACGGCCGGCATGGACGCGCTTCCCGGCACTGCGCCATTCATCATGCGTCCGGACGGGCTTGGCTGGCTCTACGTCCCAACCGGTCTAGTTGATGGACCGCTCCCGACGCACTACGAACCGGTAGAGTCGGCGGTGCCAAATCCTCTGTATAAACAACAGACGAGCCCGGTGTACAAACATTGGAAGGACAACGCCAACCAGCTGGCGACAATGGCCGATCCAAAGTTTCCGTATGTGATCACGACGTACCGCCTGACCGAGCATTATTTGGCGGGAGCGATGAGCCGCTGGCTGCCGTGGCTCGCCGAACTGCAACCGGAGCTTTTTGTCGAGATCAGCCCGGAACTGGCGCAGGAAAAGGGCATCAAGAATCTCGACTGGTGCAAAATAACCAGCCCGCGGACACAAATACGCGCCAAGGCGTTGATCACCAGGCGGATGCGGCCGTTCAAGATCGACGGCAAGGTGATTCACCAGGTCGGCATGCCTTGGCACTGGGGCTACCAAGGGCTCTCGACAGGCGACGTAGTCAACGAGCTCACGGCGCTCATCGCCGATCCCAATGTCTCGATGCACGAGGCGAAAGCGTTCGTGTGCAATGTGGAGAAAGCGTGACTGAGAAGAACGGAGTGATGGAGTACTGGAATGATGGAGTGATGGGTTTTTACGGACCCAATACTCCAACGCTCCAGCACTCCAATATTCCGTAGGAGTTCTTATGCCGGAACCCATGGGATTTTACACCGATACCACGGTGTGCATTGGCTGCAAGGCGTGCGAAGTCGCCTGCAAGGAATGGAACCAGCTTCCCAGCACCAACGGCGGCGTAAATACGCTGAGCGGCAACAGCTACGACAACACCCGCCGCCTCGACGGCATCCATTGGCGTCATGTGAAATTCATCGAGCAGTTCACCGAGGACCGCAAGGACGGCCGCTGGCTGTTGATGAGCGATGTCTGCAAGCACTGCGTGCAGGCTCCTTGTCTCGAAGTCTGTCCGACCGGCGCCATCGTGCGCACCGAGTTCGATACCGTGGTGATTCAATCCGATGCCTGCAACGGTTGCCGGGACTGTATTTCAGCATGCCCCTTCGGCGTCATCGAAATGAACCCGGCATCCGGGACGGCCCAGAAATGCACGCTCTGCTACGACCGGTTGCAGGGAGGCCTGGAGCCAGCCTGTTCGAAGGCCTGCCCTACCGGCTCGATTCAGTTCGGCACTATCCGCGATCTGAAAGCCAAAGCCCAAAAGCGCGTCGAGCAACTGCACCAGACCGGTGAAACGAGAGCGTATCTGTACGGCGCCGATGAAAAAATGCTCGGCGGTCTGAACTCTTTTTACCTCTTGGTGGATAAACCGGAAGTTTACGGCTTGCCGCCCGATCCGAAAATGCCGACGCGCAATCTGGCATCCGCCTCATGGTTCTCGGCGTTGGGCGCCGTCATCGTCGGACTCATGGGAATTATCAACTTTCGTAATCGCGGCGCCCGCGCGGCTGAGGAGCAGCGACCATGAATACGTTTCCTTCCAGCACTTTTTTTAGCGCCCCGCCGGAGTGGGGATGGTACATCGTTTTTTATTTTTTCTTCGGCGGGCTAGCCGGCGGATGTTATTTTATCGCGGTGTTGATCGATCTGTTCGGTGGTTCGGATGACCGCGCGCTCGCGCGCCTGGGATACTACATCGCGCTGCCTTGCCTCATCATCAGTGCGATCCTGCTCACCTTAGATCTCGGGCGGCCGCTGCGCTTTTGGCACATGTTGTTTCAATCGAACACCTACAAAATCATGTTCAAACCTTGGTCGCCGATGTCGGTTGGATCGTGGGCGCTTTTTGTCTTCGGCATTTTCTCGCTCCTCTCGTT
This sequence comes from Chloroflexota bacterium, assembly GCA_050257635.1. GTDB lineage: Bacteria > Desulfobacterota > Binatia > UBA9968 > UBA9968 > DP-20. Next base: position 14,399 of record JBLMXG010000189.1, read on the forward strand.
CCTCGGCGCTCTTGCAGAAGACGGCCGTTTGCAAAAAACAGCGGCTCGGAACCTGAGGCCGCCTGGCGCTCTTGGGTCGATCATCGCTTTAGTCGGCGGTCTTTTCGGATTCTTCGTCGCAGGCTATACGGGAGTCCTTTTGGGCGTGACCAATCGCCCCATCTGGTCCGATACGTCTCTGCTTGGCATGTTGTTCGTCGTTTCGGCGGCCTCGATATCGGTGGCTTTGATGATTTTGCTCGCTAAGAAGTCCGACCGGGCCGCGGCCGGAATCAATTCGCTGCATCGCTTGGATATGTGGGTCGTCGCGTTGGAATTTGTCGTTCTCATCGCCGTCATGTTTTCCTTGGGACCGGTATTTCGCGCTTGGCTCAACGCTTGGGGCGCACTGCTTTTCATCGGTGTCATCGTTGTCGGTATGCTGATCCCCTGGGCGCTCTATTTTCGCAAGGAATGGCTCGGTGACCAAAACTTGACTGCGGCTGCGGCTTCGATTCTGGTGGGCGGCTTTATTCTTCGCCTGGTCATTGTGTTCTCTGCCCAACGAGTCTGATATGAAGCTGACCGCATTTTTTCTCGTCGTTCTCTCGCTCTCCGTGGTGGGATGCGCCAGTCCCGAGGCCAGGCGCACGCGCGGCGGCGGTCCAGGAGCAGATGTCGGCAACCGCGCCACGGTTGTCAACATGCACGAAGGCTCGCGCCCGTTTTACCAAACTCCCGACCTTATCTCTGCCAAGCATCCGCCGCTCGAGGCTGCTCGCCAAGCGGACGAGCTTAGCCGTAAATGATGGCTGACAATCCCAGCCTCCAAGAGTTGAAACGCCGGCACCCGGAGTGGGAGCCGTGGCTTGCGGTGGTCCAAGCCGCTCTAACTGAAGCCGCCGATCCCAAATGGGATATGGTCGTTCCCGCTTGCGCGCCGGCGCGAGACAAAGCTCCGCTCCTCGCCGGGGCTGCAATCCGTTTGAAGCAGAGCTCGGTTCGGTCTTTGTGGGCGCAGTTGATCCACGTTGCGTGCCGAGGACAGACTCCCAAGCTGGAGACGCTGGGGGCGGCGGCTCGGCGGGAACCGGATCATTTAACTCTGTTCCAGGCTTCGCTGCATCAAGACAACGGTCAACTGGGAAAAATCGCGGAGGCTCTCGGGACAGATTGCGAGGCGCTGCAGGCGGTTGCAAACCTTCTGCCCGTACCGTTGCTCCAAGCTTGCAACCGCCATTGGAGCGGATCGGTAAAATCGGATTGGGTCGACGGCTATTGTCCGATCTGCGGCGCTTGGCCGGCATTCGCCGAGGTGCGCGGCATCGAGCGCAGCCGCTATTTGCGCTGCGGCCGTTGCGGGGCGGAGTGGCGAATGCACTGTTTGTTTTGTCCTTACTGCGGCACATCCGACCACAATGAGCTGCTCTCGCTGGTAGCGGAAAACAACGCCTCGAACGTGGTCATCGATGCGTGCAAGCGCTGCCTCGGCTACGTCAAGAGTTTCACCACACTCCAAGGCAGCCCGCCCGCCAAAGTAATGCTCGATGATCTCGCCAGCGTTGAGCTGGATGTGGTCGCCGTTGAGCGAGGCTATAAACGCCCTCAGGGCACGGGTTATTCTCTGAACGTCAACGTGGCAGCGTCATGAAGTCGCGACAGGATCTCAGAAGATCTCCCGCCAAGACGCAAAGACGCCAAGTTCGGAAAATTTTCTTGAGACCTTTGCGCCTTAGCGTCTGTGCGGGAGAAATAGCCGGGAATTTTTTATGAACGCTTTTCGCCCATCTGACGTTTGCAAAGCTTTGCTCGCCGCGCTCGATGCCGCGGATGGACGGCGAAAAAGCCGCAAGCGCGATCAAACTCCCGATGCCATAGGTCTTGCGCTCAAACGCGATATCCTTGAGCACGTTGTTCAAGAAAATCCCGATCCGGCGGCGTTTGAAGCGTGGCTGCTGAATTATTCTCAAGTCAGACATGCCTCGGGCGCCGTCGCGGCGATGGCGAGAGCCGTGCTTGACGAGTGGCGCCTCGCACACACGATGGGTGATTTCAAAGTCTGGCTCGACCGCGGCGCGCCAAGTGACGACGCTGATGGCGCTGCGCAATTCCAGGGAGGCCGAGAGACCCGAGGGTAGAGAATTCAGTCATGCCGAGCGAAGAAGCCCGCCGTCTGCTCAAATTATTCGGCGTAGCCGTAACCGAATTCGAAGACGCTGTCCATCAGGGTGCCGCGACCGATGAGCTTCGCAAGCGCGAAGCCGAAGTGCGCGCCCGACTTGAAGAGCTCGAATCTCTGATCGAGCGCCTGCGTCGAAGGATAGCCGAGGATTAGGCTGCGGCGGCCGCTGCCGTTGGCAAGGATTAATTTTTAACCAACCGTGCCTGTGTACGGCGTCAGCGCAGATGCCCGCCCGGCATATGCGGGAACGCGCTCATCTCATGGGGCCACGTCGTCGGATAAGACCTGCAGACGTAGCTCGGATTGATTTGATCGACGCGTGTTACGCCCAACAGCGCCATATCGATGGTCAACTCGTCTTCGAGAATTTCCAGCACCCGCACTAAGCCATCTTTCCCCGCGGCGCCCAAGCCCCACCCTTGCAACTTGCCGATGGTCACAGCACGGCAACCCAGTGCCAAAGCTTTGACGACGTCCGTGCCGCGGGTCACGCCGCCGTCGAGGACGATGTCCGCCTTGCCTTTCGCAACTTCGACGATCTCGGGCAGAATATCGATGGTGCCGCGGCCGTGGTCGAGCTGGCGCCCGCCGTGATTGGAGACATAAATGACATCGACGCCGTGATCCAGCGCGATCTTGGCGTCTTCGGCGGTTGCAACACCTTTGAGAATAAACGGCAGGCCGGCGTGTTTCTTGATCGCCGCCAATAGCTCCCACGTCAACAGAGCTTGGTAGATGCGCGTTTTCGTGCTGCTCTCAAGCCGCTTGCTTGGCGGCAGATAGCGGTTCATCATCTGGCGCTCCCGCCGGCTGTAGTGCGCCGTGTCGACGGTCAAGCAAAGGGCGATGTAACCCGCCTTCAATACCCGATCGACCATTTCCTTGCACCAATCCAGGCCGCCGCGGATGTAGAGTTGAAAAATCTTCGGATGGTCGGTGCTCGCGGCGATCTCTTCGAGACTCGGTTGGGTCACCGAGCTGACGAAATTCATCGTGCCGAATTCCTTCGCGGCTTTGGCGACCGCGACGCCGCCTTCCGGCGTGATCGTTTGCAGCGAACCAATCGGTGCCATCATCACGGGAATGCGCAACCTTTGGCCGAGAAAAGTCGTCGAGGTGTCGATTTTGGAAACGTCGATACAGACCCGCGGACGCAGCGCTAAATAGTCGAAGCCCAAGCGATTGCGCCGCATGGTGCTTTCCGACTCCGCGCCGCCGCTCAAGTAATCCCAGATATCCTGATTGAGATTCTTGCGCGCCGCCTGAATGATTTCCTGATTGGTAACAAAATCGAGGCTCATAAATCAGTCTCCTTTGCCTATCGCAATATGCAGTCTTATCAAATATGGCGCGCACACTATCGAACAGTGCGCCAAGCTGTCAAACTGACACAAAAAAGGGAGGGCAACGCCTCCCTTTTCGCCTTGAACTCTCGAACAAGGTGCCGAGTCTGTCGCGCTGCTTAACGGGTCACCGCTCCCTCGGACGCCGACGAAACGAGCTTGGCATATTTGGCCATAACACCGGTTTTGTAGCGTGGTTCCGGCGCGCGCCAGTGGCTGAGCCTCGCTTTCAACTCCGGCTCGGAAATATCGATGTCTAATCGGCGCGCCTTGACATCGAAAATAATTGTGTCACCGTCGCGCACTGCGGCGATCGGTCCGCCGTGCGCGGCTTCGGGCGCCACATGCCCAGCCATCAAACCATGCGTCGCGCCCGAGAAACGGCCGTCGGTGAGCAGCGCCACGGAATCGCCCAAGCCGGCGCCGACGAGCGCCGCCGTGACGCCGAGCATTTCACGCATTCCTGGACCGCCCTTGGGTCCTTCATAGCGAATCACGACCACGTCGTTGTCTTGGATCTTGCCCGCTTGAACGGCCTTGAAAGCGTCCTCCTCGCGGTCGAAGACCCGTGCCGGTCCTTTGTGAATCATCCGTTCGTGACCCGCGACTTTGACCACGCAGCCTTCCGGCGCCAGGTTGCCTTTGAGAATCACCAAGCCTCCTGTCGTTTTGAGCGGTTGCGCCATCGGCCGCACCACTTCCTGTCCCGGAGTTTCCTTGGTCATTTGCGCCGCCTCGGCAATCGTTTTGCCCAAAACCGTCATCGCATCGCCGTGAATCAATCCCGCATCGACCAAGCGCTTGGCGACCAGTTGGATGCCGCCGGCTTTATAGAGATCGTTGGCGACGAATCGTCCGCCGGGCTTGAGATCGGCGATCAGCGGTGTGCGGTTGCTGATCCGGTCGAAGTCGTCGATGCTCAACTCCACGCCCGCTTCGCGCGCGATGGCGAGCAAATGCAGTACGGCATTGGTCGAGCCGCCGGTAGCGGCCACCGACGCGATGGCATTCTCAATCGCTTTGCGCGTGAGAATCTGCGACGGCCTCAAATCCCGGCGCAACAATTCCATGACCAGTTTACCGGCATTGAACGCCGCTTCGTCTTTTTCCGCGACCGTGGCCGGAATGCCGTTGCTGCCCATCGGCGAGATGCCGAGAAACTCAAGCGCCGTCGACATCGTGTTCGCGGTAAATTGTCCGCCGCAAGAGCCCGCTCCGGGGCAGGCGGCATTTTCAACGGCAAGAAATTGCTCCGCGCTGATCCGTTTGCTGGCATAGGCGCCCACCGCTTCGAACACGTCTTGAATCGTTAGATCTTTGTCGCCCAGATGGCCCGGCGCGATCGATCCACCGTAGAGCGCAAGGCCCGGGATATCGAGGCGCGCCAGCGCCATCACTACGCCTGGGTTGGTCTTATCGCAGCCGGACAGGCAAACCAGCCCATCGAAGTGATTGCCGCGCGCGACTAGCTCGATGGAATCCGCGATCACCTCGCGGCTGACCAGCGAGCACTTCATCCCCTCCGCGCCCATGCTGATGCCGTCGGAAATCGACACTGTGTTGAATTCCATCGGCGTTCCGCCAGCAGCGCGGATTCCTTCTTTCACTTTCGCGGCCAAGCGCCGCAGGTGATAGTTGCACGGTCCGATTTCGATCCAGGTATTAGCCACGCCGATGATCGGCCGGCGCAAATCTTCATCGCTAAAGCCGACGGCCTTGAGCATCGCCCGACTCGGCGCGCGATCGGGACCATCGGTAATCACTCCGCTGCGTGGTTTCAAATTCTCAGCCATGATTCGCTCCTGACAATAGTTTGAGAACGCTTTTCAATTAACTATGGCAAGGCGGGATTTGCAAGACAGGGATTTAACCGCTGGGGCGAAACCGGCGACCCCAAGGTCGTATTCACGCGCGGCCGTTGCGTCGCCGCGCTCCAAGCCCTATCGTAGTATGAGGATGGAGACGCGCGGACTTCGGAACGTAGGTTTTCTCGCTCCGGTAATCGTCGGTTTGGCAATTTCAGCCGCGGCGGCGACGCAACTCTCCAGAGCGCAAGGGGATGCGATGGCGCGAAAAATTGAAGCGGTTGCCAGGAACGGAGCAACCAATCCGGTCAGACCGCAACGAACGCCGATGTCGGATCTCGAAATCAACTCCTATCTGAATTTCAACTTGCGCGATAAGATTCCGCGCGGCTTGGCCGATCCGCAAATATCTCTCCTTGGCAGCGGTCGACTCAGCGGCCGTGTCTTTGTCGATATCGACGAATTCAAACGGCAGCGTGCTTCGGCGGGATTTTTCGATCCGTTGAATTATCTCTCCGGCCAAGTGCCAGTCACGGCCAGCGGCACGCTGAGCACTCGAGCGGGGCGAGGCCGCTTTCAATTTTATGCCGCGGATATTCTCGGCGTGCCTTTGCCGAAACCGCTGTTGCAAGAGCTGGTCAGTTTTTTTTCGCGCACGCCCGACCATCCAAACGGTTTCAACATGGACGAGCCGTTTGATTTGCCCGCCAAAATCCGTGAGGTCGCCGTCGATTCGGGCGCAGCGATTGTCACGCAATAGCGGCAATCACAAAGCTCGCGCTGGTCGTGAAGAAAAATTCGCACTTTCAGGATGACGACTTTAAGCGGCAAGGCTTCTACGTTAAAATATCGGACCGATTGTGGGATGCAACAAATTTGCAAGTCTTGATATCTAATCAACCGGCATCAGCATCGACCATCGGATCAATTTCACACTACGGAGACGGCGTGAAAAAACCTCAGCGGCTCTCTTTCCCTATCCTGGCAACTCTGTCGCTACTTCTTGTTTACCCGACCGCGGCGCGAGCGCAAAAGCCGATCATCGTCGGGGTAGCGGGACCCGCGGTCAATTTGGTTTACGCCTACGTCACACAGGACGCCGGCCTTTGGAAGAAAAACGGGCTGGATACCCGCGTGGTACTTTTCGAGTCAGGGTCGACGCTCGCTCAGATTGCCCGTTCTGGGGAGATCCAGTTTGCGATAAATTCCGGACCCACGACCATTGCGGCGCGCACTCAAGGCGCGGATGCGATCATCGTCGCCGCCGCGGTCAACACCCTGCCCTACAGTTTGGTGGCGGCCAAGGGAATTACAAAATTGGACCAACTCAAAGGCAAGAAAGTCGGCATTAGCCGCTTCGGCTCGGGCACCGACACCGCCATACGTTTGGTGTGCAAGAGATTCGGTCTCGACCCCACCAAGGACATCATGATTCTTCAGGGCGGCACTCAACCGAGCCGCCTGCAAGCTTTGTCTGCAGGCGCCCTGGATGCCACGCTGGTATCGCCGCCACTGGATTTGACGGCGAAGAAGCAGGGACTATCGATTCTTGTAAATATCGCGGAACTGGGCATCCCCTACCCTCAGCTCGTCATCGAAACCAGCGAGCGGATCAACCGGGAGAATCCACTGGCAGTGAAGAATTTTCTCAAAGGTTTTATCGAGGCCCTTCACTACGTGGCCACGCATAAAGACGAAACCAAAAAAATCATCACAAAATACTTGAAGACCAGCGACCCGGAGATCCTCGAAGCGACCTATCAAAGTTTTATGCAAGTCACGGACTATAGCGCCACTCCGAATCTCGACGGCATGCGCAACGCTATCGAGGAAGTGGCCCAGCGCGTGCCGGCGGCCAAAACCAAAAAACCCGAAGATTTTATTGATAGGCGCTTTCTCAAGGAGCTTGAGAAAGAAGGTTTCTTCAAGCGGCTGCAAAAAAAGATTTAAACCTTTGTAAAGTGAACGCGCTCCCTTTTAAACAAGTCGATGTTTTTACCCGGAAGCCGTTTTCGGGCAACCCGGTGGCGGTGATCCTCAATGCTGAAAAACTCGCTGCCGCGCAAATGCAGCGCATAGCTGCGTGGACCAATCTGTCCGAGACAACTTTTGTCTTCCCGCCCTCGACGGGCGCGGCCGACTACCGGCTGAGAATTTTCACGCCAAAACAAGAGCTGCCCTTTGCCGGCCATCCCACCATCGGCAGCGCTCACGCGGTGATGGAAAGCGGCTTCGCTGCGCCGCGCGCCGGCCGGTTGCGCCAAGAATGTATGGCCGGCATCATCGAACTAACGGTCGACAGCAACCCGCACGGTGATCTCATCTTCGTGCGCGCGCCGCAGCCGAAGATCGGCGCTGTGGAACAAAATCAAGCTCGACGCCTGAGCGCGGCCTTAGGCATGGCGAGCGATGCAGCAATTCAATATCTCCGCATTGATGTCGGGGTGGTCTGGCTGGTCGGCGATCTCGGCGCGGCGGAGAAGGTTGCGGCCGTCCAGCCGAAACTCGACGAAATACGCGCGCTAAGCGAGGAATCGCACAGTTCGGGCGTTACCGTGTTTGGTAGAGCTCGGGACGGGCGGACTCGACTCCAACTGCGCTCCTTCGCGCCGCTACTCGGCGTCGCGGAAGATCCGGTCTGCGGCAGCGGCAACGCGAGCGTGGCCGCCTATCTTATTCACACTGGCCTAATTCGGGAGATCGGCGCTGAATATCGGGCGCGCCAGGGCATGGAAGTTGGCCGGGACGGCGAAGTCGCGGTGCGCGTTGAGAACGACATGATAGACTTTGGCGGATGCGCGGTGACCTGCGTCAAGGGCGAGTTACGAATCGACTGACGCGGATTTTCCTTTTGTGCGCTTGCGCAACCGCTCGAACAAGCGCGCCGGTCGATGAGCCAATCGGCCGGGCTTTTCGACGAACATCTTCAGCGTCGTGACGATAAAAATACTCGCGAGCAAACCATAGGCGACAAAATCCGAAGCCATTTCCCCTCCTAACTTCTCTGTGACGGTGTGCCGATTGGCCGTTGTTCGTAATCGATTAACGCAAAAGCCGCGCCAACCCCAGTACGGCTCCGGGAAACGTTAAATTGCTGAATTCGAACGATTTTATTAAAGCGGGCCAATCGGCAGGGCCAAATTTTGTGCGCTTTGAGGATAACTTTGCTCGCTTTTTGCGGCAGCAGGAAAAACTCTAGGGTAGGGATATCGGAGATTTTCCATCATGGGCTACGGTCGAAATAGCTCGTCAATTCTCGCCGCGACGATCGTTAGCGCGTGGGCAATAAAAAATTGCCGTCACTACAACGGGACACACCGAGCTGGTATTAGCGTACTGAGTTCGACCGCTGAGGGGTTGCCGCCAAGATGGACGAATCAATTGAAGAAAAAAATGTGAGGGCCGCTTCTCGTTTGTCTAAGCCGATGGCGCTCCGGCGCTCTTGCGTGCGGTGATCACGCTTTCGGAAGAACGCGCGAGCCACTCAATCCCGACCAGAACAACCGCCAAAATGAGCCCGGCGCCGTTGGTCAACCAGGTGAGCGTGACAAATGGGCCGGTATGGACAACGGGTATAAGCAATCCGGCAGCCGAGAGGATGAAAAGGCCGCGTTTGGTCACGCCGACGTTGCGGAAGAGATAACCCACGACGCCAACTCCGAGGAGGATTGCGCCGATGATCGCAGTCGTCACCGAAAGCACCACTTCATACCAATGGCCGATCAGCAAGAGGGAGGGCGAGAATACGAACAGAAATGGAACGACATAAGCGATGGAACAAAGCCGCATGGCTTGCCAGCCGGTTCGCACCGGATCGGTTTTGCCGATCGACGCTGCGGCATAACTCGCCATGCACACCGGTGGGGTCACCATGCTGAGCATGCCAAAGTAAAATATGAAAAGATGAGCGGCGATGGGCAAAATGCCCAATTTGGCCAAGCCCGGCACCACCAGTACCGCGAGCAAAACATACACCGCAGTGGTCGGCATGCCCATGCCGAGGATGATGCTGACGATCGCGGTTAATACCAAAAGCAAGAGCGCGTTGCTTTGGCCGATGTTGAGCAAGGTCAACGTGAGCGTGAAACCGAGACCGGTGAGTTGGAGGACACCGATCACCACGCCCGCCAAGCCGGTGATCGCCGCGATCTCCAGCATGCCGCGCCCGGAGTTGCTTAGAATCGCCAGTAGTTCGCGCCTGCCGATTTTCAATCCCGGGGTGAATAACCCGATGATCAGCGCCGTCAGCGCCGCCAACAATCCGGCCTCTTCGGGGCGGCGATTGAGAAAAAACATCAGGACGATCAATACCGTCAAAGGTCCGACAAAGGTCCCCGATCGTTTGAGGACAGGCAGCATTTTCGGCAGATCGCCCCGCGGCAGGCCATGGATGCCATTGCGCGCGGCTAGAAGATCGACTTGAATGAACAGCGCAATGTAATAGAGCATCGCCGGCACGGCGGCGGCCAGCGCCACGCTGGCGTAAGGAATCTGTAAATATTCGGCGATCAAGAATGCCGCGGCGCCCATGACTGGTGGCATGATTTGGCCGCCGGTGGACGCAACCGCTTCGACGGCAGCGGCCACCGGCGGCGGATAGCCGGCTTTTTTCATCATCGGAATCGTGAACGCGCCGTCGACCACGACATTGGCTACGGCGCTGCCGCTGATGTTGCCGAACAGGCTGGAGGAAACGATCGCGATCTTGGCCTGGCCGCCGCGGAAACGGCCCATGAGCGACAGCGAAAAATCGCTGAGGAACTCGGCGCCGCCGACGACGTAGAGCACTTCGCCAAAGATCACGAAGACCACCACAATGCTCGCGCCGACCTGGAGGGCCTGGCCGAAGATTCCGTTGGCGTCGAGATACAGGTAGGTCGCGAGCCTGCTGATCGTCCAGCCTCTGCCGTAAAAATCGCCCGGAAAAATATAAGCGAACAGCCCGTAGAGAAGAAAACAGGCCGCGATAATCACCAGCGGCCATCCGACCAGCCGGCGCGATGCCTCGGCCAACAGCAAAACTGTGACGCAGCCGAGCGCGACCCGCTCGCTGGTGATGTCGCCCAGCGAATTGACGATTGACGGGTAGTAAACGAAGATGTAGAGCCCGATCGCCAAACCCGCCAGCGTGGCAAGAAGATCGTACCAGGGGGCGCCTCTGCGTCCGTAATCGGGCCGCGCCGGGATCAAGAGAAAAGTGGCGCCGAGCGCGAGGCCGAGAAACAGCCCCATATACTGCTCGTTAAAGACCAGCCAACCGATGTACTGGGGCACATTGAGCAGGAAGAATATGCCGCACAGCGGAATCGCGATGAGCAGTCCTTTGCCGAGGACGTTGAGCAATCCGCTCAGCTCCCGCGCGCGCGCGCTTTCTTCAACTTCCACGACTCATCCTCGCGAGTCGGCCATCGACGATATCCATTGCCGTCATCGACCGGCTGTGCTCGCAGTGATTATTTAATTGCAAATTTCCTTCGTCCTGGCCTCATGCTTAGCGGTCCATAGTCCCACTTCTTTGTAAAACTTTACCGCTCCCGCATGATAGGGAACTGTGAAATTGACAATCGCCTGCGTTTCCTTGGTCCAGCGCTTGAGCAACGGATGAATGCTCTGAAGCTCGGCCAGGTTGTCCCACCAAGCCTTGAGCAGCGTCGTAACGGTTTTATCGCTAACCTTGGTAGAGCTTACTAGTTGCAGTGGATAGCCGATGACATAGGTGTCGCCCTTGACCCCCGCCGCGGGAGTCGACCTCACCACCGACGCACCGTAGCGGCCGAGAATTTTGTTGGCCGCATCGGTGTTCGGCATGCTGAGAAAACGAATCGGCTCCATCGCGTTGGCCTCTTCGACCACGCCGATGCCGACCGCGGTGAACGCCGCGTCGACTTTTCCTTCGGGCACGGCTCTCACGCCGTCGTTGAGGTTGGACACGCGCACCTGCACGACATCTGCGGCCTTTAGACCGCCCGCCTCCATCACCGCGTTCTGCCAGGTCTGATTGATCGCGTGGCCGCCGTAATCCCAAGCAAGCCGTTTGCCTTTGAGATCGCTGATCTGTTTGATATCCGACTTGTCGCGCACGATCAGTCCGGCGGTGAATGGGAAGACGCCCCCGGAAATCACCCGAATGCTTCGATAAGCCGACTTATAATTTCCCGTGCCCGTGGCCGCCATATGTGAGTCGAGAATGTTGATGATCCCCATTTCGATCTCGGCGCTCTCCAACAACGGCATCCATGCGTTGGGACCGTTGTACGGCTGAACTTTTGCGGCGATCGGCGTAGCCTTGCTCGCCACCGCGGCGAGCGCGGAGGCGATCGCATGGGCACCAGTGCCGGCTGGATTGGTGCCGATCGCCACCGTGCGCGGCGATGCGTCGCTCTTGTTGGCCGTCGCACTGCAGTCGAGCTTGGCCAGCGCGGGCTTCGACTGTCCGACGATGAGCATCGTTATCGCCAGAAAGGCGAGCGATCTGCTGCACCTGTTTGCCATTGCTCCCCCCTCCTTCAATCGAGGACTCATGAACTCATCGCGCGACGGCAATCTCCTTCACGCGCGCCCAGCACGGCATGCCCGGTCCATTGCCGGCCGATGGCGGCTTCGCGCGTTGGCAAGCGCTACTCGCCGGCGCGCAGACTTCATGCCCATCGCGCCGACATCTATGGCCCGAGCGGCGTGGAGTTGTCAAGCTTTGATGCAATTCCATCCCGCGCCGATCTTCGTTAACGAATGCCTCCGGATATGCCTGCCTGGGCTAGACGGATTTGCGCACATCCGACGGCGGGAGGCCCGGAGAATCGCTGTCGAGTCAGTGAAAATCCCCCCGCCGACAAAATTTCGGCAAAACAGTCGAGCCGCGCCGACCGAAACAGTCGAGATGTTCCCGCCCGCAGCCGCAGGGTCAGCTACAGATCTCTTTCGTGCGCGCGTCGTGTTTGGCCGTCCACGCGCCCACCTCGCGGTAAAATTTGATCGCGCCGGGGTGATACGGCACGGTAAAATTCGTGAGGGCCTGATGCTCCTTTTTCCACCGCTTGAACAGCGGATGAAGCGTTTCGAGCTCAGGGAGATTTTCCCACCACGCTTTGACCATTGTGTAGACAGTCTTTTCGCTCACCTTGGTGGAGGTGGCGAGCTGCAGCGGATAACCGATCACATGGGTCTCGCCGCGCACTCCGGTGGCTTTTGCCGATTTGACGATACTGGCGCCATAGGGGGCGAGAATCTTGTTTGCAGCTTCGGTACTCGGCAAATCCAGGAATCGGATCGGCTCCTGGGCATTGACTTCTTCGACGAGACCGATGCCGAGAGCCGAAATCGAAGCGTCGACTTTGCCCTCCGCCACCGCGCGCACGCCGTCGTTCAAGTTGGAAACTCGCACTTGCACGACATCGCTCGGTTTGACTCCATCGGTTTCCAGCATGGCCAATACCCAGGTCTGATTGATGGCATGACCGCCGTAGTCCCACGCCAGCCGTTTTCCCTTGAGATCGGCGACGCGCTTGATCTCGGACTGGTCGCGTACCAGAATCCCCGCGGTGAAGGGAAACACGCCCCCCATGGCGACCCGCAGGCTCGGATAGGCCTTCTTGTAATTGCCGGTGCCCGTCGCTGCCATCTTTGCATCCAGAATGTTAATGATGCCGAATTCCAATTCGCTGTTTTCCATTAGCGTCATCCAGGCATTGGGCCCGTTGTAGGGCTGGACCTTGCCGGCGACCGAAGTCGCCTTGCTTGCCACCGCCGCCAACCCCGAACCTAAGGCATGGGCGCCGGTGCCCGCCGGGTTTGTGCCGATGGCGATGGTGCGGGGCAGCGCATCGCTCTTGTTCGTCACCGGTCCGCAATTGAGCTTCGCCGCTGGCGCGGGCGCCGGGAATAGCGGCGGAACAATCCAAGAAACGAGCAGGAAAATCGCGAAAAGATAATTTCGCTCGAACATGGCGTGGTCCTCCCTTGGTCCATACGGATTGGCTTCGTCTGTTGCGAGGTAAATTTCAATGGCCTTCCATCGAATGAGCTTTCGCCCTATCCTCCTCATTGCCAAACTTCGGTCAAGAGGTTTTCGTCGGCCGAACCCGCGTCCCTTCCGCCAACCCCGTGAGCGGTGATTCTGACGCATCTGCGGTGAGAAGACGGGCGGCCCGAGCTTCGGTTTGGGCTATCGTGGAGAAGAAGCCGGCTGCGGTCGTTGGGCTAACGACATGATTGCGGCGGAAGCGAGACTCACAATTGCGAAAATGCCAAAGGCGACAGAGTAACTCCTCGTCAAATCGTAGAGAATTCCTGCGAGGAGCGGTCCGATGAAGGTTCCGACCGTCTGCACCGACCGGCTCATACCTTGAATTGTCGCAAAGGCTTTGGTGCCGAAGTAGTCGGCGCGAATCGGCTCCTGCAAAGATGCCAGCCCGCCGTACGCGAGAGAGTAAACGACCATGCAGGGAATAAAAATCAGGGCCTCAGCGGCCTGACCCATCAGGAAAACTGAAAAACCGAGCGCCACGAGCATGCCGATCATCAGCCTTCGCTTGTCCAACAAATCTCCCAGCCATCCCATCCCAATGCGCGCGGGGGCGCCGATCAGCGCCGAGAGTCCGAGGAGGCTGCTGGCCGCCTCGGTGGTCCAACCGCGATCGACCAGCAAAATCACAAAGTGAACCGACACCCCTTCCGTAACCATATGGCGCAGCGCCATGGCCAAGGAAAAGTACCAGAACACTCGGTGGCGCAACGCTTCGCCCAGGGTGAATTGCGGATCTTCCGACTGTCGTCGCAAAAACTCTTCCGAACGAATGGCAATCTCGGCGACAGCTCGATCCCGCTCCTCCCGGTAATAAATCTCGCGAATGAAAAATGCGATCGGCAGTCCGACGGCGAAAATAATCAATGCCGAAATCACCGCGGCGGTACGCCAGCCCCAGATCGCGATCATCCAGCCGACCAGCGGCACCAACGGCCCGGAAATGCCCGGACCCATCCGGAAAATTCCAAAGGCAAGGCTTCGCCGCTCGCGAAAGATTTTGGCGATCAGCACACTGATCGGCATATTGTAGCCGAGGCTGGAGCCCATCACGATGCCGAAAATGATCACCGCGTAGAGCATCGGCAAAGAAGCGACCAAGCTGAGCGAGTAGAAACCCAAAACGCATATAATCAGGCCGATGAACAGCATTCGGTGCGCGCCCACCCGGTCGGTGAGATACCCTTCGAGCGGACCTAAGACGCCGGTCTTGGCGCGCGCCAGTGAGAAGGCGCCCGAGATCGCCGCTCGGCTCCAGCCAAACTCTCGCTCGAAGGACGGGAAGAACGCGCTCATGCCAAAATAACTAAATCCGGTATTGACGGCGTGAGTGACACAACCCGCGATGACGAGCCACCATTTGCGGTCCATCGTTGATTTATAGCTTTCAGCTTAGTCTCGGCAAACCCAGGCATAGTACCGTAAATTTTCCATTCGCGGGAGTAAAAACCTTCCATCAGAGAAAAAATTTGTCGTCACGCCCCGAGTCGTTCTTTTAGAAAGAGCTGCGAAGACCAAAACGGATGTTGCTCAATGTAAGGCGATTCAAGTATGCACACCGATCTGGCTTTATCTCTGCG
>JBLMXG010000190.1:0-71915 GCA_050257635.1 Chloroflexota bacterium
GAGCTCGACGCCTTCAGCAACGACCTGCATGCCAAGAATCTGCGCCAAAGCCACGATCGTGCGGACAATCTCATAGGGCCTTTTCTTGCCGTTGTCGCTAACCGGGCCGGCATGCAACCGCCGCACGAAGGAGCGGTCGATCTTGAGAACGTCGATGGGAAACCGATGAAGATAGTTGAGCGATGAAAAACCCTTGCCGAAGTCGTCGAGACAAAGCTTGATGCGGCGCTTTTTAATTAGCCCCAGAGTGTGGGCCACTGAGCGGGTATTTTCAACGATCGCGCCTTCGGTAATTTCGAGCCGGAGATACTGAGGATCCAATCCGGTTTCATTGAGCACTTCGTCGATTTCTTCGATCAGATTTCCGTGGGAGACCTGTTTGCTGGACACATTGACGCTGATGAAAACATCGTCGTTGAGTTGATAGCGATCACGCCATTGGCGCATTTGCTGGCAGGCCTCCCGGAAGAGCCCGCGGCTGAGCGGACCAACCAGCCCGGTTTCTTCCGCCAACGGGATGAACTGCGCCGGAGAAATCGCGCCTCTCCCGTTGTGCTGCCAGCGTGCCAGGGCTTCGAAGCCGACCATCTTGCCGGAATTTAACGCGATGATGGGCTGATAGTGCAAGTGAATCTGCTTGCGCTCGATGGCTCGTTTCATGTCGATTTCCAATTTCATTCGGTCCAATACCCGAGCGTGCATCCGGGTGTCGAAAATTTGATATCCGGAGCGCCGGCTCTTGGCCTGATACATCGCCATATCGGCGTCGCGCAGCAAATTTTCGGGCTGCTCTTCACCTGACATGCTCAGAGCGATGCCGATGCTCGCGCCGACCGAGACTTCGTTGTCGTCCAAGATCAAGGGATCGGCAAACCGTTCGAGCACCCGCTCGGCGACGCGAACAGCGTCTTCCGGGCCGCGGATCTGCTCGATCAGGATAGCGAATTCATCACCGCCCAGACGCGCCACAGTGTCTTCGTCCCGAGTGCATTCGACGATTCTCTGGGCCATCTCGATCAACAGCTTGTCGCCGGCCATATGACCGAGACTGTCGTTGATCACTTTGAATCGGTCTAAATCCAAAAACAGCAGGGCAAAGGGGTGGTGGCCATGGCGCTTCGCCGTCGCGTTGAGGCGCAACAGATTGTCGAGGAACAGCGTGCGATTGGGCAGTCCGGTCAAAGAGTCGTGAAACGCCGTGCGTTTCAATTCCGCTTCGACGCGTTTGCGTTCGGTTGCGTCGACAAGAGAGATCAAGATGCCCTTGCTGCACGGTGTCTGAATCGGATTCAATCTGATCTCGACGGGGAATTCGACGCCATCGCGACGCAGACCGAAAAGTTCCGTAGACGATTCACCCATGTTTAAGTCGGGATTGGCAAAGAACGCTTCACGCAGACCGGCATGCTGAGAGTGAAAGCGTTTGGGCAGCAGCATGTCGATCGATCGGCCGATGATCTCGCCCCGATGGTAGTGAAAGAGTTGCTCGATCTTGGTATTGACCAGGCTGATGTTGCCGACGGGATCGAGAATCAGAATGCCGTTGGGAGCGGATTCCACCGCGACTTGAAACTGTTCCTGGGCCCAGGTGCGCTCGCTCATTTCCGACTGCAACGCATCATTTAGACGGGCGATTTCAGCGATGCTTTCGCGCATGCGGATTGCCAACTCATCGTGCGCTTGCTTGATCTCCTCATAGCCCTGCGCATCCAATACCAGATCCTGCAGGAAACAGGTGTAGACCACGCGGCCTTCGGCGCGCAGCTCACTGCAAATGATTTGCACGGGTAATATTTTTCCATCGTGGCAGCGCGCAACGGCGGTTTGCACCCCCTGGGATGTAACCGGCAACGGCCGCCCGTCCGGCGCGGTGATAAAGTCATCGAGCGCCTTACCGACCATGTCACGCCAGCCCTGGCCGAGCAGCCGCTCGACCACCGGATTGATCGACTCGATCCGATTCAATGCATCCACGGTGAGAATGCCGATAGCCGTGCCAGCCAGCAGCACAGGGGTGTGGGTATTCGGTTGAATCAAGCTTTTGTTCATCTCACGCCTCGCTCCGACATGTCGAATTTCTTTGATCCGGCAGCCGCTGCAGTGGGATCCGTTCCTCTACCGGTGTAGCAATGAAGGATACGTCATTCGTAACGGCCAAATTTGTTGAAAGAATAGAGTCGACGTGCGTGAAGTGGCCTACACCCTATACCGGTAAATTCGTGAATCCCGGTCACATGCATGGAATTTCTGTCACTATTTTTTCTAATTTGTTTCTGTACCGCCCCGTAAATGGTTAAAACGAAGCAACTGAAGTGCCAGCTATCCGTGACTGCAAGGCCGTCTCCCAACGCAAAGGAGCGGTACCCTGGATAGAAAAATTTGTCAGATGGATGAAGGTTGCTGAGACGGCGTCGTTGCTTTCGAACTTACTCAAATGTCCAAAAAAGCACACGATGGGGTTATTCGCTCGACGGCTGGTCCGCGGAGTTCGCCGACAAGAGGCTTTGCTTACGGTTTCATTGGCGGGAAATGTTGAAGCGGCTTTATCGAAAAATATGGGGCTGTGGATTTGATTCCACAGCCCCAGGGTTGGCGCGGGATCCTTGGTCTTACGGCGAGCTATCGCTGCAAATTAGCTCTTCTTTCGCTCCGCCTTTTTAATGGCTTGCCAAAGCTTGGGCGCGGTGTAGGGCATATCGATGTGATCGATACCTAGAGGCGCCAGCGCGTCGACCAACGCGTTGGCGACCGATGGCGGCGCGCCGTTGGTGCCGCATTCGCCGACCCCTTTTACACCGAGCGGGTTGAACGGATTGGGCGTGATAGTCTCGCCCAAAATCATCGGCGGCATGTCGGCGGCGCGCATGACGGCATAATTCATGAACGTGCCGGTTTGCACCTGGCCGTCGTCGCTGTAGATCATCTGTTCGCGCTGAGCTTCGCCAAGACCCTGGGCCACGCCGCCGTGGATTTGCCCTTCGACGATCATCGGATTGATGACTACACCGCAGTCGTCGACGAGCACCAGCTTTTCTATGGTGAGTTTGCCGGTTTCACGGTCGATGCTCACCAGCGCGATATGCGTACCGAAACCCCAGGCTTCGCGCTTGGGGTCGAAGAAGGCGGTTTCCTGCAAGCCGATCTCCATTCCCTTCGGCACTCGCCCGCCGTACGCGGCAGCAGCAATCTGGCGCCAGCCGATTTTTTTATCAGGCACGCCTTTGACGGCGAAGCCGCCGTCGGCCGGCACTATGTCTTCGGGTGCGGCTTCGACTAAATGGGCCGCAATACGTTTGCCTTTTTCGATCACCCGCTCGGCTGCAACGGCAAGAGCGCCGCCGCCGACCACCGCGCTGCGGCTGCCGAAAGTCCCGGTGCCCTGCTGGCTCACGTGGGTATCGCCGTGGAGGACCGTCACGTGGTCCATCGATGTCTTCATCAATTGGGCCGCGATCTGCGCCCAGGAGGTTTCATGCCCTTGGCCGTGAGAGCTCGATCCGGTGAGCACAGTGATTTCGCCAGTGCGCTCTACGCGCACGGTGCCGCTTTCGAAACCGGCACCGCCGCTCGGCTCGACGAAGGTCGAAAAGCCGACGCCGACCAACTCGCCGCGTTTGCGCCGCTCGTCACGCTGGCGCAACAACTCTTCATAGTCTGCCAGCCTGAGCGCTTCGCGCAGCGGCTTTTCATAATCGCCGGAATCATACTCGACGCCGGTGCCGGTGGTGTAAGGAAACTGCTCCGGCCGGATAAAGTTTTTGCGCCGAATCTCCAGGCGGTCCATACCCAAAACCGCCGCGGCTTTATCGAGCAGCCGCTCGATGTTCAATACCGACTCGGGCCGGCCTGCGCCGCGATAGGGGCCGGTGGGGCAGGTGTTGGTAAACACGGCGACGATCTCGACGCGGCAGTCTTGAATCTGATAACTGCCGCAGGCCATGCCGAGCATGCGCTGTGGCGGCCCCGCTGTGCTCGAGTGCAGATAGGCCCCCAAGTTGGCGACGACCTTGACTTTCAGACCGAGAATCTTACCGTCTTTTCTAAGCGCCATCTCGGAGGTCATCGCCTGGTCGCGGCCTTGAATCGTCGTGATGAAGTCTTCGCTGCGGGTGGCAACCCATTTGATCGGCTTGCGCAATTTGAGCGCGAGATAGCAGGCAAGGATGTCTTCTCGATAGACCGGCCCCTTGCTGCCGAAGCCGCCGCCGACATCCGGCGCAATCAGATGGATCCGGTTTTCGGGAAAACCCAAAACGCTCGCAATCTCAGCGCGGGCCCGATGGGGTCCCTGGGTGGAAAGCCAGACGTTTAAGTTCTTGCCGAAGGGGTCGGGGCTGGCCACAATGCCGCGCGGCTCCATCGCCAATGCCACCTGCCGCGGGCTGGCGATATGCATGGTGAAGACATGGTCCGCCTCGGCGAAGGCTTTGTCGACGTTGCCGCCGTTTTTCACCAGCGTGTAACAGATGTTGCTGTCGATCTCTTCGCGCGCGAGCGCCGCGCCGGGCTTGATCGCTTCCTCAGCATTCGATACTCCTGGCAATTCGGCATATTCGACTTCGATGGCATTGGCGGCATCCTGCGCTTGCGCTCGGGTGCGCGCGACCACGGCTGCCACCGGGACGCCGACGCAATGCACCGCGCCGCGCGCCAATACCGGATGGGGCGGAATTTTCATGTTGGCCAGTACCTGCGATGGCGCGAGGTTCAGCCTCTCGCCGATATCGTCGCCCGTGAGCACGGCTTCGACCCCGGGCATGGCTTTGGCCTTGCTCGTATCGACGGAGAGAATCTTCGCATGGGGATAGGGGCTGCGCTGGACCGCGAGATAGCGCATGCCGCGCAATTGGATGTCATCGACGTAACAGCCCTTGCCGGTGATTAATGGCGGATCTTCGACCCGCTTGAGCGCGGCGCCGATGAGTCCGTCGGGTGTGTGTTCGGTTGTCATGATTAACCCCTCAATACGTGATCGTGTTCGTGCTCGAAAGTTACAACCCTCGTGCGCTCGTTTTTCCAAACACGGGTCACTGCCACGATTTTTAGCCTTTTGCCCGCTCCACCGCTGCTTCGATGGCCTTGCGCGCGTACACCGTTGCGACATGTTGTTTATATTCCGCGCTGGCGTAGGAGTCTTCCACGGGGTCGGTCTCCTCGGCGGCCTTTGTCGCCGCGGCGGCGACGATTTGGGAAGTGAGCGGCTTGCCTTGAAGCTCCATTTCCGTCGAAATCGCGCGAAGCGGGCCACTGCCTAGCCCGCCGATGGCGACTCGCGCCGAAACACAAGTGCCTGACGCTTGCCGCGCGATCATGGCGCCGGCGCTGACGACGACATAGCCCGAGGCCGGGTGGGGCAGCTTGGCGTAAGCCGTGCCGGTTTCCGAAGACGGAATCGGCACGCGGATTTCCGTGAGGATCTCGTTCGCGTTCAATGCCGTGGTGTAAAAGTCAATGAAGAAATCGTCTACTTCAATGGTTCGGGCGCCTGATGGCGAGTGGGCGATGAACGAGGCGTTGAGCGCGGTTAAAACGACCGGCAAGTCCGCGGCCGGGTCGGCGTGTGCGATGCTGCCGCCGATCGTGCCGCGGTTGCGCACCTGCATGTCGCCGATCACCGACGCGGCGTCGGACAGTCCCGGTACATGCCGGCGCACGAGGTCCGACGAGGCCACGTCGGCGTGGACCGTGAGCGCGCCGATGACCAGTTGATTAGCGTCGACTCTTACCCCGCGCAGGCCGGGCACAGTGCCGAGATCGATCAACATGCGCGGCGACTGAAGCCGAAACTTCATCGCCGGAATCAGACTATGGCCGCCCGCGAGCAGTTTCCCGTCCTCGCCGTGTTTAATCATCAACTCCAGCGCTTCTTCTATCGACCGGGCTGCGACATAGCCGAATTTAGCGGGAAACATTTTCGCCTCCCTTCGCGACCAGGCGTGAGGCCTGAGGCACGAGGCTTGAGTTCGGAACAGGTCTCGGATCGAGGCTAGGGTTCATGCCCGTCTTCTCCTCATTCTTTCTGCCGCCCACTTTATCGACTCGACGATGTTCACATAACCCGTGCAGCGGCAGAGATTACCTTCGAGAGCGTGCTTGATCTCTTCCTCAGTGGGGTTGGGATTGGTTTCCAGCAGATGGACCGCGGTCATGATCATGCCCGGCGTGCAATAGCCGCATTGAAGGCCGTGTCTCTCGCGAAACCCTTCCTGCACGGGATGAAATGAGTCACCGACGGCGAGCCCCTCGATGGTTTTCACGTCGGCGCCGTTTGCTTGCACCGCGAGAATCGTACAGGATTTCACCGCGCGTCCGTTCAAGTGCACGGTGCAGGCGCCGCACTGGCTGGTGTCACAGCCGACATGCGTGCCGGTTAAACCCAAATGCTCGCGCAAAAAATAAACCAGCAGCGTGCGCGGCTCGACGACGGCATCGCGTTTGACGCCGTTGACGGTCACGCTAATCGGCACCGCGGCGTACTCGGCCTCAGCAATCATACTCCAAGGTCCTCCGTTTGAAGTTCTGTGGGTTGATCTCCGGCGAGAATATCGCGAGATCATTGGCGTTCGCCGTCGACTGTGACAGAGACGCTAGATTGCTGTCTTACACCTGATTAGAGCCGGTCTCAAGACGCCGGCGCCAAGGGCGTCATCCTTTCGCCAAGCTTGTCTTGACAGGCCGGAGCGGTGCCGATAAGGAGCTTCAATGAGCGCTCCGATTGAAGGAGGTGTCGACGTGGATATCAAATCCCTGATCGATCCCGAGGGCGGTATCGTCGACCGGCGCATCTTTGCCGATCGCGAAATCTACGAGATCGAGCGCGAGCGTCTATTCGCCCGCTGCTGGCTTTACCTCGGCCACGAGTGCGAGATTCCCAACCCGGGCGATTTCGTTACCCGCTACATGGGCGAAGAGCCGGTGATCCTCTGCCGCGATTTGAATGGCAGAGTGCGCGTGCACTTGAATATGTGCCGGCATCGCGGCAACCGCGTCTGCCGCGCCGATCGTGGCAACACGAAGCTTTTCACCTGTTCGTATCACGGTTGGGCGTACACGGGAGACGGCCGGCTCGCGCTGGTGCCGATGCTGGACGCTTTCAAGGATCTCAACCGAGAAAAGTGGGGCTTGATTCCGGTCGCGCAGACCGACAGCTACAAAGGGCTGATCTTCGCGACCTTCGATCCGGAAGCGCCGAAATTATTGGACTACCTGGGCGACATGGCCTGGTATCTCGATATACTTTTCGACCGGCGCGCGGGCGGCACCGAAGTGAGCGGGCCGCATCGCTGGCTGCTCGACGCCAACTGGAAAACCGCGGCGGAAAATTTCGGCGGCGACGGCTATCACATTACTGCAACCCACGGCTCGGCGCGCGAGCTCGGCGTCGATACGACCACGAGCTCGACCCGGCAATGGAACCGAGGCTGTCAGATCGCCTGCGCCAACGGCCATATTCTCGTCTCCTGGATCACACCTCCGGACGGCGGACCTTGGTTTGCGCAGCCCGACGATCAACTCGTCGAATACATGAAAGAACATGCGACCGAGATTGAAAACCGGCTCGGACCTGTGCGGGCGCGGCAAATTGCGCCTTCGGCGGGAACGGTTTTTCCGAATCTATCCGTCCACTGGCTCACGCGCACGATCCGCGTCTGGCAGCCGCGCGGGCCGGATAAAATGGAGGTGTGGAGCTGGACCGTCGTCGATGAGGCAGCTTCGCGGAAAATTAAAGAAATCATGCGCTTCGTGTCACAGTATCGTTTCAGCCCGAGCGGCGTTTTCGAGCAGGACGACATGGACAACTGGATCCAAGTCACCGGCGCGGCAAAGAGCTTGATTGGCCGGCGCTTTCCCGCGAATTATCAGATGAGCGGCAACGAGCCGCCGATTGAGATCGACCTGCCCGGGCGGGTGAGAAGCCGGTTCAGCGACAACAATCAGCTAAGCTTTTATATGCATTGGGCCAAGATGCTTCAGGCGAAAAATTGGAGCGAAGTTTCGAGCATGCAAAATGGTTAGCGGGCTGCGCCGTCAGATCGAAGAATTTCTTTACTATGAAGCCGAGCTGCTCGACGATCGCAAACTGCGCGAGTGGCTCGATCTGCTTACCGACGATGTCCGTTACTGGATGCCGATTCGTCACAATGCTTTCGAGCGGCCCGAAGATCCGGCCGAAGAGCTTTCGAAGCCCGGCGAGGGATATTACTTCGACGACGACAAAAAGACTCTCCGTGTAAGAGTCGAGAGGGTTTACGCCAGAAACGCTTGGGCGGAGATGCCGCCGTCGCGGACGCGCCATCTCGTTTCCAACATTCGAATCAAGAAGGATGACGGCGTCGAAATCGAAGTCCACTCCAACTTTCTAGTGTACCGCACGCGCATGGAGACCGATCAAGACATGTTCGTCGGAATGAGAAAGGACATTCTGCGCAGAGTCGACGGTGCTCTCAAACTCGCTCAGCGAACGATCATTTTGGATCAAGCGGTCCTGAGCGCGAAGAACATCAGCGTATTCTTATAGGACCGAGTTTTAGTTGGTTGTCTTTCGAGCTTACTGTTTCTCGTTCGACCGAAGCGCGTCGAGGGCTTGCTGCACCAATTTTCGGCGCAGTTCTTTTTCATCCTCGGGCTTGAGCTTGGCGTCGCCGGTGACGTGGACGATGCCGGTGCCGAGAACGACGCGGTTGGAGCCGACCATTTTGGCGATCGGTTTGGCGGCGGTAATTTGCACGACGGGAATGCCGGCTTTTTCGAGTTCGGTGGTGATCGCAGCGCCGCTGCGAGTGCTCGTGCCTCAGGTGGAGGTGAGGATCACCGCGTCGACGCCTTCCTGCTTGATTTTCTCCGCCATCTCGCGCCCCAGGCGCCGCGTATTCGACAGCGGATTCGACCGGCCGCAGGTGGAGAGAAACTCGTCGTGCAGTTTGCCGATCACGCCGTTTTTTTCCATCTCGCGCAGGACATCGAGCGGCACCAGCCGGTCGGGATCCTGCTGGACAAACCGGGTGTCGTAGCCGCCGTGGGATACTTCGTAGTCTTCCGCGCGCAAGTCGTCGCTGCCCGCGATGCTATAGGCACCCCAACGGGTGGCTGCCGTGCCTTCGATGCGGTCCGGGTTGCCCTTGGGAACCAGTCCACCGTCGGTGATCAACATCACTTTGGCTTTGGAAATGTCTTTGACCGCTGGCGGGATCGGCACCGGCGCAAAAGCGGTCGCGGGCATTTCGGATTCAAAAGGCGCACCGCTCAACTTGGCCATGAGCATATCGCCAAGCCGGGTCGCCGCGTTCTTCTCGACCAGCTGATCGCGCAACCAGCCGCGCTGTAAATATCCTTCTTGAGCGGGCAAACCGATCGGCTCTTTGGCAACCAGTTTTCGGCTGAGGCTTGCCATCGAGCCAACCACGTCGCGCAGTTTGGTCACGTTGGTGCCGGAGTCGATGATGTAGAGCGCATCGCGGAAAAGGTCGACGCCGGGATTCTCTTCGCTCATCGCGGCGACGGCCGCAATGCCCAGCTCGTCTTGCACGGCGCGGCAAATCGCCCCAGCCGCCATGCCGTAGCGGCCGGCGTCGAAGCATGGGCCAGCGACAAACAGATCCAGCTTCTCGGCGCGGATTCTCTCCAGCACCGCGGCAGTGAGCTCGGCCTGGTTTTCCACGGCGTAGTTATCGCCGCAAACAAAAGTCAAAACGACTTGGGCGTCGGCGCCGAGCAGCGATGCGAAGAGCTTGCCCGGTCCGACCGCGCCGAAGCGAATTTCCAGACCCTGGCCCGCATGTTCTTCCGCCCCGATGCCGCCGAAGAACTGATTCAAATAGTGCGCGATGCGCATGTGAAACTCCTGAGGCAAAAGGCCATGATGAAATCAATGCAATCGCGGTTCTTAACTATTGCCTAACGCCTATTGCCAATTGCCTTCCTAGTACACCAAAGACCTCATTCGCGACGCGCCTTGCTGGTTGGTGACGCCGACGATGTTGTTGGCATCGAGGGTCATGGGGCCTATCAACAGGTCGGAAAACCCGGGCGTGGCTGCGATGACGCGATCGACTTTGGGCACTTGCCATTTCGTGCCGTTGCCGCCGTTGTAGACGATGGCATCGACTTCGGGAACGTTGAAGAGCAGCGCCGACTCGACGCGCCGGTCGCGCGATACGTCCGACACCATGACTGCCGTGCGAATTCCCATGGTCTCCAGAAGGCGCGCGGTTTCCGCCAGATCGGCGTGCGGCAAGCCGCCGCCGTACTTGGAGAGCACCGCACCGTCGGCCTTTAGATTCCAGCCGACCAGATTGGCTGCCGCCCTGCAGTGGCGCTCGCGATCGAAATTGTCGGAGCCCGCGATTGTCGCGACGGCGCCGACAAAATTGATCTCGCGCGCATGATGGCGGCGATAGAGATCGAGAATAATTGGCTGGTTTTGATAAAAATAAGTTTCCGTGCCGCCGAACCAGGAGTGCAGCGACGGCACGATGGCGCCGTCGAGCCATTCGTCGGGATGAAGCATAATCGGCAACATGCCGTCTGTATTGGCTCCATAGAGAATCGGCTCGTCGACTTCCGGTTTTCGTTGCCGCGAAAAAATCTGCCCGACGTACGCCACCCGCGGCAAACCTTCGTGCCCGCTCAATGCTGGTCCGACGGGTTCGAACTGATGCAGCGAGTGGGGCGGCTGATCCGCTGCGATTCGCGCGAGCGCCACTGCAACCCGCAGTCCCGCGATGCGGTAAGCTCTCTCGATGGCTTGGCGGGATAGGCCCGGCTTGGTGTGTGGAACCACCAGCAGATGACAAAGCGACGAATAGTCGCTCGCCGCAACCGGTGCGCCGCTCATTTCGAGCACCCGCCCAGTGGCGCTGCGGGTCAGGTCGGGGGAGATTTCCGCGAGCACCGAAACCGCAGCGCCGGTCAGCACATGCGTTGTTCCGGTTCCGGCTGTGACCGGCGGGCCAAGAATGCCAGGGAAATCCGCGCCTGAGCCGGGCGCCTTTGAGCGCGGCTCAATGACGTCGAAAATCGGCCCGGCGCGGCAGCTCTCACCGGGATGGACGATGTCGAAATCAACGCCGATATAGCAATCGTCTTGCAACACCAAACAGCGCAGCTCGCCGGCGTCAATGACCAGCGCCGTGCCGTCAAGCCGGGATGGGGCGCCGAATTTAAACTCGCGAATCAGATGCTTGGCAAGAGTCAGTTGCAAGACACGCTTCCTTTCGCTGGTCGAGAGTTGCCCCTGTGAGTCACCGCGTTTCGGAGATCTTATTCCCGGCGAAAGAAGGTTGTCAACGTACACGGACAGTCGCGATAGCAGCAACGGAAAATATTCAGGGAGACGAAAGCCCGGTGCGCGGCCGAGACTGCGGCGCGGCGAGTTTTTCATGCGCCCCGGAGGGTGATATGAATATTCTCATTCCGACGTTGGTGTCGAACATGATCCGCTTTTCTCCCAACCCCAACCTCGCTCATTTGATTCGTTGGTACGAGTGGGAGGATGACGCCTTTCAAAAAGCACGCGACGAGGATAAGCCGGTGATGCTTTTCCTGTCGGCTTTCTGGTGCCGCTATTGCCAACGCATGGACGAAGGCGCGCTGTCTGACCGCGAGAACATGGCGCTGCTCAACGCATATTTCGTTTCGCTGCGCCTGGAAAACGCCAAGCGGCCCGATATCGACGCACGTTTTAATCTCAACGGCTGGCCGACCATCGCGTTTTTCACGCCGGCAGGACAGTTACTCGCCGCCGCCAACTTTCTACCCGTCGAGGAATTCAAAAATCTGCTGCTCAGCGTCTATCTCGCTTATCGGGAAAGAAAAGCCGACACTCAGCATGCGCAATCGGCGCACACCGACGCAACTTTGCCCGGTCATTTTGCCAAAGAACCGCGGCAGGATATTCTATCCGCGATCACGCAATCGATCATGACGCTCGCCGATTCCGCAAACGGCGGATTCGGGACCGGCCAGAAATTCATCCACGCGCCGGTACACGATTTCTTGCTTAACCGCTACGAGGTGACCGGGAATCCCGTGTATCTCGATCACGTGAGCTTGACGCTGGATCGCATGCGCGAAGGTGAGATCCACGACGTCAAGGAAGGCGGATATTTTCGCACCACAACGGGCCCCGGTTGGGCACAGCCGCACCGCGAGAAGCTGTTGGTCGAACAGGCAGGTCTCTTGTCGAATTGTCTTTCTCTGTTTCGTCTGACCGGCCGCCATGAGTATGCGCGCATGGCCGAGGAGATTCTCGCTTATCTCGACGACAGGCTTTTCGATCCGAAGACGGGCGCTTTTTTCGGCTGCGAGGATTTTATCCGGAGGGGAACGAGCGAGGCTCCGTCGGGCGGAGAGTTTTTTTCGATCCGCGATGAATGCATCTACACCGACGCTAACGCCATAGCCGCCATTGCCCATCTCGAAGCCAGCGTGGTCTTGGGTCGCGCCGACTGCAGAGAGCGGGCGCTCAGCCTGCTTGATTTTCTCTGGAGCGATTGCCACAACGTCGAGGCGGGCATGTATCACTATCATGACGGCGCGCCGCGGCTGGCGGATATGCTGCTGGATCAGGCGCTGGTCGGGGTCGCAATGCTGGACGCTTATAACGCCAACGGTGATCCGAAATATCTCGAGCGAGCGCAAACAAGCGCGGAATTTATGCTCGTGGAACTCAAAAATCCCGACGGTGGCTTCTACGATCGCGACGCACACAAGCTCAGTTTTCTCAAGCCTCCGCTGACGGATCTGGATCAGAATGGAGTCGCAGCGATATTTTTTCTAAAGCTGGCCCGGGCCGAGGGCAAACCACGGCATCGAGAGTCCGCGCTCTGGGCTTTTCGAGCTGCGGATGGGGACCCGGCTTCCCATGGTCTTCAGGCAGCTCGGTTCGGCCGAGCAGTAGCAGAATTTCTAGAATCGTAAATAGTTGATCCGGTCAATTCTTGTCGACAATCCGTCAAACTCGTGTTCGGCAAGATTGGTGGATTCAGCGACCTCAATCATCGGACCGCCGGGATATCACCGAAGCGCGCGTTCCGGAGCGAAATTACCCAAAGCCTCGCTCACGATCTGATCAAACCCCTTTTCACCCTTGCCGATCAGGCGAGAACCATTCAAACTAGGCAAGTCGGCAGAACCGAGACGGCGGCGTCACGGCCACGAAGCTCTTTTTAGCCTAGCGGGAGGAGGCGATCATGTCGTACAAAATCCGCACGCGAGACGAGCACTTTGCCAATGACGGCAGTCCGAAGCGCATCCTCGCCCTCGACGGCGGCGGGCTGCGCGGCATCGTCACGCTGTCGTTTCTCGCCGAGATCGAAGCGATCCTCCGAGAGCGCCACGGCGGGGCGGAGAAATTTCGCCTCAGCCACTATTTCGATTTGATCGCCGGCACTTCGACCGGCTCGATCATCGCCGCGGGGCTGGCGCGCGGCATGGCCGTGGCGGAGATCACCAAAAAATATCTGGAACTCGGTCAGCGGGTATTCCAGAAGAGCTGGCTGCGCCAGGGGTACATTCGGGCGCTGTACGATGAAGCCGGTTTGATCGAGGAGCTCAAACAAGTTTATGGACCGAGCACCTGCATGGGCGATCCGTCGTTGCAAACCGGCTTGCTGATCGTCACCAAGCGACTCGACACCGGCAGCACCTGGCCGGTGTCGAACAATCCACGCGGGAAATACTACAGCCCCCGGCCGAACAGCGAAGTAATCGCCAACTCCGCTTATCCGCTCTGGCAGGTCGTGCGCGCGTCAACTGCGGCGCCGCGCTATTTCGATCCGGAAAAGATCGAGATCAGCCGCGGCAAAGCTGGCGAGGAGCCGATCGTCGGCGAGTTCGTCGACGGCGGCGTGAGCCCGTATAACAACCCTGCGCTGCAGGCGCTGATGTACGCGACTTTGGACGGCTATCGCATCGGTTGGCCGATGGGTGCGGATAAGTTGCTGCTGGTCTCGGTGGGCACGGGTTCGCGCGATCCCAAGACGGCGCCGGCGAAGTTGGCAGCGGAAAACGCCCTCAAGTCAATGCTCTCTCTGATGGACGACTGCGCCGAGCTGGTGGAAACCTTGCTTCAATGGATGTCGAGCAGCCACACCGCGCGCGTGATCGATCGCGAGCTCGGCGACTTGCGCCACGACCTGGTCGCGTCAGCTCCGCTGATTAGCTACTCGCGCTACAACGTCGCGCTGTCCCAGGACTCCCTGACTTATCTGGGGTTTATATTCGAGGAAGAAAAAGTCGCAGAGTTGAGCGCGATGGACGATCCGGCGAACATGACGACGCTCGAGGGAATCGGCGCCAGGGCGGCGAATCAGCAGGTGCGCGGTGAAGATTTCCCCTCGAGCTTCGACTTGATGCCGTAGAAATGGCCCAGCTCTGGCCGTTGCAAAAACCCGAAACGAGAAGAGGTGCGGCGTGAAGAATGTTTTCATCGTGCGGCCGTTCGGCGAGAAAGATGGTATCGATTTCGAGCGAGTGGAGGCCGATCTGATCCAACCGGCGATGAAACAGGCCGGACTTACCGGCGGCACCACGGGACAGATTCTCCAGCAGGGAAACATCCGCACCGACATGTTCGAACAGCTCTTGATCGCCGATCTGGTGATCGCCGATATTTCGATTCACAACGCCAATGTTTTTTACGAGCTGGGAATTCGCCACGCCCTGCGCGACAAGCGAACTTTTCTGATCAGAGCGAATGCGGACAAAGCAGGGGCGGCGGACGCAAATCCAAAGGACGTTCCCTTCGATCTCAAAACCGATCGCTATCTGGCCTATGATGCCAATAATCCCGGCGCCACTGTCAGTGTTCTAGCGGCGGCGCTCAGCGCTAGCTTGGATTCGCTCAACGCCGATAGCCCGGTTTACCAATTGCTGCCAGAGCTGGATCCCGCCGATCCGAGCGAGTTTCTGGTCGTGCCGCTCGATTTCCGCGAGGAAGTCCAGCGAGCCGAGGCGCTCAAAGATTGCGCCTACCTCCAGCTTCTCGGCGCAGAAGTGGATGGCTTTGCCTGGCGCGCCGCAGGTTTGCGCCGGGTCGGCCACGCACAGTTTCGCCTTAAGGATTGGTCCGGCGCCAAAGTGACCTGGCTAGCGGTACGCGACTATGACGATATGGATGTTGAAGCGAACGCATTGCTGGGCACGATTTACCAGCGGCTCGGCGACCTGGTGAGCTCGGATCAAGCCGTCGAGCGAGCGCTTCAGAACAAGGAGATTTCTCCGGCTCAGCGCGCCGAGATTCGCGCTTTGATCGGGCGAAATGCAAAGACTCAATGGGAGCAGAGCTGGGCGGGTGCGGCCGACCTCGATGCGACACAGCAATCGGCTCTCTCTTCTCCTTATCTCGAAAAGTCGTTTGAGCTTTACCGTGCCGGTTTCACCGAAGACCGCAATCACTTTTATTCAGGGCTGAATGCGTTGGCGATGGTGACGATCATGACCGAGCTAGCGCAGGCGAAAACCGCGATCTGGGAAGACGGCTTCGACTCGAAGGAAGAGGCAACGCAAAAACTTCAGAAACTAAAAGAGCTACGCGGCGATCTCGCGGCCGGAGTCAGATTGGCGATCGAATCGAGGCAGGTTGCACTGGAGCGCACCGGTCAAAGCGACGTCTGGACCGAGATCAGCACGGCCGATCTGATCTGCTTGACCTCCAACCGTCCGGGCCGAGTCGGGCAAGCGTACAAGAAAGCGCTCGCCGATGCCTCGGAGCAGGCGCGCGACGCCGTGCGACGACAGCTGACGCTTTACCAACGGCTGGGAATTTTGCAGGACAACATTCAAGCTGGCCTTGACAATATCGCGCCGGGGGCAGGTAAGACCGCGGATGCGTCGCCGCGCGTGTTGTTATTTACGGGTCATCGAGTGGATGCTCCGGGTCGGAGCGCGCCGCGTTTTCCACCGGCGAAAGAATCGGAGGCGCGGGCGATGATTCTCGATGCCGTAAAAAGGGAGATGCAAAACCCCAATGGACGGATCTTTGGCATTTCCGGCGGCGCATCCGGCGCCGATATCTTATTCCAGGAGGTATGCGAGGAGATCGAGATTCCAAGTCAGATGTATCTGGTGTTGCCGAAAAGCGATTACATCAAAGCTTCGGTTGCGGATGGCGGGCCGGAGTGGGTCGAGCGTTTCAACCGCCTCTTCGACAAGCTTCAACCGAAGATCCTTTCCGACACCGACCAGTTGCCGCGCTGGCTCAGGGCGAAAATGGATTACAACCTCTGGCAGCGCTCCAATCTCTGGATGCTCCACAATGCGCTGTTTATATCCCAGGATCATGTGACGCTGATCGCCTTGTGGAATGGCGCCACCGGCGACGGTCCGGGCGGCACCGAAGACATGGTCAAGCGCGCCCAAGACCGCGGCGCGAAATTTATCCATCTCGACGCGCGCAAGCTTGTCTCTTAGCGCGCCGGAATCTCGGTCCAATGCCTGTCAAATAGTGCCATTCGCCGGACGCCTCCCTGGAAGATTGCAAAGCTTATCATCATCATTCTATGATCCGGCGCAAATCGTAAAGGAGCGATTCCATGTCGATTGCCGGACTTCGTTTTGGCCATGTTGCGTTTAAAGTCGCCGACGTCGAGCGCAGTGTACGCTGGTACGGCGACGCCTTCGGGGCAACAAAAATGTATCACGCTCCGGCGCAGGGAGATCGGCCCGAACTCATGTTTTTGGAATTTTCCAAAGGGCAATATATCGAGCTCTTCACCGGCGGCAAAAACATCTTGCCGTCGCCGGTGGACCCGATCGGTTACGTTCACTTCTGTTTGGTGGTGGATAATCTCGAACAAGCCCTCGAACATCTGGCGAAGATGAATGTAAAGCCCGAACGCAAATTTATTGGCCGCGCCCAGCAACGCATCGCCTTCATCTCCGATCCCGACGGTAACAGCATTGAGTTGATGGAAATTCCGCCGGAGTCGGAAATCTATCGGGCGTAAATTCATGCACTGAGAGGTGTTTCGCGTCGGACTACGGGCTTTTCTGCGCACGTCCTCGCCGCGGCGTTTGGCTCACGCGAAGGATCGCTGCGCAGAAAATCGCGATCGCGATTATTTACAGCGCCTCGACTACGCAAAAGCGCCGCTTTAGCTTCGCTAATTGATTGCCGCCTAGGTGCGGGTTTGAAACCCGCCCTACGTTTTCAATAGCCGTACTTTTTTTCCAGCGCTCGAAGCTCTTCGTTGCCTAGATTGGCGTACCATTTGCGCGTGTCTTCGATGCCCGGCGTGTTTTTAAAATAGCCGGCCTCGGTGCCGTTTTTCATGAGCTCCTCCAAGCATTGGCGCATGCCGTGCAGCGCCGCGACCTGCAAGACGGTCGGGATGCAACCGACGCGACCGCCGAGCTCACCCCAGCGCTGTACGGGCATCACCTGACGCGGCGGCACGCCGACCAACGGTTTGCCGAGCCTCGCGTAGGCTTTGATGTCGTCTTCGGAGCGCGCGCTCAGCCAGGCGGCGTCGGCGCCGGCTTCGATGCTGGCCTGGGTGCGCTCCAGTCGTTCCTGCAAGGAATCCTTGGCTTCTGAGCGGGCGATGATTACGAGATTTTCATCGCGGCGCGTATCGACCGCTGCCTTGATCTTGTTGACGAACTCCGCTTTCGAAACCAGACCGACGTCGAAGCCTTCGTGGCCGGCGCGCTTGGGCGTCATCTGATCCTCGATATGAACTGCGGCGACTCCCGCTTTTTCGAATTCGCGCATGGCGCGCGCCACGTTGACGGCGTTGCCGTAGCCGGTTTCGGCGTCGCTGACAATGGGAATATTTACCGCGTCGACGATCTCACGGGCCCGGTTGGTCATTTCTGTCAGCGTGAGCAAGCCGGCGTCGGCGAAGCCAAGCGAGCGGTGCTGGCCGCTGCCTGAAATATGCACGAGAGGAAAGCCGAGCCATTCCACCAGCCGAGCTTGAATGCCATCGTTGCAACTCGGAGCTAAATGACAGGCGGGCTCTGCGAGCAACTTGCGCAGCGTTTTACGTTTTTCAGTTGCGGTTGGTTCCATTTTGGGTTTTTCCTTTCAAGTATCGATCGTTTCATTTGTCGGATAGGGCGACCGCCGGTCGCTCCCGCATCGTTGCGATGATCAGCCTAAGCACGCCGAGTTCCTGCTCGTGCGAATTCATCTCTTCGTCCGACGGTTGCTTTGAGTAGCTCGGGCGGAATCGCTTTGGCGCCGCCGAGCACCTCGGCGAAGATCGCCATCTGCGCCGCTTCCTCGACGATCAAATTAGCCCGCGCCGCGGCGGCGGGATCGGCGCCGAACGCGAGCACGCCGTGGTTTTCCAGAAGCACGGCCTTGGCATTTTTCGCCGTGCTCAAGGCGACGGCGATATTCGTAACAGACTCGGCGGAGCCCCGCGGTCCGTATTTCGCCAGCGGGACGCCGTCGATCATATCTTGGCGCACCAGGGCTTCGTACGAACAACTGAGGGGGCGGCTCGCCAGCGCGAAGCTGGTCGCGTAAGTCGAATGCGTATGCACCACCGCGCCGGACTCGGGCCGCTCTTTGTAGACGATCGCGTGCATATGGACGATCTCGGCGTTGGTCGGATTGATCTCGCCTTCGAGCAGCTTGCCGTCGAGGTCGAGCAGCGCGAGATTTTCCGGCTTCAAATTGTCGAACGAGCTGGTGGCGGTGAGTAAAATCGTGTCGGTGTTCGGTACGCGCACGCTGAAATTGCCATGGTGGGTCATCGATATCGCGCCGGTGCGCACGAGAAAATTGGCACTCTCGATCACCGCTTGACGCAGTTCTTTGTAGTTCATCGCCATAGGATCTCCTTTGTGTGTGAGCGGTAGGATTTGATTGGCATCAATCGTTGTTCACTTGGCTCCCAAAATATTCCCAGGCCCGGTTCGACACTTCTTCGCTTGAAACCTGCGGGTAAATGACTGCCAATTCTTCTGGTGTAAAATAACGCGGCTTGCCCGCCGACATGGCGCGCAACTGATAATTCGCCGCCTCTTCCATCCATAGCGTCATAATGCAGACGCGCTTCACGTCTATATCGGCGACATTGACGCCGTGGCCGCGCAGCAGCATCGCCCCATGCGTGCCTAAAGTTTTAGCGACCTGATCGCCCAGCTCGCGGGTTCGGATCAGCGTGATCGGGTCAAACACTTGCACGTTGTTTTTGAAGATCGCGCCGGAAGCGTGCAGCGGGCGGATCGTCTCGCCGAGGGAACTCAGCACCACGCAGCTCGGTGGATGAACGTGGCAGACCGACTGAACATCGGGCCGCGCTTTGTAAATCCTTGCGTGAATCCAAAATTCGGTGTTCGGCCGACCGTCTCCGGATAATTGATGGCCGTTGACATCGAGCTCTAATAGGTTGTCCAAGCGCACTAGCGCCGGGCTCATGCGCGGCGGAAAGATGAACCGGTCCGTGCCGGGAATACGCGCGCTCACGTGGCCGAAGGCGGCGGCGATTCCCTGTTGGTGCAATATATGGCTCGCCGTGACGATGTCTTGCTTGAGTTGGTCGATATCCATTCGGTGCGCTCGATGAATCTTTCAATCGAAGTGATACAACCGCTGCGGATTGTTCGAGAGGATTTTCTCGACGGTTGCATCGCTCAGATCGCCGCGAGCTTTGAGGCCGTTGGCGAGTTGATCCTGGCGAAAGGCATCACCATGAGGAAAGTCGGTGGCGGTGACCAAAAAATCGTCGCCGACTTTGCTCTGAATGTAAGGGATGTCGTCGTCGATGGCGCAGGAGACGAAGACGCGTTCGGCGAGCCATTGGTTGATTTTTGCGCCCTCGCCGGCGCGAAGTCCTTTCACCAACCGTACGGTCCAATCCGCGCCCGCCTCCAGAAACGCCACGCGAAGGTTGGGAAAGTCGTCGAGCAATTTCGAGCCGAGAATTTGTTGAAAGGCATAAAGCACGTACGGGCCGCTCACCAGCCCCTTGCTGAGCGGATGGACATGGGGGCGCGAATCTTCGTAGGTCGGCCGGGGCACGCCCTGAAACATTTCACGGATCATCGGGCTTGAACCATTACCGACGTGCACGGTGATCGGCAAATCTTGACGCTCCGCCTCTTGGTAGATCGGCCAGTGGTCGGGATGGGTGAGCGGCCGGTCCCATTCGATGCCCCGGGCGTAAATTCCCGCAACGGCGCCGAGCGCTTTGACGCGGCGAATTTCCTGCGTCGCTAAATCCGGCCGGCGCCAGGGGACAATCGCGACGAAATGGATGCGTCCCCCCGACAGGCCACACTGCGTCGCCATGAACTGGTTGTAGCTGCGCGTGAGCGCTGCTTCCAATTCAACGTTTTCTGCCAAACAGCCGAGCCAGATCGACGGAAAAACCACTTGCTTGTCGATGCCTAACTCGTCCATGTAGCGCAGACGCTGCTGGACATCGCGCATTTCTTGCACCGGGATCGGCACGTCTTTTTCCGACGCGCGCTTCATCGCGGTTGGATTGGCCGCGAAGAAACGGAGCTTGTAATCGATCACCCAGGCGGCATTGTGCGTGCCGAAACAGGTGTCTTCCGGAAAAGTGACCGGGATCGGCCTCAAAAGGTAAAACTCGGGGTCAAGATACTGCCAAGTGTCGACGCATTCCTCGACGTGGGCATCGCAATCAATCACTGTCACGGATTTTTCTCCTTGTTGCGCGACGCAAGAGCCGTTCCGGTTCTTCCACTACCTATTTCACAATCCCTTGCGCGCGTAAATCACTCACCTCAGCGGCGCTTAGGCCGAGAACACCGCTGAGAACCTCAGCCGTGTGCTGGCCGAGGGCGGGAGAGTCGGTGCGAATGCTCGGCGGAGTCTTCGACATATGAATCCATGGGGCCAAAAGCTTGGTCGGTCCGGCGCTCGGATGATTGCGATCGATGAAGGCTTTGCGCTCTTTGATATGCGGATCGTCGATCACCTCGCCCATCGACAACACCGGGGCGCCAAAATAATCGATGGCGCGCAGCCCATCCCAAAGTTCCTGTCGAGTTTTGCCACGAGCCCAGGAACGAATCAGCTCGTACAATTCGGAGCGATGCTGCTTGCGCGCCGCTGCGGTCGCGAATCGCGAGTCTTCGAGCAAATCGTCGCGGCCCATGAACTTGGCGAGCTTGACCCATCCGCTGTCGCTGAGTTCCGGTACGCGCAAAGTGAAGTACCCGTCCGCAACCGGGACCGGCTTGTTGCCGATCTCGATGCCGATAAAGTGCTCGTGGAACTCGCTGATCATGAAGCCGAGCAACGCTTCCTGCATCGATACGACGATTCTTTGCCCCTCGCCGGTGCGCCCGCGCCCGTGCAGCGCGGCAAGAATGCCGCACACCATGCTGACGCCGGCCGCCTCGTCGCCGATGCCGATCGCCTTGGTGCCGGACGCCCCGCTGTAATTCCATCCCGTGTGTGTCCAGCCGGTCATGCTGTTATTGGTATGCGCGGTGCTGCCGTAGTCTTTGTAGGGCCCGGTCTCGCCGAAGCCGCGCGAGCAGGCGTAAATCAAGCGCGGATTAATCTTCTGTAAGTCTTCGTAGCCGAGACCGAATTTCTCCATCGTTCCCGTGTGATAATTCTCCACGACGACATCGGCCTTCGCTATGAGCTTGCGCGCCAGCTCCACACCTTCCGGGGTTTTCAAATTCAGCACAACACTTTTTTTATTGGCGTTGACCCAGAGGAATTCATAGCCGTCGACTTTCGAATTAGGCGGCATCCACGAACGGCGAAAGCCGTCGCCCGCGGGCGGTTCGATTTTAATGATCTCCGCGCCCAGGTGGCCGAGCAGCATGGTGCAAAACGGTCCGTTCAAAGCGTGGGTGAAATCGATCACGCGAATGTCGTCGAGTGCGCCGGCCATGGAGTACCTCCGTAGTCAGAAAAGGATAAAGGATGAGGACAGAAGGATAAAAACAATTCCGATATTTTGTTTTACCGATTGAGTCATTTCGTTGGCCGGAACATAGCATGAAATGGCATCGAGACAACAGAAATTCAGACCAGCTCGCGGCCGAATTTTCCCAGCTGAAAACTTGACCGAAGTCTTTGTTGGGACTAGCGTACCCCGCGGTACTTTCGAATGACCCAAAACTGGTTCGCTGAACGGCAGAGACCGAGGAGGTAAGATGAAGATTCGATTTCAGCGCTGGTTAGTGTTCGCGTTTTTCATGATCTTTTGTTTTTCGTTCAGTTCGGCGACTGTGGCTGCAACCGTGGCAGATATCGCACTGATGAAATCTGCCAACCGAGAAAAGATTCTCATCGAAGGTGCGAAGAAGGAAGGCAAGGTGTCGTTCTACACCGGACTGATCGTCGACCAGGTTGTGCGACCGGTCAAAGCCGCCTTCGAGAAAGAATATCCCTTTCTCCAGGTGGAATTTTTCCGCGGCAACTCCGACCGGCTGGCACAGAAGATGCTAGCCGAGTATCAGGCCAAGCGCTACGATGTCGATGTCGTCAGCGGCAGCTCCGCGGCGACGATCTTGCTACGCGCGGGCGTCATGCAGCGTTTTTACTCGCCGCCCATCGCCGAGTATCCGCGCGAGCTCAAAGACCCCAACGGTTTTTGGGGCAGCACCAACGTTTACTTCATGACCCTTGGCTACAACACGAAAATGGTCAAAGCGAGCGAGCTGCCTAAAACCTATGAAGATCTCCTCGACCCGCGTTGGAAGGGGCAGATGATGTGGTCCACCAGCCGCGGCTCGGGCGCGCCGCAGTTCATCGGCAACATCTTTCTCACCATGGGAAAGGAAGCCGGGAAAGCCTATCTGCAAAAACTCAAGCAGCAAGATATTGCCAAGAGCACTGCCAGCGCGCGACAGATTCTCGACCTGGTGATCGCCGGCGAATACCCGATGGCAATCCAGATATTCAATCATCACGCTTATATCAGCAAAAAGGCTGGCGCGCCGGTGGACTGGCAGCCACTCGAGCCGGTCACCGCGACCATCAACTCCATCGGGCTTGCCAAAAACGCGCCGCACCCGCATGCGGCGATGTTGTTTCTCGACTTTGTGCTTTCGAAGAAGGGTCAGAAAGTTTTCCAAGCGGCGAATTATCTGCCCGCTCACCCCGAAATTCCCGCGCTGCAAGCCGACTTGAAGCCCGGCGGCGGCCGATTCACAAAAGTTAACTACTTGAGTCCGGAAATCCTATTCGACCAAAGCAACGAGTGGTCGGATTATTTTGACAAGGAGTTTCTCAGGTAAGAGCGATAGCGTACGACAATAGCACCGACTGTTCAATTTCAAAAAACTCATTAGACCCGCAAGTGGCTTCTACAGCCCGTAAAACGTTTTCGCGTTGTCGTAAAGAATTTTCTGCACGGCGGAGTGTGATATTTCGCCTTTGTCGGCGCGCTCTTTGAGCAGACGGGGAAATTCGTATTCCATCGACGAATCGCGGTGGGTGTAGTCGGAGCCGATCATCAGGCTGTCCTCGCCGGCGACCTTTAAGATATACGGCAGATCTTCGTCGACTTGGCAGGTGACGTACACGCGGTTGGCTTTGAGCAAATCGGAAGACAGCGTGTAGCGGGCGAACTGACTGAAAGTGCCGGCGCCGTCGGCGGCTTTTTCCATGCGCCGTTTGAGTTCCCAGGCGATAAAGGGAATCCACGAGCAGCCCGCTTCGATAATGCCGAAACGGAGCTTGGGAAATTTTTGCGGCAATTGATGGCGGATGATTGTGTGAAAAGCGTGCACCGTCGGAAGCTGCGAGCGCATAAAGGAGCCGAGGGAAAACTCCCGTGCGGGCACGAAGTCGGGCGTACCCGAGCCTATGTGCACGCAGATCGGCAGATCGAGGCGATTGGCTTCTTCGTAGAGCGGGAAGAAGTAGGGATCGGCCGGCCATTTGCCCGCTTCCAAATCGCCTTTCTTTAGAATCCCGCAGGCGCCGTG
This sequence comes from Chloroflexota bacterium, assembly GCA_050257635.1. Lineage (GTDB taxonomy): Bacteria > Desulfobacterota > Binatia > UBA9968 > UBA9968 > DP-20. Next base: position 23,878 of record JBLMXG010000190.1, read on the forward strand.
GTCTTTGGCGAACTGCAATTCCTTGATCGCCTCATCCATATTCATCAAGGGCGGCAGGCAGACCCAGCGTAAGCGGCCACGAGATTCGGCCCAACGGTCGGCAAGCCAGCGGTTGTAGCTGCGCCGCAACGCCATGGAAACTTCCGGGCGCTCGGTCGCTTCCATCAAGAAAAGCGTCGGATAAATAACTTGGATTTCCGTGCCCATGGCGTCCATGTCGCGCAGGCGCGCTTGAACGTCGAGCAGCTCGCGCGTCTCGACCGTCGTGCGCGTGTTGTTGTCGTCGCGCACGAAACGGATTTGACGATGTCCGTCGATCAGCCAATACCGTGTCGGGGTTTTTGACGGATCGATCCGCGAAGGATGCTGAGTGATCGGTTTGAATTCCTGCTCGAAGTCCCGAAGGTATTCCCAGGTGGCTTCGGTTTCATCGACATGAGTATCGGCATCGATGATCGGCATAGCGCACCTCCGGCTTATCGGAGATCATAAGCATAAATAATATTCCCGGTGCAAAGGTATTTGTTCAAAAAGTTCAAGCCGTTCAAAACGTTCAATTCGCCGGAAGAGACCGTGCGATCGGACTGAGAAAAAAAGGCCACTCGATAGAGTGGCCTTTTTGAGAAGCCCAAATTACTGCGGTGCGCGCGCGATCAGCCAGCGGATTCCGCGAAAAAGGTGCCGGCTTCGATGGGCGGGAGATTACGGTTCTGCGGCGTTCCCGTCACCACCGGCTTGCCGTCGGTGCCAAGGCGCATTTCCTGGCCGCCCTGTTGCTGGCCTTTGATGCCGGCGCCGACGCGGATGACAACCAGGTTACCTTCACCGGTATTCAGATAGCGATAATAGGCGCCCTTCGGAATCATCACGCCCTGGTACTGTTTCACTTCGATCTCGCCGCCGTTTTCGTCGAACACGCTCATCTGGCCTTCGAGAACGATGAAGGCGTGGTCTTCGTCCATGTGCTTGTGAATTTCGTTTTCACCGCCCTCGGCGTTGATCTTGGTGTGAATCCACATGTTGGCCGTCTCGGCGACGAGCTGGGTCACTCGGCCTTGTTTCATGTAGGGCGTTTTCAACGAGAACAACGCGGTCTTCGGTTTTTCCTGGTTGGTTAACTTGGCTGCGGTTGCGCCGGTTTGCATCTTTAGATCATCCTTTCCAAAATTTGTTGTTTTGATGCGGTTCTAGACCTTTCGCATTCGCTCAGGGTGACATGCTCCCTCTCACGGAGCATGTCAGTTGTTGATCCCGTCTATTTTTAAATCGTAGAGCTTGATCACATTCTCGCGCACGACTTTGCGCAGCACGTCTTTCGGCAAGTGGCCGAGCTCTTCGGCGATTACCTTGCGGGAGTGTGGCCACGGCGATGCGGCGTGCGGGTAGTCGTTGGACCACATAAAAGTGTCTTGACCATAGCGGCTCATGAGCAAGCCGCCGGTCGGATCGCTGAAAAATGTCGCGTAAACCTGTTCGGCTACGTATTCACCCGGCAGTTTCTTCATGAACGGCAGCGGCACTTTGCTTTTGAAGCGCAGGTAATATTTGTCCCATTCATGCATGTAAAAAGGCAGCCAGGCGCATTCGTTCTCGACGTAGACGAGTTTCAATTTCGGAAAACGTGAAAGAACCCCGGTGAAGATGAGGTCGAACAGCGTGTTGGCCGCGTCGTTGACCTTGTCATTGACCGCGGTTTTATAGACGTCGAGCCCTTTGCGCTCCCAGCGGCTGTAGTTGAAGCCGGTGAGGATGTGCAGGTTAACGGGCATGTTTAACTCCGCCGCGGCTTCCCAGAATGGGTCGTAGTAATCGGTCCGGAACGACAAGTGCTCAGGAGGCACTTGCCAGATCAAGCAGCCGACCATGCCGGCCTTCTTGCAGCGTTCGAGCTCCTTGATCGCGTTCTTGATGTTGTAGAGCGAGATCATCGGGATGCCGATCAAACGACCCGGCGTTACTTTGCAGTAGTCGATCATCCAATCGTTGGCGATTTGAAAGCAGGCTTCCTGACATTCGGCATCTTCCATGGCGAACAAGCGCAGGCCGAGGGTCGGATAGAGCACTTCGGCGGAAACGCCGTCGGTCTCCATTTCGCCGATGCGAGCCTTAGGGTCCCAGCCGCCGGGCTTTTCGCCGGGTGAGTTACGCTTGGGAAACTTCGGGTATCGGCCTTTCAACGACGGCGAAAGATTATTAATCCACAGATCTTCCGATTCCTGGATGTGCGAATCCGCGGAAATAATTTTCTCTCCCGCCAAAACGGTCTCCGGGGTGTAGACGGCTGTTGCTGTGCTCATACTTTTGCCCTCCGTTCCGGTTTGATGGCGACGATGAATTGGCTCTCAATGGCTATTCAGTACGAAACCCGTGTTGCCTTGTCAAATTCACTTGCTTTGCGCCGGCAGCTTGGTGGCGCGCCAAGGGATCGGCTGTTTGCTTCCCGGCGTCATGGCAGAGCCTTCCATTTTTCCGTTGATCACTTTGCCAGTGAAACGGTAGGGGCTTGAGCCGATCGTGAGATCGAAGACAATCTCGTCGCCGCGCATCCGTGCATTGTCGATTTTCAATGGCCCCAAAATATTTTCCGCCGAGGCATTGAGGATTTGATATTCCTGATCGAAGGCCATCGCGATCAACTGCCGGCGGGTGGTGCCGGGATCGAGCTCCACACGCCAGTTGCCCGCGACCACGCTGGGCACGATCCAAAGATAAAGGTAGGCTTTATCGGTGCCGTTGGCGTCGAGTTTTTCCGGAACCGTGAGTGAAAATTGCCGGTCGGGATACCACCCGCGCATGTAATAGTCGTGCGCTACGATGCGCGCTCCGGGTTTCAGCTCGGACAGCAGCTTGGGACGCAGTTTCTCCATGAAGTCGGGCAAGACATAGAGGGTCACGACGGTTGCCCGGCTGATGTCGGCCTTGAACATATCTTGCTCGATAAATTTCACCCGGTCGGCTACGCCCTCGGCTTTGGCGTACTGGGTGGCGCGCTCGACCAGCTTGGCATCGATATCGACGCCCAAACCGCGGGCTTTGAATTTCTGCGCCGCGGTGATGATCATACGGCCGTCGCCGGAGCCGAGGTCAATGACAAAATCTTTGGCGGTAACGTTGGCGAGCTTCAACATTTCATCGACAACCACCTGCGGTGTCGGTACGTAAGGGAGCTTACTGAGCTCCTGGGCGCGTGACGCGCCGGGCAAGATCAACAAACCGTTTGTCGCCAATACAGCAGCGACAAACAAATTTAGAAAAGCCAATCTGCGTAACATGCAAAACTCCTCGGTCTGTTCCTCGATAATAAACTTATTTGCTCGTGAAATTGCAAACAACTGACGCCATCCATGGGCGTCATGACCGCTCGTTCGAGGCGGTCGGCTTGACGCCCCGAGGAAATCCCCCTATTTTCTAGCTCGCACGGCTGGCCATGCGGGCTCGACCGGCTCGTATCGGGCGGCGAGGAGATCAAAAAGGCGTGAACTTCGGCTATTATATTCTCAACACCTACGTTCCGGAATTAGACGGCGGCTGCAAAGAGGTATACAGCCGCTGGCTCGAGCAGATGGACGCGGCGGAAAGCCTTGGCTTCGACTCGCTCTGGGTCACGGAACATCACTTTCGTCACTTCGGCGGCATGATGCCGAGTCCGGCGGTGATTCTCGCCGCTGCGGCGCAGCGCACGAGACGCCTGCGCCTGGGTGCCGCGGTGTCGATCTTGCCCATGCATAATCCGCTGCGTATCGCGGAGGAATTCGCCATGGTGGACCAGCTGTCCGGCGGCCGGCTGAATTTCGGCGCCGGACGCGGCATGCATCCCACCGAGTACGCGGTTTTTGGATATGACTGGAACGACGCGCAAAAACGTCTGCCCGAGGCACTCGATATCGTGATGCGGGCGTGGGGCGGTGGGGAGTTTGAATGGCAAAGCGCGCATTACCGATTTCCCAAGCTCAGAGTCTACCCGCAGCCGCTGCAGCAGCCTCACCCGCCGATCTACGTGACGGCAAACCGCGATCCGGAAAGTTTCAATATGATCGGCAAACGGGGCCATCATTTGATGACCTTGCCCTGGATCGCGACCAACGAAGAGCAGCGTCCGCGGGTCGAGATGTATTGGGCGGCGTTGCGCGAGGGCGGTCACCCGGTCCAACACCGAGAGGTCTTCACCATGTATCCGATCTATGTCGGCGCCAGCGACGAAGAGGCGCGCGCCGAGGTAATCGAGCACTGGCACCGCTGGCGCGGATTTGCCATGGAGGCGCAGAACCTCACGCCGGAAAACCCAGCCTACCAGCGCGTCCTGGCTCACTTGGACTACGATGCGATGGTACGCGATAGCCGAGGTGTCTTCGGCGGGCCGGAAAGCTGCGCGCGGATCCTCAAGCGCATCATCGAAGTGGTCGGCACGACCCACGTCGGTTTGACCTTTCATTTCGGCGGCCTCGGCCAAGATAAGGTCTTACGGTCAATGGAGCGCTGCGCCCGCGCCGTGCTGCCGGCGCTGCGTTAGCCTTTTATTTCGTTTCGTCCTGTCGATTTGTCCGACCGGCGCGGCCGATTCTTTTACCGGATATTAAATTGACTGAACCTGGACCGCCTGTTACAAACCAAAAAACTTCCGAGAGAGGGATCCTTTGAAAGCCTTGCAATTCGAAGAGCTCAAGTCCCTGGATCTGCAAAAATGCGCGAGCGTCGGCGATATCGTGGCCGCCATGCGCTACTGCGCCTTCGGCGCGCGCATGCTCGGCGAATTGGCGCACACGATCCATGAAATGGCGACGGCGAAGGACAAGCCGCTGCTTCTCTACGACGGTATCGAAGCCACGCCGCTTGGCACACTTTTGAAAAAATTCGTCGCCAATCGTTGGTGCCGAAAAATCCTCCGGCCGTCGCAGTACGCGAAGGGAAAGAGCGGCGGCGAAAACGTCATCGTCGTCGGCGCGTTCTCGGAGCGGGATGCAGCGGCGATTTATTCCAAACCGGCGCGGGCACTCTTCATCAACTCCTTCGACATGGCTCGGCCTGGGCAGATTCGCGACGGATTTTTTCCCGATGCTGTGTTCGCCGATCCGCGCTATATCATGCCGGTCATTTACTCGGCCCTCGATGAGTGGATCGGCGAAAAATCCAGATCGGTTGGCGCGCTGATTTCAGCTCTGGAGCCCTACGGCGGCCTCGCCGCTCAGGTGGCGCACGGCGCCAAGGCACTCGAAGCGATGATGAGGGACAAGAGCTGCATGCGCTTTCTCACGATCAGTGGAGCGATGACCGTCGGCAAAATGGATCTCGTCATCTGCGACATGATCGAGCGGGGCTTTATGCAAGCGATCTCGTCCACCGGCGCTTTAATGGCGCATGGGTTGGTGTCGTCCATCGGGCTCAAACACTACAAGTACAACCCCAAGTACAACGACACCGAGTTGGCGCGCCGCAAGCTCAACCGGGTGACCGACACGCTGGAGCCGGAGACCAATCTCGACAACGTCGAGGAAGTGATCGGCAGGGTGATCGACAAACTCGAAGGTAAAGAGCCGCTCAGCCCGACCGTGCTAAACCGGCTGATCGGCAAGCATCTGGCCGAGAACTATCCGAACGAGCGCGGCATTTTGAAATCCGCCTATCTCCACCGAGTGCCGGTTTTTGTTCCCGCATTCGTCGACTCGGAGCTGGGCAACGATATTTACATTCACAACCTCAAGCGGCGGCGCCGCGGCAAGCGCCCGATTCTGATGGACCTGGAGCGCGACAGCAAGGAGCTGATCAAGCTCGTCACCGGCGCCAAACGCTTCGGTATTTTTTCCATTGGCGGCGGCGTGCCGCGCAACAACGTGCAGAACGTCGCGCCGTTGATCGAGATTGTCAACGAGCGGCTCGGCCCGACTTTTCCCAATCGCAAATTTACCTACGGTGTCCGCATCTGCCCCGACAGGCCGCATTTTGGCCATCTTTCCGGCTGCACCTACTCGGAGAACGAATCCTGGCGCAAAGCCGACAAGAACGGCATCTATGCCGAGATGCTCGCCGACGCCACGCAGGTCTGGCCCTTTTTGGTGAAATACCTCATGGAGCGAAGAGCCGCTGGCGACAAATAGTTAGAGTCGCCGTAGGGTAGCGTCATTTTTGTCGGCAAGTCGCGACAGATCTTAATGTTCCAACAGTTCCAGGCGTTCCAGTCGTGAAGGTTCCAGGCCGGCGAGGTCATTTATGAAGCGAAGCACGGATCGGATTCTTGTCACTCACGTCGGCAGCTTGGCGCGGCCGAAGGATTTGATGGAAATGCTTTTGGCGAGGAACGAGGGCAAGGCTTACGACGCCCAGGCACTGGCCCACCGCACCCGCGAGGCGGTGGCCGAGGTGGTGCAAAAGCAGATCGACTGCGGCATCGATATCGTCAACGACGGAGAATTGGGCAAATCGAACTTTTCCCGTTATACCCGCGAACGACTTTCCGGTTTTGTCGAGCGGCCCGCGGCGCCGGACTTCAAACCGACATCCATCTTCGGCCGCGATCAGGTCGAATTTCAGGACTACTTTAACCGCGGCGGGCGCACCGCCATCGGCCATCACGCCCGGGTTTTCTACTGCGTCGAGCCGCTCAAGTACATCGGCCAGGACGAGGTGAAAGCGGACATCGACAACTTGAAAACCGCGCTCCAGGAAAAGCGGGTTGAAGAGGCCTTTCTGCCGGCGATCGCGCCGGGCACACTGGAGCACTGGATGAGAAACGAATACTACCCGACAGAGGAGGCGTATCTATTCGCCATCGCCGACGCCATGCGCGCGGAATACAAAGCAATCATCGATGCGGGGTTTGTCCTACAGATCGACGACCCGGACCTGGCCGACGCTTGGCAGATGCATCCGGAGATGAGCGTGGCTGAGTATCGCCGGTATCAAGAGACGCGCATCGATGCGCTCAATCAAGGCCTGCGCGACCTCCCCATCGATCGTATTCGCTTTCATATGTGCTGGGGCAGTTACCATGGCCCGCACAAATACGACATTCCGCTTAGAGACATCGTCGATCTTATTCTCAGAGTCCGCGCTAGCGCCTATTCGATCGAAGCATCGAATCCTTGCCACGACCATGAATGGCGGGTGTGGAATGACGTCAAATTTCCCGACGGCAAGATTTTTATCCCCGGCGTGATCGGCCACTACAGCGACTTTATCGAGCACCCGCTAGCGATCGCCGATCGCCTGGTGCGCTACGCAAAAATCATGGGGCGAGAAAATGTCATCGCCGGCACCGACTGCGGCATCGGCTCGCGCGTTGGCCACCCGCAGGTTGGGTGGGCGAAGTTCCAAGCGATGGCCGAGGGCGCGCGCATCGCGACGGACGAATTATGGGGACGCTAACTGCTCAGTGTGTTACCACGGTGAATTTGGATCGGTTGGTGTTGCCCTGCATGTTCACTGGGCCAAACCCAAGAGCTGCCTGCCGTAAAGGTTGACAAGCTGGTCGCGCTCTTCGGACGGCGCCAAGTTTTTCAGTCGATCTTCGATACGGCCGCGCTCCTCTTGTTTCAGGTCGCTCCAGCGCTCCAGCTCTTTTTGCAACTTGTCACGCTCGTTTTCTGTAAGTGGCGCTGTCGGCTCGTTTTTGACAGCCGGAACGGCCGCGTCGCCACTATTCTCCCGCGCGCCCAGAACGACGGCGCGGCGGGGATGCCCTTGTTCGTCGTAAAGCAGCGCGAAGTTTTTATAACCGATCTTTGAAATCAACGATCGCACGGCGGGCTCCAGCGGCTGGCGCTGGAGCTTGAGATTCACCACTTTGATGTCGGGCGTCGAGGGAACGACGATCTGAAAACCGGTCTTGGCTTGAATCGCGTAAAGCGCAAAAGTGACCGGCGTCTGGTCAAAGTCGACGGAAATCTCGCCGTTGCGGTAATCGACCCATGGACGATAAAAATCCTCCGAGTCGGTTTGGGCGATGGCCGACGTATTTAGCCTGACAATGAGAACCGCGAGGGGGAGGACGATTCGGAATATAGGCTTCATAGCGCTGACCTCGGCTAACCCTCAACTACAGCAACCCCTATACCTCTTCGCCGAGCGCGCACGAGCACCCTAAAATCACTCATTTGGCAAAATTGTTCCATCAGTGTGCCGAAGGGTGTGCAGTTTGGAACAAAATTGCACTGAGAAGGCAATCTAAATTTTGGGCAAATTCAGCACGGCACTAAAAAACGACAGGCCCAAGTTCGTTCGACTGGGGCCCCCCGCATAGATGAATGCGCTTGATGCTCGACAGACTATACGCCGCCAAAACCCTCGTCCTGCGCTTCGGCGAGAAGCCACGGGTCTTTGACCTCGGTGGTCGGACCTTTCCCGCTCAACACGTTGACGACCTCACGCGCGGCGTGGGTCTGACAATCGATGTAGGACTCGTCCGAATTTGCTGCCGTGTGGCAGGTGACGATGACGTTGGGCAGGGTCAAGAGTTTGTGATCTGCGGGCAACGGCTCGGGGTCGGTAACGTCCAGTGCGGCGCCCGCCAATTCGCCCGCAGTCAGAGCGTCATAAAGCGCGTCCGAGTCGACCAGGCCGCCGCGGGCACAGTTGATCAGATAAGCGGTGTTTTTCATCGCCTTGAACTGCGGCATGCTGAACATCTTGCGCGTCTGCCTGGTGAGCGGGGCGTGCAAGCTGATGAAGTCGGAAGTTTTCACCAGCTCGTCAAAGGAAACCATTTTGACCCTCATCTTTTCAGCAATCTTGGGATCGAGATACGGGTCGTAGGTTTGCACGTTTAAGCACATGCCTTGGGCGCGCGGGGCGACTTGTTTGCCGACGTGGCCGAGACCGACGATGCCCATGGTGCGGCCCTGAATGCGGTACACGCGGCCGCGATAAGCGTGCAACTCGGCGGTGTGGCGCCGCCATTTGCCGTCGCGCACGTACTGATTCATGCGCATGAGCTTGCGCGAGATTGCGATCAATAAGCCGATAGCTTGCTCCGAGACCTCGATGGAATTGCAGCCGGCGGCATTGCAGATGATCAAGCCATGTTCCTTGGCCGCGGCGAGGTCCATGCGGTCGACGCCGACACCGGTGCGGCAGATCACTTTGGTGCGCTTGAGCTGCGCGATGATTTCGCGCGACAGTGGCACCGAGCCGTGCATGATGATGCCGTCGGCGTCTTTGCCCATCTCCACGACTTCGGCGTCGTTGGTCGGGCGGCGGATCGTCATGTCTGCGTCGATCTCGGCCAAAATCGGTTTGATGAGATCCACCGGCACGTCGTTGCTGCCGAAGTACACTACGTGAAACTTGCCCATTTCCGTTAAACCTCCAGTCCGTATAGGCGCAGCGGATTGTCCCATAAAATTTTCCGCCGCGCTTCGGTCGCAATATGATCGTTCTTGGTGAGATCGCCCACGGTGCGATCGGGAAATTTGCCGATGCAATCGCTATGCGGGTAATCGGTGGCGATGGTCAGATAATCGGCGCCGACATGCTCGACAAACGCCGGCGCGAGCTCTTCGCCGGCTTCGCAGCTCGCCCAGCACTGCCGCTTGAAATAATAGCTGGGCTTTTCCTTGGTAACCTTCGCCCGGCCGTGCCCTTCATGCTCCCAATGCTCGTCCATCCGCTCAAGCCAAAACGGCACCCAGCCGCAGCCCGATTCGAGATAAGCGACTTTAAGCTCGGGAAATTTTTCCAGCACGCCGTCGGCGCAAAAATTCAAGCTCGCGAGCATTTGCTCAAGCGGATGACAGGCGATATGGCGGCCGAACTCGCTGTAGCGGTCCGAGCCGGCTTGCGGAAGCACGGTGCGCGCCCCTTCATGCACGCAGACCGCGACGCCGAGATCAGCGGCGGTTTCATAGATCGGAAAATAATCCGGGCTCGACAGCGTGCGGCCGCAGAGCTTGTTCGGCCGCCAGAAAATGCCGACATGGCCGAGCTTCTCCTTGGCGTAACGCAGTTCCTCGACGGCGCGCGCCGGATCTTGCAGCGGGATCAGACAGACGCCGTGCAGCCGCTCGGGATCAGCGCTGCAATAGTCGGCGAGCCAGGTGTTGTAGGCCCGGCAGATCGCCGCGCTCAACTCGGGATCGAGGTTGTCGCGCCACATAATATAGAGACCGAGCGTCGGAAAAAGCACGCTCACGTCGACGCCTTCGCGGTCCATGTCGCGCAAGTTGGACGGCGCGTCGAATTTCGCTGCCAAAGCGTCGGCAAAAGTCTCGCGCCAGCGTTTCGATCCGGCAAAAGTAAAGCCGAAATCCTCCTGCTTCGAAGTGTCGCGCAGTTTGTCGGCGTCGGAAATCGGTTCGCCGTCGATGGAGCGGCGCGACTGGTTGGGCCCTTCGATCTTCACCCGGTTGCGAAATTTCGCGGGCAAATAGTTTTCAAACAAGTCGCTCGGCTCCAGCACGTGGCGGTCGGCGTCGATGACCTTGAATCCGTTTAGCATGATCGAACTCCTCGCTTGATTCTTGAACGGTTGGCGCGCAGCGAGATGTGAGCCAAACCGACAAATAGCCGCGCGTCCCATTATTCATAGGATGAGTTTACGAAGGGAGTCAACAGGAGGAAAGCAGGCGCGAAGTTTAAGGCGTGAGGCATGAGGCGGGATTTTCCAGAACGATCGCGTTGCGATCGTTCGGCTGCCACATTGTTTAGAATCGGCTGCGATCATAGACGGCGCAGGCGCAGACGTAGTAGATTACGGGCTCCCCTATGAATGTTCGTCGCACGCGCTTGACCACCGGTTTGATCCTGCTCACCTACCTGACAACGCACCTGCTCAATCATGCCCTTGGTCTGATCTCACTCGGCGCCATGGAAACCGGACGAGAATGGTTCCTGGCGCTGTGGCGCAACCCGGTCGGAACGGCGCTTTTGTATGGGTCGTTGCTGACCCATTTCTCGCTCGCCCTCTGGTCGCTCTATCAACGCCGTCATCTGCGCATTCCTTTGTGGGAGGCGCTGCAACTGACCCTGGGCTTGTCGATTCCGCCGCTGCTCTCGCTACACTTCGTCGGCACGCGCATGCAGCATGAATGGTTCGGCGTCGAAGACTCCTATTCGTTGCTTGTGCTCACCCTCTGGTACGCCTCACCCTGGGACGGCCTGAAACAGACGCTGCTGATTACCGTCGCCTGGCTGCATGGCTGCATCGGCTTCCATTTTTGGTTGCGATTGCGATCTTGGTACGGCCGGGTGGCGCCTAGCCTTCTCGGCTGCGCCCTCCTTTTGCCGGTGCTCGGTCTCCTCGGCTTTTCCCAAGCGGGTCACGAGGTCGACAACCTGATCGCGCGCGAGCCCGATTGGATCGAGCGGGTTCTGGCGCAAGCCAAAGTCCCGCCACGCAGTCAACGGGATTCTATTTACCGTCTCGATGACGCGATCATTGCGACCTATGGGTTCGCTGTCGTGCTGACGCTGCTCGCCCGCGTTGCCCGCGACCTGGCCGAGCGGCGGCGCCGGATTCGCATTACCTATCCTGCGGGACGCGAAGTGCAGGCGCCGCGCGGCTTCTCGGTTCTGGAAGCGAGCCGCTTTGCCGGCATTCCCCACGCCTCGGTCTGCGGCGGGCGCGGCCGTTGCTCGACTTGCCGCATTCGCGTCACTCAAGGCTTGTCGAGGCAACCGCCGCCAGGCGCCGCCGAACAAAGAGTGCTCCAACGCGTCGGCGCACCGCCCAACGTTCGCCTGGCTTGCCAGCTTCGGCCGACGGACAATATTTCCATCACGCCGCTGGTGCCGGCCACGGCGCGAGCGAGCGACGGTTATGCTCAGCCGTCGTATCTGGCCGGCCAAGAGCGCACCATCGCCGTGTTGTTCGCCGACCTGCGCACCTTTACCGGCATCGCCGAGCAAAAGCTGCCCTATGATCTAGTTTTTCTGTTAAACAGTTATTTCGAAGCCGTGGGCGAGTGCATCCTCCAGGCCGGCGGCACCGTCGATAAATTCATCGGCGACGGTGTCATGGCCTTGTTCGGCGTTGAAAGCGGGCCGCAATCGGGCTGCCGGCAAGCGCTGGCGGCGGCGGTGCGCATGGTCGAGCAAGTCAAAGCATTGAGCGAGGCGCTCGCCGGCGAGCTTGCCGAACCGCTGAAGATCGGCATCGGGATTCACTGCGGGCCGGCGGTGGTCGGTCGCATGGGTTATGGCTCGACCATTCATCTCACGGCGATCGGCGATACCGTGAACGTGGCCAGCCGGCTGCAAGATCTGACCAAGGAGTACGCGTGCTCGCTGGTCGTTTCGGAAGAAGTCGCTGCGCAAGCAGGGTTGCAGGTGACCGGTTTGCCACGGCACGCGATCACGGTGCGCAATCGCCGCGAAATGCTCACCATATTCGTCGTCGACGATGGTGCCGCTCTTGAGATTCGCCAGAACGCACCGGTGACTTAGAGCCTCACCTTGCTGCCGCGCCCGATCCTACCGTTACAAGAACATGCGGATAGGCGACAGCATCTCCCGGACGGAAAGGACATGAAAAGACTCGATCGCGATAACGTAATCTCAATCGAATTTAACGACCGGCGCCAGCCCAGCCGATGTGTCGCCGAGCACGGCGCCGTGGTCAATGCCGAGGGTTTTGATCCAGCGCTGCTGGCCGAGGGTGAGGCCGATGAAAAAGCCCAGCTCGACCAACTCGGGGATGGTGAAGTGCCGATGGAGTTTTTCCCACAGCGCGGCGTCGGCGATGTCGGAGTTCCAAGCGATCGCGCTGGTATAGGTCAGCGCGACTTTCTCTCGTTCGGTGAACTTGTCCGAGTCGGTGAAGTTGAGCAGCTCATCGTACTTTTCTTCGGTGAGGCCTTGCCGTCCAGCCTGGACGGAGCGCTGCACGCCTCAATATTCGCACTGGATCGATTTCGAAACGTAGACTCGGCATAGCTCTTTGAGCGCGTGATCGACAACGCCGTTGCGGAAGGTGAGATCCCAAGCCTGAGAGAAAGCGCGGATGACATTGGGAACATGAGCGCGCACCGCTTGGCTTTCCGGGCGAGGCGTGCCTTCTCGGCGTGCCCGTTCGAGATAACCTTTGATCTCGGGATCGCTCACCGTTTCGGGATCGACATAAGGAATGTGTGGCATGGGTCATCTCCACTCGGCTGGCACTCGCTGGCACTGCTACAGACCAACAATTGCGCGGCCCCAGCTTAAACTTTTTTATTTCTCAGCAGACTCTTCCCACTCTTTTAAGATCTGATTCAACTGCTCGCGGATCTCGGCATCGCTCTTGGTCAGATCCATCGGCTTGCCGAAGGGCTGTGGCACATCAAAGCCGCTCGGCCAGTAGACTTCTACCGAATTGCCGTCGGGATCCTGGGCGTAGACGCTGACGGTGTTGCCGTGGCTGACGACGCGGTTGATCGGCACCCGGTTGTCGACGAAAGTATGGTAGAAATTTTTGACGTCCTTTAACGTCGCGCAGCGGAAAGAGATTTGCTGCAGAATATTAACGTTGCCCTCGTCGCTGCGTCCCGGCGCTAACAGCAACTCATGATGTTCCAGCGCGCGGTCCTGCGCGGTCATAAAAACTCCGCCGCGCGGGCTGCGATCGCTCACTTGCAAGCCGAGGATGTCGCGGTAGAAGGCGACCGAACGCTCGATGTCCCGGACGTAAACGCCGACGTGGCCCAGCGAACTGACTTTCGGCATAGGACCTCCTTCGGATCGAGGGATTGTTAAATTTTCGCAGCGGGGCTGTCAACGCCTGCGGCCGCGACGCGGGCCAGTTGAAAAAAACCGCTCCGAATCTCCAACAATCATCGACGCAGCAGCAGGCGCACGAATCTGCCAACAATGGCATCGACCGCCTCGGGCAATTCTTCGATCCGTAGTAATTGGCAGCAGCAATAAAAAACCCCGGCCGCCAAAGCGATGGCGCCGATCACCTGCACGAGATGAAGCCATAGGCCACCAAGCGGCAGCGCGGTCGCCAATTCGCTGCTGAGCCATGCCGTCGCCGCCATCGGCAAAGATGCGGCGGCGATGCGCAGAACCGTTTTTCCGAGCTTGCGTCCTTCGAGCCGCTCCAACCGGCGGCGCATCAGGAGCGCCAGCAGCAAAAAATTGACCAGCGCCACCGTGGAGGTGGAAAATGCCAAACCGACGTGGCCGAAGGGGCCGACGAGAAGCGTGTTCATCACGTAATTGACCGCGATCGAGCCCAGGCTGATGAGCATCGGCGTGCGCGCGTCGTTGAGTGCGTAAAACGCTGGCGAGAGCACCTTGATCGCAGCGTAGCCGGTGAGACCGACGGCATAAGCCGCCAACGCGTTGGCAGTTTGCACGGTGTCGAAGCCGGTGAACTTGCCATGTTCGAAGATTAGGGCGACGATCGGCCGGCCCAGGACCGCTAGGCCGACCGCCGACGGAATGCACAGGAGGAACACCAGCGCCAGCGCGTGGGCCAGCGTCTGGCGGAATTCGTCGAAGTTAGGATTCGTCGTGCTGCGCGACAGCGGCGGTAGAGTCGCGGTGGCGATGGCGACACCGAAAACGCCGATCGGAAACTGCATGAAGCGAAAGGCGTAGCTCAACCAGGACACCGGACCGTTGGCGACTGCGCCGGTCGACGGATCGATGATCGCGGAGGCGAAATTGGTGTTGACAAAAACGTTGATCTGCACGGCGGCGGTGCCGATGACAGCCGGGCCCATGAGGCGCATGATCTGACGCACTCCCGGGTCGGTGAAGCTGAGCATGGGGCGGTAGCGAAAGCCAGCGCGCCGCAAGCTGGGCCATTGCACGGCAAACTGCAGGAAGCCGCCGACGAGGGTGCCGAACGCCATACCTTCGATGGGACTGAGGCCGAGAAAACTTCCAAGGGTAAAACCCAAGAACAAACCGGCGAGAACCGAGCCGAGATTAAAAAAAACCGGGGCGACGGCCGGGACAGCGAAGTTGTCGCGTGCGTTCAATATCCCCATCGCTTTCGCCGCCAAGGCGATCAGCAGCAAAAACGGGATCATGATGCGCGTAAGATGGATTGTCAGATCGGCTTTGCCGGGCACATCGAAGAACCCGGGCGCGAGCAAATAGACGATGGAGGGTGCGAAGATCCAGCCCATGACGCAGATCAAACTGAGCAAAAGCATCAGCGCCGTGGCGACGCGATTCGATAGACGAAAGGCTTCTTGCTCCCCTTTGCTTTGCTGCACTTGAGCGAAGGTGGTGACGAAAGCGGCCGACAGCGCGCCTTCGGCGAACAGATCGCGCAGCAGATTGGGAATTCTAAACGCGGTGAGGAAAGCGTCGTACTGCAGCCCGGCGCCGAACAGCACGGCGAAGACCTGGTCGCGCACCAAGCCGAGAACCCGGCTGGCCATGACCGCTACGCTGATGATTCCTGCATTGCGCGCTACGTTGGCGCGCGCGCCTCGCGTCGTATGTTCTTTCATGGCTTATGGCGGCAATTTGATAACCCGTAGCATGAAAAGCAGTGGCCGTCGACGTGGGCCGATGCGAGGTCACTTTCAGTCTGGTCAGAGAGGCGCTGCTTTGCTAGAAGAAGTCCGGAGTAAAAACTGCTAACAGATGATTGGGGAGGGATTTATGGACGTAACAAAAACAATCGCCCGCTTTGCAACCGGGTTGAAGTTCGACACCGTTCCCGTCGCGGCGGTGCAGACAGCCAAAACGGCCGTACGCGATTGCCTCGGCGTGGCCCTCGCCGGTAGCCAGGAGGAAGACGGCAAAATCTGTGCCGCGGTCGTGCGCGACGAGAATGCCAGAGAAGAAACCACGGTCATCGGTCAAGGCTTCAAGACCTCCGCGTTGAACGGGGCGCTGGCCAACGGCACGGCGGCGCATGCGCTCGACTTCGACCATAGTTTCACTTTGATGGGCCAGCCCACCGCGCCGATCGTGCCCGCGGTCTTCGCCCTCGGCGAAGCGCTTGGCGCCAGCGGGCGGCAAGTGATCGAAGCCTATGTGGTCGGTTACGAGGTCACTGCCAAGCTCGCGCATTCCCTGCGCGACAGCGCCCATGACGGCTGGCACGCGCCCAGCGCGTTGGGCTCTTTTGGCGCCGCGGCGGCCTGCGGCAAACTGCTTGGCTTGAGCGCGGCGCAAATCGAAATGGCGCTCGGTATCGTCGCGTCGATGGCGAGCGGCGTGGTGGCTAACTTCGGCACTATGACCAAACCGCTTCACACCGGTCTCGGCGCGCGCAATGGCGTGCTCGCCGCCAAACTCGCGCGCGGCGGCTACACGGCAAACGGCAGAGCAATCGAAGCCGCGGGCGGTTTTTATCAGATCTATCATCAAGGGGCGGCGATCAACGAGGCGGCCATCGATGAGCTGGGGCGCTCCTTCGCTCTTTTAACCGACGGCTTGAGAATCAAACCTTATCCTTGCGGCGGTCTCACCCATCAAGTGATCGACGCCGTGCTCGACATCAGAGCCCAGCATGGCCTCACCGCCGAGATGATCGAAGCGGTGGACGTCGATGTGGTCAAGCATACCTTCGATCGCATCGTCTTCCGCGTGCCGCAAACCGGCATTCAGGGAAAATTCTGCATGCCTTATCTGGTGGCGCGGGCGATCATCGACGGCAAGGTCGGTATTCACGCGTTCACCGATCAGGCGGTGCGCGATCCGGCGGTTTTGAAACTCGGCGAACGGGTGCGGATGAACCTCGATCCCAATCTAAAAAAGACCGATTTGAGCGGCCGCCCTTGCCGAACCACGATCCGTTTGAAAAACGGCCGGACATTTTCCCACGAGGCGCAACATGCCAAAGGCGGTCCCGAGCATCCCTTGACCGAGGAAGAACTCAGAGCGAAGTTTCGCGATTGCGCAGAGCAAGCCGTCGACCCAGCCGCAGCCGAACGGGCCTTGGCCGAGATCGAGCGTTTGGATGAACTTCCTAGCATCGCTCCGCTTTGCGATATTCTGCGCGGATGATCGGCGCTTTCGTCTCGCAGCCAAAGAATTGGCCAACCGGAACGAACACGATTTGCCTCCGGCGGCGAATTGACGTTATATCTTTTCTGGCTCAATCGCTCGGCATTTGCAGTCTGGAGGTTTCGCTTCATGCCCATCAGAACAGGGGCGCAGTACGTCAGCGGGTTGCGCGACGGCCGCGAGGTCTGGCATGCCGGACGACGCATCGCCGACGTGACGGCGCATTCCGGCTTTACCGGCACGATCAGAACCCTGGCCGATATCTATAACAAACAGCATGACCCGGAGTATCGGGATATCATGACCGTCGAGCACGATGGCGAGCGCATCTCTTACAGCTATTTTCCCCCCCGGGATCGCGAGCAACTGGCGCGCAAGCGGCGCAACATCGAGTTTTGGTCCGAGCAGACCTTCGGGCAAATGGGGCGTTACCCGGAGTTCGTCGCCGAGCTCGTCGTCGGATTGCTCGACTGGACCCATGTCATCGAAAAAAGCAATCCCCAATGGGCGGAAAACGCCCGCGCCTATCATCGCGATGTAAGCCGTAAGGATCTTTGCCTGACCCACGCGCTCACCGACCAATATTATGACCGGACCAAGCGGGTGAGCGAGCAGGAAGATCCCGACTTGATCCTGCATATCGTCGGCGAGACCAAAAGAGGGCCGGTGGTGCGCGGCCTGCGTACGCTGGCGACGCTGGCGCCGATCTCGGATGAAGTGTTGGTCTACCCCAATCGGCCGCGCGATCCCGACGAGCCGGACTATGCCATCGCCTTCGCCATTCCGATGAACGCGCCGGGACTGAAGATGGTTTGCCGCGATCTTTACGCCGAGCACGCCGATCCCGAACGCTATCCGTTAACCACGCGCTTCGACGAAGTCGACGCCGCGCTGATTTTCGACGACGTCGTGGTGCCTTGGGAAAGGGTGTTCGTTTACAAGGACCCAAAGCTCCTGGCCGGTATCAATTACATCCACACCTGGGGCCAGTACTCGACGATGCTGCGGCTTGTTACAAAGTTGGAAGGCTTCCTCGGTATTGCCCAACTATTGACGCAATACGCCAAACGGCAGTCGACGGGTTCGTCGCAGCTATTGCTCTCGTCGTTGATGCAAGATATTGAAATTCTGCGCTCGTGCATTCAAGCCGGCGAAATGAGGGGTTATCTGAGCCCGGGCGGAACCTGGGCGCCGCTCTTGAGCCCCGCTTATCGCGTGCACAGCATCGAAGCCTCGGATCGCGCTGAGCGAACCCTGGAAGGTTTACTGACCAGCACGCTCATGTTAAGCGGCGGCGCCTCCGATCTCGCCAGTCAAGAAATTGGTCCCTTCATCGAGCGCTACTTTCGCGGCGGCGCACCCAGTACGAAGGATCATCTGCGCTTGATGGCGATCGCCGCCGATATGGTCATGAGCCCCTTCGGCAAACGCAGCCAGCTTTACGAGCGCCTGCAGAGCGGCGAGCTCGACCGCATGCGCCAGCGCCTCTACGGGCAGTCCAAAGATCCCCGTCCCGCCGAGCGTATGCTGCGATTCATCAAAAACATGGAGACCGGGCGCCGGTAATTTCTTTTCCAGCAGCGCCCCCGCTATGAATAAACCGAAAAAGCAAAAAAAAATCAGTAGAAATTTCGCCGTGCGCCGCTCGCCGATCCATGGCCGGGGCGTGTTCGCGTTAAAAGCCATCCCCAAAGGCAAGCGCATCGTCGAGTATAAGGGCGAGCTGATCTCCGACGCCGAAGCCGATCGACGTTACAGCCGCATCCATGAGAGTTCGCCGCACACGATGCTTTTCTCCGTGGACGGCGGCCTGGTCATCG
Organism: Chloroflexota bacterium; assembly: GCA_050257635.1. Taxonomy (GTDB): domain Bacteria; phylum Desulfobacterota; class Binatia; order UBA9968; family UBA9968; genus DP-20. The sequence goes on from JBLMXG010000190.1 coordinate 42,579, forward strand.
ACGCCACCCGGCGCGGCAACTCGGCGCGCTGGATCAATCATTCCTGCGCGCCCAACTGCGAGATCGCCGAGGAAGGCGCGCGCGTCTTCATCGATGCGGGCCGTAACATTCAACCGGGAGAAGAGCTGACCTACGATTACAACTTGCAGATCGGCGAGCGCCATACCCAAGCGGCGAAACGGGAGCATGCCTGCTTCTGCGGCGCACGCCGTTGCCGCGGTACCATGCTCGGCGAAGAAGAGTAAGTCGACTGGAACATAAATTGTTTTTGTAAACGGTTGATCTGACTCGTTATGGACGCACCGGCGGAAATTCACTGGAGCGGTTACTCGCTCGCCGAGCGCGACTGGCGCTGGCGGCGCGTGCGCGACAACGCGGCCCAGGCCGGCTTTGACGCGATCTTCGTGCCGCTTTGCGTCGACGGGCGCAACCTGCATCTCTCCCTGGAGCAGGCGCGCGGCACGCGTTCGGACTGCCGCTTTTTAACCCAGCTGGAAAATGGTGCGGTGATCTTGCCCGCCGACGGACGCGCGCCGATCGTCGTTTCGGATCAGGATTCGTCCAACGCTTGGGTGAAGGAACTTCGCCCGGTGGAGCGTTCCTGGGGCGAAAGCATGGCGCAAGCGCTGATCGATGCCGGCCTGGAGCGCGCCCGAATCGGCGTGTCGGGAATTCAACGGGGCTTTTATACTCATGGCCGCGCCTTTCACGGAGTGGTCAATCATAGCTCCTATGTGGAAGTGCTGCGCCGCTTGCCCCACGCCCGCTTAGAAAATGCCACGGAGGTGATTGGCCGTGCCCGTTACGTCAAGAGCGCGGAGCAAATCGCCTGTCTGCGCCGCGGTGCGGCGATCGCCGCGGCCGGGATCGACAAGATGGTGGAGCTGGCCCGTCCGGGTATGGATGAAGGTTTGCTTTATACCCGCGTCATGCAGCGCATGGTCGGGCTCGGCAGCGAATACTATCCGATGGCGTTTTACAGCGGGTTGCACGGCGGCGGCAGGCTGCCGCGCTTCGAAGATCCGGCCGAAGGACGGACACTGCAGCCGATGTACCGCATTGCCAACGAAGTCGACGCCGTCTTCGGCGGCCTGATCGCTCAGGAGCAGCAGCCGATTCTGCTGGGCGTAATACCCGACGCTTGGAAGCCGGCGATCGAGTTGCAGAGGGATATGTACTACGCCGCCTTGGAACATTTGACGCCGGGCCGACCGTTCGGCGAATTCATGGATCTCATCAACGGTTTCGGCGCGAAGCGCGGCATGAAGAGCCAGCTGCTCATGCACGGGCGCGGCTACGGCGACGACGGTCCGCTGTTCACGCCGCAAAATCGCGGCGCGCGCAACCGCGAGTTGCTGATCGAAAAAGATTGCGTCTTCATCGTTAAACCGATCGCCCACAGCGCGGACGGGACATTCGACACCAGTTGGGGCGGCTGCGTCCTGGTGACTGAAAAGGGCGGCGAGCCGCTGGTGAAACGCGCGCCGGGAATGGTGGAAGTCACATAATTGTCGGTTGTCGGTACTCAGTCCAGTTCTATTGATCTGGCAACCGAGAACCGGTCACCGGCAACTTTTAGAGGAATCAAGCATGCCTTGGACAACGCCGCCGGGCGCGGGAGCAACGGTTCATATCTGGAACGGCTATTCACTGACGGAACGCGACCGGCGCTGGCAGACGGTGCGCGCCCATGCGGCTCGGGACGGCTTCGACTGTATTTTGGTGCCGCTCGGCAACGGCATCGACGGCCGCTACATGACCCAACTGCGCTGCTCGGCGATGGTGCTGCCGACCGATGGACGTGCGCCGATCGTGATAGCCGATCGGCGTTCGAGCAACGCCTGGGTGCTCGAGCCCTGGCAAACCGGCCGCGAGTGGGCCGAACCCATGGCTGAAGCGTTGCTCGATCTCGGCATGGCGCGGGCGCGAATCGGCGTCGCCGGCATGAAAGGCGGCGCGGTGACGCACTGCAGTTCGATTGACGGCGTGGTCAATCATTCCGCGCTCGCCCGGGTGATGAGCAGACTGCCCGATGCGACTTTTGAAGACGCCACCGACACGGTCGGTTTCGCGCGCTACGTCAAAGGCGCGGAGGAGATCACCTTTGTACGACGCTCGACCGAAGTCGCCGCCGCCGGTCTCGACGAATTGATTACGCTGGCGCGTCCGGGCGGCGATGCGGCAACCCTCTATGCCGATGTGCTGGCGCGCTTGCTCGAACTCCGCAGCGAATATTTCCCGCTGGCTTTCACGATCGATCCGCTCGGCGTGGAGAAACCAAAACGGTACAGCAATCCGCCGCTCGGGCGGCGGCTCGAATCCAACGCGCTGATCACCAACGAAGTGAATGCCATCCTCGGCGCCGAGCTCACCCAGGTCTGCCAACCTATTTTGCTCGGTAAAATTCCCGACTCGTGGAAGCCGGTGATCGAACTGCACAGGGAGATTTACAAAGAGGGCTTGGCGATGATCAAGCCGGGAACCCGCTTCGGTGCGCTGAGCGAATTTGTCAGCGGGTTGGGCGCCAAGCGCGGCATGAAAACCGTCGCGCGGCTGCAAGGCTGCGGTTACGGCGACGACGGTCCACTGCTGCCGGCGCAGGCCGGACGGCTCGGCGATCTGCGCATCGAAGAAGGCAACGCCTTTGTCTGGAAGCCGGCGGTGCAATCGGCCGACGGCAAAATCGAATTCAGTTTCGGCGGCCCGGTACTGGTGAACGAACGAGGCTGCGAAAATTTATTTCAGCACACCCACGGAATGGTAGCGATCACCGGAACGGCGGAGCCGGCGTAACGGCTTTTCATCTCGATCCTTGGCGTGCGGTTCGGTGAAGATTTCTCCTTAGAATGTTTTGATTCCCTCGGGCGGTTTGACATCGAACATTCGGATCACCGTGCCGATAGTGATGTAGTGACCGAGAAGGCCGACCGCTTCGACAAATTTTGCCCGCCCGAATTCCTGCTCCATGCGGGCGAACAGATCGTCAGATAAGGTGTGGTCGTGCATCAGCGTGCGGGTAAACTCGACGAGCAGCCGCACTCTGGCGGCAAATTTTTCAGAGGGAGCTTTGGCGCGCAGGGCTTCGATGACCTCCGATTGGATACCGACCTTATGGGCACGGACCTCATGGCGCGACCAGGCGTAGCGCGCCTCGACTTCGCGCGCTGCGGTCAAGATGATGATCTCGCGATCAGCATCGGAAAGCAGGGAATTGTTGCGAAAGTAGTCCTCGGTGGCGGCGAAGTGTTGTGCCATCACCGGTGAATGGAGCAACATCGAATAAGGACCGCCTCCGCCGCTGCGCGCGGCGTTGATGTGATCCCAAATCTGCTGATGCTCGAGCGATAAATCCTCGCGTCTGGCGCGCGGCATTCGGCTCATAAATCCTCCTCAGCCCGCTTCATCGACAGGCCCATCAGCTTCAGCGCGGCGCGGCCGGCGATGCCGTAGGGATTGCCGAGGGTCTCCTGCATCTCGAAATGGTTGAAGCCTTCGCCGACGATCAGCTCGACCGGTTTGCCCGCGGCTTGGACGGCCGCGGCGAACTCGCGGTTCTGGCGCTGAAACTCCGGCGTCTCTTGTGTGCCGTAGGCGACGATGATCGGCGCATTCAATTGATCGAGGTGGCGCTGGGAGCTGAGCGCCTGCTCGATCTCATCGGTGAATCGGACATATTCGCTGCGTTTGGAGAGCCGGACCGGCGTCAAATCGTACATGCCGCTGATCAAAAGCCCGCCCTTGAGCAAGTTCGCCGGTAGTCCGAATTCTTTCTGCCAATCGGTGACCAAGGCGACGCCGGTCAAATGGGCGCCGGAGGAATGGCCGGAGATATAGATGCGCTCGGGATCGCCGTCGAAGCTCGCGGCGTTTTGATACACCCAGGCGACGGCTCGGCGCACCTGATCGGCCATCGGCATCAAGCTGCCGCCGGCATCTTTCACCTGCACAAAGTCCGGCACGACAAAGTGCGCGCCGGCGTCGAGAATCATTTCCGCGGGGAAGGCGAATTCCTTGGCGAGGCCGTTACGCCAAGCGCCGCCGTGAATAAAAATGAGAATCGGCGCATGGGATCGATGCGCCTTGTAAATGTCGAGCTTTTCGATTTCCGTCGGGCCGTAAGCGACGCGTTGAGGCGGGCCGAGGCGTCTCACTGTCGCTTCGCTGGCGAGCCGACGCCGGTTGCCGACCAGTTGTTGGTTGGGCGCATAGACGCTTTGATCGTAAGCATCGTCGAGCTCTTGCTGATCCATGTCGAGCCAGACAAGCGGACCTTTGATTCGGTTTTGCGCCGCGGACTTTGCAGGACTGCTGGTTGCCATCGGGACTCCCGTTGAATTTAAATTTTATTGTTCAAGCCGTTCAAAGAGTTCAAACCTTGCAAGTTTAACGCCTGTCGCCCTTAGCGTAATGCCGCTTCAATCGATGCCGTAGAAGCGCTTGGCGTTTTGACCCAGGATCGCTTGTTTATCGCCTTGGGTGAGGTCCTCGCGCCGGAGCACATGGTCGATTTCGACGCGGCAGGATTTTGCGTCGAAACTTTCGTGCGGGAAATCCGTGGCGAAGAGCAAGGATTCGTTGCCTGCTTCTTTGACGGCATATCCGAGACCGTGGTCGTCGCCGTCGAAGCCGACGAAGATCCTGCCCGCTTTCATGTGGCGCCGGAAATATTCGCTGGCCGCGACGTTGGGGTGCGAGCTTGGCAAAAATTCGCCGTTGATGTCGACCTGCAGATGGTGCGGATAAGATCGATCCAGACGGTCCATGAAGAACGGCACCCAGGTGGCGCCGCCTTCGAGAAAGCCGACGCGCAATCTGGGAAAACGGTCGAAAACGCCGTAAGAAAGCATCGCGGCGGCTTGCGCCATGATGCTGAAGGGGTGGCCGAGCGCGTGGACCGGATAGTAAACGCCGATGCTGTCCATGCCGAGATGGTGCAGCGCGCCGACATGAACGGCCAGCGGCACGTTGAGTTTTTCAGCCTCCGCGTAAATCGGCCAGTAGATCTTCGAGCCGAAATGGCCTTTGATGCCTTCGCCATTGGAAGGCAGCATGGCGCCGGCCATGCCGAGCTCTTTCACCGCGCGGTCGAGCTCCGCCGCGGCCGCCTCGGCGTCCTGGATCGGTATCAGCGCCATGCCTTTGATGCGCGGGCTGACCTTGGTGAATTTCTCATACAGCCAATTATTGTAGGCACGGCAGGCGGCGATGGCCCAATCCTCGGAAATGATTCTACCCACGGCCAGACCTGCGGTTGGATACACCACCGTCCAGTCGATCCCCGTTTCGTCCAAAAATTCCACCCACTCTTTGGGTCCGACATTACCTGTGCGCGAGCGTTTCTCGCCGCCTTCTAAAAAATGGAAATGAATGTGATCGAAAGCAGGGAAGACCTCGGTGCGGTTTCCCGGCGGCATAAATCTCGAGATTTCGCCCATGCAAGGGCGGTCGTTGACGTGGCCGTCGGCATCGATGATCTGCATGCGGTAACTTCCTTTCACGATCGACTGAGACGGCTATAACAAGGGCGCTTCGCGGCTGTCAATGCTCCGATCGATCTTTCGCCATGAGCGAAAAAATGCGTGGTTTCGGGATCTGATTTGTGAGACGGGATTGACAGGTAGAACCGAAAGCACGGTGAATGTCGCGCACACGGCGCTTCTGGCAAATCTTACTACCAACGAAAGAGGACTATCGGATTCATCACTTTTAGCTGCCGCTCCTTGGCGGCGTCCTCTTTGCGCGCCCGTTCTTCCGGCGTCGCGTCTTTTTGCGCCGCCGCAGCCAGTTCCTCGATGTAATTATCGAAGTCTTGCTGTGCCTGAGCAGGAACCCGCTCTAGCTCGATGTCCAAACGGCGCTCTTCGCGCGCAAAATGTTTCAACTCAAATGCTGAAATCGGGATAGCCTTAAGGATAAAAACCAGCGTAAATATGAAGACGCCATATTTCATGGTTTTTCCCTCCTGCGGATTAAAAACGCAAAGCGCAGGCCAGCCGGAAGTCGCCGGATTTACGAGCTTTAGGAGATTGTGGACGGGCGGGAGGAAGAGAAATTCCTCCACAAAGAGCCGGTAATTTTTACGCGCCGGGAGATTTTGCGATTTCTATCGTAGTGCAGATTAACACGATTGCGCGGCGTAAATATTTATCTGAGGCCAAAGAATGCGCGGCCGAACTTGCCGAGGACTTTCTTCCTCAGCTCGGGACCAGTCTCCGCGACTTCGGGAAACTTAGCCAGCCACTCGTACGGCCGGCAAGCGTCGATCACGGCGCGCGAGTTCAAGAATATTTTCGAATCGGGATGGATCATCGGATCGAGCGAGCTCGACCAGCAGCGGCGTTGCACGTCGATGTCATCGGCCGGGTCGCATCGCGTCGACAACGCCCAGACCACGTCGTCGATACGCGTCGGATCGATGTCGTCGTCGACGACGATAGTGAAACGATTCTGATAGCCGCCGGAGAAACACTGCGAAGCGATCAAACCGGCTTGTTTTGCATGGCCGGGATAGCGCTGTTTGATGGCGACCACGGTGAATTGCCGCGGCCCCGGCTCGTGCGACCAGACGCCCCGAATGTCCGGCACGCCCGCTTTTTCGATCTCTTCCCAAACATGCGCCGAGCGCGTAATCGCGCGCAGCAGCGTCAGCGTGTGCGGCGGACGCGCCGGGTTGGCGCAGGAGAGAATCGGCTCGTTGCGGTGCAGAATACGTTTGACGCGGATAAAAGGCTCGGGGCTTTTCGGACTTGCATAATAGCCGGGCCATTCACCGAACGGTCCTTCGTCGCGTAATTCGCCGGGACGGATCTCGCCTTCCAACACGATCTCGGCATCGGCGGGATAGGGCAGGCCGGTGATGTCGCTGCGGACGACTTGGGTCGGTGCGCCGCGCAGGCCGCCGGCAAAATCGAACTCGCTGATGCCCTCCGGCACCGGACAAGACGCCGCAAACCAATCTAGCGGATCGCTTCCGAGGACGACGTTGACCGGCATCGCCTCGCCTTTTTCGAAATACTTTTGTTTGTGGATATAGGCGTGCTTGCCGGGACCGATGTAGATGCCGGCGCTGATTCGGTCCAGCAACATGATTCGATAGGTGCCGGCGTTGATCCAGTTCGAATCGGGATCTTTGGTAATCACCAGATGGCCGGTGCCGATATAGCGGCCGCCGTCTTTTTCGTGAAGCAGCGGCGCGGGAAAATCGAAGAGATTGACGCGGGCGCCTTCCTGGACGTTCTCGTGTACCGGTCCGCTGGTGACTTCTACCCTCGGGATCGGCGCGCAGCGTTTAATTTTGTCGTGATAGATTCGGGTGAACTCGAGCACGTGATCGAAGTCGTCTTCAACGCCGAGGGTGAGGGCGATGCGCTGCGGTGAGGCGAAATGGCCGAAAAGCGCGCGATAGCCGGGCTTGTGATTTTTGATCTTGTCAAAGATCAACGCCGGCGGATAGGGCGGATGCTCGCGGTAGAGCACGTCGACGATGGCGCCCATTTCGAGATTCCAATCCACGTGTTCGAGCGTTCGCAGCTCGCCACGTCGGTCGATCTTCTCAAGCCAATCGCGCAGGCCATGGTAATTCATGCTTCGATCCTTAAGGCTCGTTCAGCGCAAAGACAAACATGGCAGAGTAGCAGCGGGTTTGAAATCCGCCCTACCGGAGGTCTTTATTCGTTGACTTTCCAAGGGTAAGGGACAAGCCGTTACGTTTTATGAAAATCCGGTTGCAATCCGTTTTTTTGCTGAGCTCTTCGATCAGTTGGAGGAGCGATCGTTTGCCGTCAAGTTGAGGTTTGGGTGCGCTGGTGACGGAGAGAGCGTCGACCGCCTCGGGGCCGGCGTAGATGCGCAGCAACAACTCTTCGTCGGAAATCGTCGCGCCGTATTTTTGCTGGACTTCGCGCAAGCTCAAGTCCGGCGCCGTCCAGTTCTCCCAGTCTTTGGCCCGGCTTCGGCTCAGGATCTTATCTTTGATATCCGGCGCCATTATTTCCGGCGCCTCTTTGCCCCAAATGCCCAGCGCGTATTGAATCACTTGATCGGTGACTTCTTTGTAGCGCTCGCCGACGATGACGTTGATCGCCGCCTGGCTCACGACGAATTGCGACAGCGGCGTGACCATGATCGGATAGCCGAAATCGGCGCGTACGCGCGCGGCTTCTTCGAGCGTTTCCGCCAGTCGATTTTCTTTGCCGATCAGGCGCAGCTGATGGCGAAGATTGGAAATCACGCCGCCGGGAACTTGATGCAGATACTGCGCCTCGTCGTACGCGAAGGGTTTACCGATGGCGAGACCCTGCGCCATGGCGACGGCAGTAAAATGCTCTTCCACGGGTTTGATCGCATCTTCGTTGATGATTGGCGTATGGCCAAGGGCACGGAGGTTTCTCGCGACATTCATGATCGACGGTTGGGAAGAGCCGTTGGCGAGAGGCGGTACTGCGGTGTGTAACGCGGTGATGCCGAGCTTTACCGCCTCGATATAACAGAGTGTCGCCAAACCGTTGTTACAGTGAGCATGGTACTCGACCGGCGAATCGCCGGCATTTTGCAAGATCGCCGGGAGCAAGGTTCTAGCCCGCACCGGAGTGAGCAGGCCGCCCACGTCTTTGAAGCAGATACGATAGGGCCGGATGGCCGCCGCTTCGCGAGCTTTCCGCGCATAGTATTCATCGGTGTGGCGCGGCGAGACGGTGTAAATCAGGTTGACGATCGTATCCATGCCCAAGTCGCGCAGATCGCGCAACTCGTCGCGCATTGCCGCAAAATCGTTCCAGCAGTTGGAGGTGCGCGTCAGTGTGATGCCATAAGAGACGACACGCTCGGCGAGTAGCTTCATGGCAGCCTGGGGCAGCTTCTCCATGGCGCCGGAGCCGTGCAAGCCGCCGTGGTTACGTAGGCGCGTGCGGTGAAATCGCTTGACGCCCTCGCGCAGCCAGAGCCAGGGGTTTTCCTTATGCTCGCGGACGTACTTTTTAATCATGATCGAAACAAAAAATTCCATCGACTCGAAGCCGATGCGGTCCATTTGCGCCGCGATCGGGAGCATCGCAGCCGTTTTCATGCCCAGCGCCCAGAGACTTTGTTGGCCGTCACGCAGGGTGGTATCGACGAAGGAAATTTCGCTCATAGCGGAGAAATTGGGGTCATAGAGTAATGGAGTGTTGGAGTGATGTTGATCCGAAACCCAGCACTCCGATATTCCACCCCTCCAATACCCGGAGTCATTTCCTCGTCCCCGCTCTGGTTTGCAACAACTCTTTCAGAATCGAGTAGTCGGCGAGTTTGCTGCGGTCAATCGTCGCGGCCCGTTTATCGATGTAGGTCATCATCTTAAGCAAGTTGTCGACCGCGGTGTCGGGTGGCAGGAGATCGACGGTGGCGCGGTGGCGCATCTGCTCGTAAGCGTAATCGAGGGTTCCTCGATCGTCGGCCGGGATGATGCGCTTGAGAACTTCCACCGAGCCTTCTTTGTTCGTCACCATATAATGAGTCGCGTCCAGGTACGCGTTGACGAAGCGCACCCACTTGCCGCGGTTGGCCTTGAGCGACGCCACTGTGACCGTGATCGGGCCGTTCATGAACGGGGTTTTTCGACCCGGGATCAAGTGGAATCCCATCTGTTTCATCTTCGGCTCGAAGGCGAAGTCGACGGGGGCGGCGTCGATGCCGCCGCGAATCAGCGCGGCCAATCTTTCCTGCGAACCGCCGAGCTGGAGCAGGGTCACGTCCTTCGAGGCGTTGAGGCCGGCGTCTTCGAGCATGACGCGGAGAATCAACGACGATTTTCCGCCGAGCCGGTTGATGCCGACTTTTTTGCCGCGCAACTGCGACAGATCGTCGATCTTGTCACGGCTGATCATGGTGTAAGAAACGAGATTGTCCCAGCTGCCGAGAGAGACCACCGGCACTCCCTGGATGTTCGATTGCACCAGGCCGGTCGGCGCGCCCGAGGTGGCATCGATATCGCCTGAGATCAGCGCCTGATAGGTTGTCGGCTCGCTGTTGATCCGAATGATCTCGGCCTTGAGACCGTTCTTCTCAAAGAAGCCTTTCTCCAGCGCGATAAATACCGGGTAGGAAACTGTGGGAAACAACGGCACGCCGACACGCACCCGGTCTTGTCCGAAAACGCTGGCAGGCAGAAAGATCCACAGCAATAAAACAATTGTGAACGGGGCGAGGAATTCAAGTCGTTTCATGGCACCTCCATAGCTATGCGGCACGACGACGGGCGGTATTATGGTTTAGGTTGGGGAACGGTTGCAAGGCGATATTGTCGTTATCAGTAGGATCACTGTCGGAACCTGCGCAATGCGCCCACGCTTACTATGGAATTACCCTCGATGAAGCGTCAGCGCAGCCGGCGCGATTCAATTAAAGGGAAATCTTGGTGTTGGGTAATTTTAAGGGTGTTGACTCATTTCGTTCGATGAGCGCGGCACTCGTTCAAATTCGCAAGCGAGATTCCTCGGCTGCGCCTCAGGTTGGCGCTTGACGAGTCGTCAGGCTGAACAAAGTAAAGGATCTGGATTTAAAATGAGTCAGCACCATCTGAAAGCGCAAGTTGACTTTACCGGATCGGCGCTGTAACATGAGTTTATCTTCATCAGTATACGGCCTTCTGATAGAGGAGATTACACAGTTGTAAGGCCCTTGTCAGTCTCTTTCCTTGCGAGCAGATATCTAAAGGATAATCCGACCAGCGTGCGGTTCAGCAGTTTAGACCTCCCATGTTCGGTTCCCGTTAGTGGATAGTTTCTCAGGGTCAAAGACAATAACATTCTCTGATAGGAGGAGAACATGGGTAGTAAATTATACGTCGGCGGCTTGCCGTATTCGGTGACCGGCGACCGACTGCAGGAAATTTTTTCGGAGCATGGGACCGTCGAATCGGCAACCGTGATTTCTGATAAATTCACTGGCCAATCGCGAGGTTTCGGCTTCGTCGAGATGAGTTCTAGCGGCGAGGCGCAAAAAGCCATCGACAGCCTGAACGGTACGCAGCTCGACGGTCGCACTTTGACGGTCAACGAAGCCAAGCCGATGGCCAAGCGGGACAACTTCGGCGGTGGGGCGCGCGGCAATCGCGGTGGCAACCGCGACGGCGGCAGCCGCAATCGCTGGTAGTTTTCGCTAGCCAATAAACTGCCAAAAAGGGCAACCTCTTGGGTTGCCCTTTTTTTTGCCCGGAGCTGTGAGCCGAAGTATAGTGTGATTTCCATCCTGCCATGGAGAAATTTTTCGCCACCTGTCCTCGCGGTCTGGAGTCGCTGCTTGCCGATGAGCTGCGGCAGCTAAACGCGGAAAAGGTCCACGCGGTGGGTGGAGGAGTTCAGTTCTCCGGTGATTTTTTGCTCTGCTACCGGGTGAATCTCGAAAGCCGCCTAGCCAGCCGTATCTTGTGGCAAGTGGCGGCGACCGGCTACCGCGGCGAGGAAGATATTTACCGGGCCGCTTACGCACCGCGGTGGAGCGATTGGTTCGATTCGGCGCGCACCATTCGAGTCGACAGCTCGGCAACCAGGTGCCCGCTGGGGAGCCTCAATTTTATCACGCTCAGAATCAAAGACGCAGTGTGCGACAAGATCCGCCTGCTTTGCGGCCGACGCCCCAGCGTCGATACCCGGGCTCCCGACGTTCCGATTCAAGCCCATTTGACCGAGCGCGATTTCACTCTCTATCTCGACACCACCGGCGAGCCGCTCTTCAAACGCGGCCAGCGCGTGGCGGCGGGCGAAGCACCGCTCCGGGAAAATCTCGCCGCGGGAATTCTCCGTCTCGCCGCGTGGACTCCCGGCACGCCGCTACTCGATCCGATGTGCGGCAGCGGTACGATCCTGCGCGAAGCCGCGCTTATGGCGCTGGACAGCGCGCCCGGTCTAGGGCGCCACTTTGCGTTCGAGAAATATAGAAATTTCGAAGGCCAGCGTTGGCGCGAGCTGGTGCAGTACAGCTTGGCGCGGCAAAAGCGCAGAGCGCCACTGCCGATTTACGGCAGCGATCGATCCGGCGATGCGCTCAAAGCCGCGCGCACGAACTTTAGAGCCGCCGGTTTAGAAAATGTGGTCAGCCTCAAACAAGCCGACGTTCTGGATCTCACCGCGCCGGCGCAGAAGGGGATCATCGTCACCAATCCGCCCTACGGGGTGCGCCTCGGCGAGCAAAAGCAGCTGGCGGAGTTCTATCCCAAGCTTGGCGACGTCCTGAAAAAACAATTCGCCGGATGGAGCGCTTACATCCTCAGCGCCGATATGCGCTTGCCAAAGCTCATCCGCCTCGCGGTTTCCAGGCGCATACCGCTGTTCAACGGCGCGCTCGAATGCCGCTTGTTCGAGTACAAGATGGTCGAAGGAAGCATGAGGAAGATCAAGGGGAATACCGCCAGCCCCAACGATTAAGCGCAACGCGGCGATTCTATCGTGAGCCGCACGTGAAACATGAAAAAATGTTGGACCTAGCCGATGCTAGATGATCGTTCCGTCGGCGATGGTGGCGTTTTTAATCACGACCACAATGCCGCTTTGAATGACGAAGCCGAGATTTTCTCGACTGCTTTCTACGACAGCGTCTCGATTGACAATAAGGACGTTGCGGCCAATGCGGGCATTTTTGTCGACGATCGCTTTGCGGATCGTCGAGTTTGCACCGACTCCCAACGGCACTTTGCCGGTTTGCAGGCATTGCAAGCGTTCGCTCGGCGATTCGTAAAAATCCGATCCCATCAAAAGCGTGTTGTCGATAACGCACCCGGTTTCCACGCGCGAGCGAATGCCGATAACCGAACGCTTGACCGTGCACTCCTTGAGAATGCATCCTTCACCGACCATCGATTCGATCACTTTACTGTCGAGTAGTTTCGTCGGCGGCAGATAGCGCGGGCGTGTGTAGATCGGCGCCTTTTCGTCGTAGAAGCTGAAAGGCGGATCGGGCTGCACAGTGAGGGCCAGGTTGGCATTGTAAAATGCTTCTATAGTCCCGATATCCTCCCAGTAATCCTTGAAAAGGTAGGCCTGCACATTGTGAGTTCGGAGCGCGGAGGGAAGGATTTCTCTGCCAAAATCCGTCCGCAAAGGGTCGTGCTGCAGCAAGTCGTGCAAAACTTGCTTTTCAAAAATATAGATGCCCATGGAGGCGATATACGGAGAAGTCGCCGCATCCTTTGCCGCTAAACCTAGGACGGTCGTGTCCACGCGCATGGCCTTGAGGGCGTCACCTTTGGGTTTTTCGCTAAAGGCCATCACGCGTCCTCGATTGTCGATTTTCATCAAGCCGAAGTCGGACGCGTGACTCTCGTCCATCGGCACGACCGAGATCGTAATGTCGGCCCGGGTCTCCCGATGACGCTGGACGAATTCGGCGTAGTTCATCCGGTACAGGTGATCGCCGGAGAGAATCAAATACTGATCGACGTCCCATTCAGCAAACAGCCATAGGTATTTGCGCACGGCATCGGCGGTTCCTTCAAACCAACTCGGGCTTTCCGGCGTCTGCTGCGCTGCAAGCACTTCGACAAATCCGGGCGAGAAGCCCGCGCCGGCCATGGCGTAGGTGCGCGCGATATGCCGGTTGAGGGAAGCGGAGTTAAACTGCGTCAAAACGTAAATGCGCTGGATCTCCGAATTGATGCAGTTGCTGATGGGAATATCGATCAGCCGATATTTGGCACCGAGCGGAACCGCGGGCTTGGCGCGCAGCTTGGTCAGCGGGTAAAGCCGGGTTCCCGCGCCGCCGCCCAAGATGATCGCCAGTACTCTTTTCACAAAGGGACCTCCGATGTTCTGTGTCTGTCGTCCGTTGATTATTTTTTGCTCGCTGGCAATCGCACTCAAAGAGTATTCAACGTAGCGCACCTGTGTCAAACCAATTCAATCTAGATTCAATCTACACGCGTACTCGTGGATGTCGCGTGATCAACGTCACCAGCGAAGTCTTCGGCGCCTCCGCTCCGCGAAATCGCTGGTTAGTTGAGCGCGAGGTATCTTTACGCACAGACTGTGCTATAGTGACGTTGATGTAACAGTTGGCATCCCGAAGTCCAATTAGCGCATGCTCGGTCCAATTTTGACCGAGTTCCAAAGAGGCGGTCCCCCATGGGTACCGCCTCTTTTCGTTTCTAAACCGGAAATTAGCCAGTGAGAGCGAGGAGATTTTACTCATGGATCGCCGTACGAATCACTTAGAGAGAGATAGAATAGCCTTTGTCGGTAACTACCTGCCGCGCCAATGCGGTATTGCGACTTTTACCACTGATTTGTGCGAAGCGATCGCTAGTGAACAGCCTCTCGCCACCTGCATCGCTTTGCCGGTAAACGATATCGAAGGCGGTTATGACTACCCTCCACGGGTCCGTTTCGAGCTTGCCGAAAAGGACATCGACTCTTACCGCCGCGCCGCTGATTTCTTGAACATCAATAGCGTGGATCTTGTATCCCTGCAGTTCGAATACGGCATTTTCGGCGGCCGAGCCGGAAGCCATATTCTGGCCTTGCTGCGCGAGTTGCGAATGCCCATCGTGACGACGCTCCACACGATCTTGCGAGAACCGGATCCGCACCAGCGCAGGGTCTTGGAAGAAGTGGCGGCGTTATCGGATCGCGTGGTCGTCATGAGCGAACGCGGCGCGGCATTCTTGCGGGAGATCTATCGCGTCTCGCCGGCGAAGATCGATTTGATTCCGCATGGTATTCCTGATCTACCCTTCGTCGACCCCGGCTTCCATAAGGATCTGTTCGGCGTCGAGGGCAAAGTCGTGTTGCTCAGCTTCGGCTTGCTATCCGCAAACAAAGGCATCGAAAATGTCATCGCGGCTCTGCCGGCGATTCTCGGCAAGCATCCGAACGTCGTCTATTTCATCGTCGGTGCAACCCATCCTCACGTCAAGCAGCACGATGGTGAAACCTATCGTTTGTCTCTACAGCGGCTGGCGCAGGAAAAAGGCGTCGAAGGGCAAGTCATCTTCTACAATCAATTTGTCACGCTGGAGGAACTTGTCGAGTTCATCGGCGCGGCCGATATTTACATTACGCCTTACCAAAACCCGGCGCAGATCGTTTCGGGCACGCTGGCCTATACTCTTGGCGCAGGTAAGGCCGTGATCTCGACGCCGTACTGGTACGCTGAAGAAATGCTTGCCGATGAACGCGGCGCGCTGGTGCCGTTCCGCGATCCGGCGGCGCTGGCCACGCAAGTTATCGACCTCCTCGACAATGAGGCCAAACGCCACGCCATGCGCAAACGCGCCTATATGTTCGGGCGCGGAATGATTTGGCCCCAGGTAGCGAGCCGCTATCTGGAGAGTTTTGCCCGCGCGAGGGCCGAGAAGCGTAATTTCACGCCGAGCGCTTTTGCGGTTAAACCGCTCGACAAACGACCGGCGGAACTCCCTCCGCTCAAGTTGGATCACTTGCAGCGGATGACCGATGATACCGGCATGTTGCAACACGCGCTTTTCACGTTGCCAAACTATCGAGAAGGTTACACCACCGACGATAACGCCAGAGCGCTAATGGTCAGTGTCTTGGTGGATGAGCTCGGCCATTCTGAAGCCTCGGAGATGGTCTCGCGCTATCTCGCTTTCATCTGCTACGCCTTTAACGGCGAGACCAAACGCTTTCGTAATTTTATGGATTACCGGCGCAATTGGTTGGAACCGAGCGGTTCGGACGACAGCCACGGCCGCACCCTGTGCGCGCTCGGCACCCTGCTGGGCCGCTCTAACACACCCGGGCTCCAGAGCATGGCGGGACGACTGTTCGAGCAGGCATTGCCGGCGATTCTCGCAACCACCAGTCCACGAGCCTGGGCCTTCGCGCTGATCGGTGTTCACGAGTATCTGCGCCGCTACGACGGCGACCGCCGGGCGAGTCAGGTGCGCGAGGAATTGGCCGGGCGTCTGCTCACGTTGTATCAAGCGAATCGCTCGGATGAATGGTGCTGGTTTGAAGAAAGTCTGAGTTATTGCAACGCCGTACTGCCGCACGCTTTTCTGATGTGCGGCCAATCCATACCGAACAGCGCCATGAACGACGCCGCGCTCGAATCCCTCTCATGGCTCGCTGATATTCAGCGAGACAAGACCAGCGGCGGTCATTTTGTGCCCATCGGCTCCAATGGCTTTTATCGCCGCGGTGCCGAGCGCGCCCGGTTCGATCAGCAACCCGTGGAGGCTCAAGCCATGGTCTCCGCCTGTCTAGAAGCGCAGCGGATCACCGGTGACAGGAACTGGCACAAGGAAGCCCGCCGCGCGTTCGACTGGTTCCTCGGGAGAAACGATTTAAATCTGCCAATCTACGATCCGACGACGGGCGGTTGTCGAGATGGGCTACATGCCGACCGTCCGAACGAAAATCAGGGCGCGGAATCTTCCCTGGCCTTTCTGCAGGCCGTGCTGGAGCTGCGTCTGGCTGAAAATACACTACTGACCGTGGAGGCAGGATCTTAATGGCCAATCATCATGCCGAACTCTTTCAACGTTGCGAGCACAATCCGATATTAACGGCAGCCGATTGGCCCTACCCGGTAAACAGCGTTTTCAATCCAGGCGCCACATTACTGCCCGACGGCACGACGCTCTTATTATGTCGCGTTGAAGATCGTAGGGGACATTCCCATTTATGTGTCGCTCGCTCCGTCAACGGCCTGGATAACTGGCAGATCGATTCCCAGCCGACGATGCCGGCCGATCCGGAACGTTATCCAGAAGAATTGTGGGGCATTGAGGATCCACGCATCACCTACGTTGACGAACTGAAAAAATACGCGGTGGTCTATACCGCGTACACGCGCGATGGCCCGGGTGTTTCGTTGGCACTCACGGAAAATTTCCGTGACTTCGAGCGCTATGGCGTAGTCATGCCGCCCGAAGACAAAGATGCCGCGCTGCTTCCTCATCGCATCGGCGGTCAGTGGGTCTTGATCCATCGTCCGGTGAGCGCGCCCCGCGCGCATATGTGGATTTCCTTTTCCGAGAACCTACGCCACTGGGGCTGGCATAAGCTGATGCTCGAGGCGCGCCGCGGCGCCTGGTGGGACGCCAACAAAATCGGCTTGTCGCCGCCACCTATAGAAACCGCTCAAGGCTGGTTGGTGATTTATCACGGCGTGCGCCAAACGGCGGCCGGCGCGATTTACCGCTTGGGGCTTGCTTTGTTTGATTTGGAAGAGCCGCAGCGCTGCCTCAAGCGGAGCGAGCAATGGGTCTTCGGGCCAGAGGAGCCGTATGAGCAGCGCGGCGATGTCGACAACGTCGTCTTTCCCTGCGGTACGACCGTAGCGTCCGATGGCGACACCTTGCGTCTCTATTATGGCGCCGCCGACACGAGCATCGCCATGGCTACCGGGAGCATTGGCGCCATGCTCGACCGGCTTGAAAAAAAGAGCTGAAGGAAACAGCGAAAGTTCTTCCACGCGGGAATATTTCGCGGGAATATTTATGGAGGGTTCAATGAAATTCACTGTCGGGAATAAGGTCGTTTATCCGTCACAGGGCCCATGTCGAATCGGAGCCGTGGTTAAGAAAGTCGTCGCCGGCCGGCCAATAAACTTTTATTGCCTAACACGATTGGACGATAACGCCGACGCAGTCTTTGTCCCAGTTGATAAAGTGGGGGCCCTGCGTATGCGACAGTTGATGGGTAGATCGGAGATACCAAAGCTGCTGCGGCATTTAGCAAATTCAGTCACCGCACCGCCGAACTGGAAGCAGCGCGAGATTAACAACGTTAAATTATTGAGCTCAGGGTCGGCATTTGACTTGGCTGAGATTGTTGAGTCCTTGACTGAGCTGAACGAAGTCAAGGCGCTGTCGCCGCGCGATCGACAAACGCTGGATAAGGCAAAAAGGTTCCTGATTTGCGAGATCTCGGAAGTGATGGGAGAAACCAGAAACGCCGCCGAAATTCATGTCGACAAAGCTCTCAAATGCAAAAAAAAGCTCCAAGGCTCCGAATCCACGCGGGTCGATCGCAATCGCTTCTACCCTAAGGGCGCCACAGAGAGTACAGCCATTTAACCAAAACGATAAGGAGATTCAATGTACGCGCGAAAACTCAGGATTAAGCTCCGGCCTAATAGTACGATGGAGTTTAGGCATCTGCTGACGGAACGGGTGATTCCTCTGCTGCGCACACAAAAAGGCTTTCAGGATCAGATCACACTCAGCACTTCCCGGCGAAACGAGGCGATCGCCATTAGTTTCTGGGATAGCGAGGAGACTGCGGACGCTTACAATCACGTGGGCGATCTCGACTTTTTGAGAGCCCTGTCGAAAGTAATTGAAACAGTGCCTATAGTGGAAAATTTCGAGATTATAGACGCGACGGGCGGCTCTCTGGCCGGCGCAATTTCCGTAGAGCTTTCAGGAGACTCACGGTTATTAAATGATTAAGGATATAACTCTGGAAAACACGCGGCGGAAAATATCCGCAGATTTAAATTTTGCTGAAACTAAAATGACCAAATCTAGTTGGTATCAGATGACAGCGGCATATGGGCAGGCGAATCTGGGTAAATGAGTCTGGCAACTCCTCAACACGTTTATTTTCTATTCCTTCCTGTGGGCGCTCTTGGTCCACACGATCCGATTGAAATATCCATATTGGGCCACGCTGGCGTTGGCTGTGCCTTTATCTTTTATTCTGCTCGGTCCAGGATCGATGCTGCTATTCTTGTTCCTGCAGCGACTTCCGACTAAAGGTGCGCGAAAGAGGGAGCGGAGGAGTGTTCTCTACAATAACCTTGCTCTCTTGCTGGTCGTCGGAGCGGCCTCGTGGGCGATCGGTCTACCGGCATATTTCTCGATTCAGTTGCCCATCACTGTAATTGCCGGAGGGCTTGGGCTGTGGCTATGTTACATCCAGCGACCATTCGAAAGCGCCTGTTGGGGCGCGTCGCGAGGCTTGGGATCCAGTAAGGGTGGCGCTGGAAGGCAGCTCGTATTTCAAGTTGCCGAAAATACCCCAATGGTTCATGGGCAATGTCGGATTACATCACATTCACCATGTTCGGCCCATCATTCCCAATTACAATCTCCAACAATGCAACGATGAAACACGGGCTTTTCAGGCGGTCAAAGCCATCACGTCCAAGACAAGTTTCCGGTCGCTGCAACTAAGCTTGTACGATGCCGAAAAACGGAAACTGGTCAGTTTTCGGTTTGTGTCGGCCGTTGAGCAGGGTAAGTGAACTGACCATGGTGCAATTACCGGGTTGTTTCCGCGATATCTGGAGGCTAGGCGAGTCGCCGCGCACGCTGACTGGTTCGGAGGGCTCTTTGAGATACCTCCGTAGACTTATAGTCGCGGAGTCTTGCTAACGTCGCTCGATTGACCTAGGCTTGATTATACGCTCCCGATGCGTAGGGTTCCCGTCTGCGGTTACCTGAAATTCTTCAAGTAAGCCTTTTTCCCCAGCCCTCCAATCAATCGGCCGTCAGTTCCGGCCACAGGAGAAAACAATTGAGTCCAGTATCAGTTATTGCCATACCGCTAGCTTTGATCCTTATCGGTATCGTGTTGAACAGTATGCACATCGTCTACGATCAACCGGAATATTCGCTCGAAACGGATCCGGTCAATAAACTGGCTGCGGAACGGCAGGCGAACTATCACTTTTTCTATTTGCAGAGAACACGTATTTTGAATCGACAGAAGAGGATCGGTCAATTTGGCTGGTTAGTTCTCGCGGTATTTATCGCATCGTCATGGTTTCTCTATTCCGATGCCATCAAAGCCACGACAGTGTCAAAGCAAATCAGCGAGATTCAAACACTACCGGTCGCCGGCGGTAAAGAGGCGGTGTTAGCGCTGACTCTGAGCGACGGCAGCAAGACTCACTATCTTGTCAAAGCAACGGACTCACGGTCACGGATGTCGGCCGTGACCGACGAGCGTGCAAAGGAAGCTATTCAAAAATCGCAGCTGGCGGAGTTGGGCACAGCGGTCAATGTCGGTGACGCCGCGGTACCTTTAGGTATAGCGCTGAAAATTGCGCAATAAGCGAAAAGTCGGCGTTTCGACCGCGCGAGGGAGCGAAAGATGAAAAACAGCATTTCTTACAAGGCCTGTCTGATTCGGGGCGAATCGTTTCAATTGGCGCAAAACAACGGCTGGGTTCCCCGATACACTCTGACGCGCCAGGATGCCATGAACAAGTGGAACGGCACTCCCTCGCATCAAGATCGGCTCGACCAAGTTTTTTGGACGGAGAACGAAGCCGACAAGTTCGCCCTGCAGGACGCCATGCGCTGGATCGATGAGAACGCGCAGTTATAGCGCTGAGCCTTTACTAGTGAGGAGGTTGTTACGTCACTCTTAAACCAGTTGCCGGAAACGGTGTTCACGACCAAGGTGGATGACCTGCTCAATTGGGGACGCGCTTCGTCCCAGTGGTACATGCTGTTCGGCCTGGCATGTTGCGCCATCGAGCTGATGCAGACCGGCGGACCGCGGGCCGATCTCGACCGTTTCGGCGCGGTGCCGCGGGCCACGCCGCGGCAATCCGATCTGATGATCGTCGCCGGGACACTGACTTACAAAATGGCCAAACGTACCAAGCTGCTCTACGATCAGATGCCCGATCCCAAGTATGTGATCTCGATGGGCAGTTGCGCCAACTGCGGCGGGCTTTTTCAGCTCGCCTACTCGGTCTGCAAGGGCGTGGACAAGATCATTCCTGTCGACGTCTATGTTCCCGGCTGTCCGCCCCGCCCAGAGGCGCTGACTGAGGGTCTTCTGCGAATCCAGGATAAGATCATGCACGAGAGATGGCTCGTCAAGGATCGCAAGGCTGAGCCGGTAGCCGCAGGGTAAGCAAACGGAAGATATCCAATAGGGTGAGAGGCATCATCGTCACGGGTCGCGCCGCGCAAAAGATCCGGAGCCTTTTTGGCGGGACGACAGAAGGACAAGGGCTGCGCGTCAAAGTCGTCGAAGGCGGCTCCTCGGGCTTCGAGTACAAAATAGAAATTGATTTTCCCGGGCGCGAAGACCACGTTTTTGAGAAAGACGGCACTCTTGTCTTACTCGATGCTAAGAGCATTCTTCATCTCAATGGCACCGAGATTGATAACAAAGACGAGCTGATGCAATCGGGATTCGTATTCAACAACCCTAACATCAAGGGGGGCATGCGGCTGCGGAACCTCGTTTAGCCCGTAAGGTGAGCACAAATTAGAAGGAACCATGACCGAGATCATGGCGCAACCTGAAGAGAAGAAAAAACAAAAGGGTGCTGCGCTGTTTGCGGTGATGGACGAAATCTGCAGCAGCTGCGCCGGCTCGCCGCTGTGCGACCTGCAGTGCCCGGTAGCAAACTGCATTAATCTACTCTACGAGGAGACTCCCGGCGGTGGACTAAAGCTGTATCGGGTTTGGGTCGACAACGACAAGTGCATCGGCTGCCAGATGGGTTTCAGCTACGATATAACCAAGATCCATAGGCACAAGGAGATCGGTGAAATCTTCCGCGAGTTTGCCGGGAGTTATTACGACGGCTCCAAAAAGCCGGTCGAAGAGAACAGGCTGCAGAAGAAATTTCAGCTTGAGCTGATTGGCACGGAGTCCGACGATCGGCTCAATAAAAAATCTGCCCCTGGGATGCGATAAAAATGTACGAATTCGACGAGGGCGCCGAGGTGTCCAAGAATTTTTACGAGCCGGAGCAGATCGATGAGGTGAACGGCGTGTACGTCATGGACGCCGATGAAAAACAGCGCCTGGAAAGAAAACAGATCGAGTCCTACATGGGCGGCAGTTAGCCGATGATCTCTGAGCCATTTGGCCGGCAAGCCTTCACCCAGGAGAGGGAGCGATGAAAAGAATTGAACACATGTCGCTCTGGGAAAGAGCGTATGTCCCTGAGATCATGCGCGGGCTCTCCGTCACCGGATACCACTTCTGGCGCAATCTCGGCATTCACGTTCTCCACGCGTTCGGTTTCGCGAAGACCCTTCAGGGCGCTGTCACGGTTCAATACCCGGAACGGAGAGCGCTGTATCCCGCTACGTTTCGCGGGCGCCACCGATTGACTCTCAAAAAGGACGACACCGCCGCTTGCACGGCTTGCTTCCTTTGCGCGACCGCCTGCCCGGCGGAGTGTATTTATATCGAAGCTGGCGAAAATCCGGTTAATCCCATTGAGAAGTTCGCGGTTCGCTACGAGATCGACACACTGCGCTGCATTTACTGCTGCTTTTGCGTCGAGGCCTGTCCGTGCGACGCGATTCGCATGGATAGCGGTACCCATCCCGGTAATTTGGGATTCAGCAGGAAGGCGTTTGTCGAAGACAAAAAGGTTCTCACCGACCGCTCACGCGACCTGCTGGCCAAAGGCAAGGAAGGCCTCTACGAGGAATACGTCGACCGGTATCGCAAAGTTTAGTGGGCAGAATACCGGGCCCCGGCCTTGTCGGCTAGGCTGAGTTCTCCAAACAGAAAGCTGAGTCAAATATGAAGGTGCCAATCCGCAAATTTGCCGGCCGCGTCTGTACTATTTTTTCCGACCGGCACTTCGTCGAAACACTGCTTGAGCCTGAGCCGCGAAAGCGTGTGGGGAATTTCATCGCCGAAATCCGCAAGCAGTATGCTGCTAAAAAGAAGAACGTTTCGGCTAACGACAAAGAATACCGACCGTCCCCGATCTGGTACTTGGTTGGCGCTGTTTCTCTCGTTTTGTTGATGGAAAACTTGCTTGGCAGCCCTCGCGTCGAAATCATCAGCTACAGCCAATTCAAATCCCTGGTCAAGAAGGATTTGATCTACGATCTCATCATTCATGAAACGACCATCAATGGTAATGTGAAGGCATCGGCAGTGAAAGAAATCGTCACGCCGGAGAAATTAAAGGAGATGTCTCCGGAGGTGCTTGCGGGCAAATCCCGTCTTCCCTTCGAAACGGTAAAAGTGGACGATCCCAGCCTCACAGCCGAACTTGAAGCCGCAAAAATACCGTTTAGGGGAGAGCTAACCAGTAATTGGCTGCCGACGATTTTATCGTGGGTGGTCCCTGTCGCCTTGTTCTTTTTGTTCTGGGGTTATCTTGGCAGGAAGATGGGGTCGGGAAGTGGCAGTCTAATGCAGATCGGCAAAAGCAAAGCGAAAGTCTACATCGAGAAAAAAACCGGCGTTACCTTCGCCGACGTGGCCGGTATCGACGAAGCCGAAGACGAAGACGAAGTCGCCGAAGTTGTCGGCTTTCTGAAAGATCCGGATAAATATCAGAGACGGGGCGGCCATATTCCCAAGGGTGTTTTGATCGTCGGACCGCCGGGTACCAGGAAAACGCTGCTGGCGCGCGCTGTGGCCGGCGAGGCGGGAGTTCCTTTTTTCAGCCTGACGGGCTCTGACTTCGTCAAGATGTTTGTCGGTGTAGGCGCGGCTCGGGTTCGTGATCTATTTCTTCAAGCGGTAAAAAGTCCCCGAGCATCATATTTATCGACGAGTTCGATGCGATGGGCAAAGCGCGGGGAGTGAGTCTAGTCACGGGCAACGACGAGCGGGAACAAACCCTCAATCAACTCTTAGCCGAGATGGATGGGTTCGATCCGAATCAAGGGGGTCATCATCATGGCCGCCACCAACAGGCCGGAGATCCTCGACACCGTACTGCTCCGTCCCGGTGGAGTCGATCGCCGATCCTGGTGGATGGTCCCGACATCAAGGGACGGACCGCGGCAAAAGCCTTGACAACCTGAATCAGCAGGCGGGCAAGCTGCGCGAGACCGCCGACGTGATCATGCAACAAAGGAAAAAGCTGATCACTTGCAAGGGCTCCAATTCGGTCGACCACTCGACGGAATCGGAAAAGCAGAAATATCAGGAAAACAGCCGGGAAAACTTGGGCGGCTAACGATTTTGGCAGCAGGCTTTCTAGAACTATAATGAGCTGAACATGCTTTGACTTAGCTTTATAATACTGCTGGTCCTGGGCGGAGTGGGCTTGTTTGCGCCCTACGAAATGCCTTGCGCGTCATCCAAACCTTACTCATTAGCGCTCGGACTCCATCGCTTGCGGAGGTATCGAGTGGATTAGCGATTTCGATCTAAACGAGAGGAAAAATACGAAGCGTATCACGGCGATAACACTGATTGGCATCGCTCTTATCGTTCTTGGAATTGTGACTTTTGCCTACCGCGGAATCCCGTACGCAAGGCGCGAAAAGATATTAGCTATGAGTCCCGTGCAGCCCGGCGTTAATGGCCGGAAGATAATCCCGATGTCACCGTTGTTGATAGGGTTGTCAATCGCGAGCGGCGCCGTGCTGGTCACGGTCGGATCCAAAAAGTCGTCTTAAAGGCACTTCCGGGTCGAGCGAGACGGTCATGAGGTGAGAAAAGGACCGTGGATCAATTATCATAGTTATGTCTATGACTTCATTCTTATCTTATGTCCCGGTTCCGTTGGCGTTTGGCACCAGTGGGTTGCGCGGCTTGGTCACGGACATCACCGACCTTGAGGCCTATATCAATGTCAAAGCGGCCCTGCGGTATTTATCGAGCATCGGCGATATTCTCCCAGGCAGCGGAGTAGTCATCGCCGGTGACTTGCGACCGAGCACGGATCGCATCATGCGCGCTTGCGCTCATGCGATTGTCGATGCCGGCTGTCGAGTGGAGAACGCCGGTAAGATCCCCACGCCCGCGCTGATTGCTCACGCCATCGCTACCAGACGCGCCGGCGTGATGGTGAGCGGTAGTCACATTCCCTTCGATCGTAACGGCATTAAGCTCAACAAGAGCGTCGGCGAGGTCCTGAAGTCGGATGAAATGGGCATCATCCGCGAAGTCGATCGGCTGCGCGCCGAGGAGTATAGCCGGACGGCGACGACATCGGCATTCGACGCGTATGGAATGCTGAAACACGCGCCAGAGTTGCCGCCGCTCGATCGCGCCGCCGAAGACGCCTACGTTCGCCGCTACACGCAGAGTTTCAACCGCGGCGGTCTCACGGGCTTGCGGGTTATGGTCTATCAGCATTCGGCCGTGGGCCGCGACCTGTTGCCGCGCATCCTAGGAGAGCTCGGTGCGGAGGTGGACACCGCCGGACGCAGCGACATGTTCGTTCCCATCGACACGGAGAACATCACTGACAGGCAGTTGGATCAACTGGAGGAATTTGCCGCCGCAGGCGAAACGTGCGGCCGACCCATTTCAGCCATCGTCTCTACTGACGGCGACTCCGATCGGCCGCTGGTAACAGCTGTGCTGCGCGCCGCCGAAGTTCATGCCGGCTCCAGACGCGTGCGCTTCTTGCCCGGCGACCTCTTAGGCCTCGTCGTCGCCGAGTATCTGCGCGCGGACGCGGCAGCGGTTCCGATAAGCGCCAACGACGCGGTCGAGCGTCGCTTGCGCGAGCGCAAAGTTGCACTGGAGAAAACTAAAATCGGTTCACCCTACGTCGTTTCCGCCATCGACAGCTTGCGCAGCTCTGGAACTTACGAGCGCGTAGTAGGCTGGGAAGCCAACGGCGGATTTCTGACCGGCAGCGATATCATGTTGAACAAGGCGACCCTGGCAGCGCTGCCGACGCGCGATGCTACACTGCCTATATTGGCCAATTTGTTCGCAGCCGCCGAACAAGGAATTGCCTTGAACGCTTTATGGAGTCGCTTGCCAGCGCGGTTCGGACGGGCCGGTTTGATCGACAGTTTCCCCGTCGCCGTGAGTCAAGCCATCTTGGCAAAATTGATTCCGGACGGCGACGCAATCGAAGTGGAGTTCGATAGCGCGGGGCAGGTAGTCGATCGAAGTCGCGCAGGCGTTGGCGGCGCGCCGCTTCCAGCATCGGCGACGGAAGAGTGGCATCGGTGTAGAACAAAATTGGCGCGCTTTTTCACGCCGGCCTTCGGTTTCGACGACATCGTGCGGATCAATGTGATCGACGGCGTGCGCGTCAATTTTCACAACGGCGACGTGGCGCACTTCCGGCCATCTGGCAACGCACCACAGTTGCGCATCTACGCCACCAGCGGCTCGCAAGCGCGCGCGAATCGAATCGTGGAGCTTGGGCTGCGCGAACCCGACGGCATCTTGCGTCAGCTGCAACGAGCGTTAGGGTAAGGGATAGGCGCTACCGGATAGCGCACGAAGAAATTTTATTAACGGGTACTTTATCGATCTTACGCGGTGGAATATACCTGGTGTCTGCTGGACAGGTCGATCTGATAGGGAACACGGCGAAGGAGAGCGTATGTTTGCTTTTGGATCCATTGCCACCGTTCTGATCATTGCCGTTTTGCTAGCCATCAGTGGGATCAAAATTTTAAAGGAGTATGAGCGGGCAGTGATCTTCAGGCTCGGGCGTTTGGTGGCGGCGCGAGGCCCGGGGATTACCTACGTTATTCCATGGGTTGAAAAAATGCTGCGAGTGGGGCTCCGCACTGTGACCATGGATGTCCCGCCGCAGGATGTGATCACCCGCGACAACGTCTCGATCAAGGTCAGTGCTGTTCTTTACTTCAGGGTCATGGACCCCAATCGAGCCATCACGGAAGTACAAAACTATCTCTTCGCCACTTCTCAACTCGCGCAGGTAACATTGAGGAGCACTTGCGGGCAGGGGCTATTGGACGAGCTTTTAGCCGAGAGGGAAAAGATCAATGCCCGAATTCAGGAGATCCTGGACTCCCAAACAGAGCCGTGGGGAATCAAAGTGGTTTTAGTGGAATTGAAGGACATCGATCTTCCTCAGGAGATGCAACGGGCGATGGCTAAGCAGGCGGAGGCGGAGAGAGAGCGGCGTGCAAAGATCATTCACGCGGATGGGGAATTTCAAGCCTCGCAGAAGCTCGCAGATGCGGCTGAGATCATTGCCAAACATCCGGCAGCCATGCACCTTAGATTTTTGCAAAGTCTGGTTGAAGTATCAGCGGAAAATAACAACACCGTAGTCGTGCCGTTGCCGATCGATTTGTTAAGACGTTTTCTCGCGTAGCGCGGGTCATCTTGTGGCGCGACAAGAACCGGAACGGTTCTTAGTACAATCTTACCTCTCCGTCGGGGAGCCCAAAGCTTCTCTTGGCGCAAAACGTTAGCTCGTCAGCTCATCGCGAGGGAGACGAAAAGGGAGACTGGGAGAGACAAGAAGAATATTTGTTGGCCATGATCTGGCAGGCGGCGGAGAAGCAGCCTTAAGATCGGTTGTGGTCCTTGCCAACGGATGTGGTGCGGCACTTCGATGGGTCATAGGGTAGACCCGACTCCGATCGGCAGTAACCCGCGCTGACCATCCCGCCTTTTGATGCGCACGGTATCTTTCTCCGCATGGTCTGGTATAGTGATAAGTACTGTAACTATTTAGAAGTGCAACGTGCAATCAGCACATACCGGCTCCAATCTGGAGCAGGTTCTTAAGAGGTGGTTTCCGATAGAGACCGCCTCTTCGTGTCTTTAAACAAGCTTTAAACCTTGGAGGAAACTATGGAAACATTCAAGAAACGGCAAAAAGCCTGGGCGCGGAAGGAGAAGCAGCAAAAAAAGGCCTCGCGCAAGATGGAGCGACGCGCTGAGAAGGCGAAAGCGCCGGATATCACCCAAGAAACCAATGTCACAACTCCGGAATCGGCGCCGCGGCCGGAGCCGCCGATTTTATAGAACTTCAATGCGCGGGGCAATTAAATCACGGCGCAGTTGCACCGTGTTGCTTGTTGGCGATCTAACTCGGTTCGTATGCGTAAGGGAAGGCAACGTGAAACAAGGCACGCTCTACAAAAAATATCTGATTCACGGCGAATCGTTTCAGCGCGAGAAGAATGGCGCGTGGGTACCGCAATACACCGTGAGTCGCCAGGATGCCACGGCGAAGAAAAAGGATTATCCCTCGCACCAATATCAATTCAACCACACATATTCCACGGAACGTGAAGCGGATGAGTTTGCATTGCGTATGGCGCAAGCGTGGATCGATCAAAGCTGATTACTAAAGTCCCAGCCGAGCGCTCCGTTCAGACTGGGCGCTCTAACGAAACACGACGTCCGCTACCGCCATTTGCAGTTTCTTCCGCCCGCCCTGTTGATGAGGCATAGCAGCCGTACCGCCCTGACCCCGACGCTAGCTTTGCAGCGGCGCAGAGGCAAGCAGTGAGCGGATCGTTAGCGTGCTCGCGATGACGCGATAATGATAATTTAGACCCGTGCACCGCCTCTTGAACTAGCGGCCCGGTGTGTGGCCCCGCGCTTTCATGCAGTTGGAAAAAGCCTCGCCTTTGCTGCCGACGCTGGCCACCGCGGCCTGCCGTTCGCAATCGATGACATCGTTGTCGAAACCGCGCGTTGCACCGGCGCTGTTGGCAGCTCCGCCGGGCACGGCTCGATAGGGCGACGTACCGGCACAGCTAAACAAGAACGCCATGACGGCGAAGAGCGCAAGCTTCATAGATTACCCTTCCTGATAATAAGACAGCGGAGCCGAAGAAATGCTACCGGCTACGCTTTAATTTTAGCACTCCACACTTGCGGCGTCAGCGTTTGGTTGTGGAGAATTCATCGAACCGCCGCTCCTGTGCCACTTTCGCTTCCTGCAGCGGCGCACGATCGTACGCCCGGCCCGCGACGCTGAAATCAGCATGCTCGGTTACGAGCCGAGCGCCTTGCGCAATTGGACAAAGGACTGCAGCTGGCCCTGATTGGTGGTGACCTGATTGTCCTGCTGCAGGTAAAGGCTGCGCTGAGTGTCGAGCAAGTTGAGGTAGTCGATGGCGCCGGCGTCGAACTGAGCCTTGGCGATGTCGTAAGCATTTTGCGACTCGATTACCGAATCGCGCGCGATCACGGCGCGCTCGTTGGCGCTCTTGAGCGCGGCCAGCGCGTCCTCGACTTCTTGAAAGGCGGTCAGCACGGTCTTCTGATACTGCGCAGCCAATTCTTTCTGGCGCGCGGTAACATTTTCCAGGTTGCCGGTGAGTCTGCCGCCCGTGAAAATCGGTGCGAGTAGGCTTGAGGCGAGCGATGTCGCCGCCGCGGCGGGGCCGCCGAAGCCGGCGGCGATTGCCGAATCAACGCTCAGGGTCAGCGACGGGAAAAACGCCGCCCGCGCCGCGCCGATATCCGCGTTGGCGCTGCGCAGCCCGGCTTCGGCGCTCTGGATGTCCGGCCGCGCTGTCAGCAGCGTCGCCGGCGGGGTGAGATTGACCGGCGGCATGGTGACCGACGCCAGTTCGAATTGCGGCACTGGAAAGTTTTGCGGCGCTTGTCCAAGCACAATCGCTAGGGCATTACCGGCGGTGGTCCGCTGTTCGATCAACGATGCCAAGGCGGTGCGAAAATTGTTGACGGCGACCCGCTGTTGGGAAACCTCGAGACCGGAAACGCTGCCTTGAGCGAACCGCGCTTCGATGATGCG
>JBLMXG010000191.1:0-16047 GCA_050257635.1 Chloroflexota bacterium
GTGCGGCGTGCTTTATTTTCCCTATTTAAACGCCACGCCGTTTTTTGACAAGGGCGAGCCGCGGGAGGCTTTGGCAGTACAGGACATCGTCCAGCGTGGCGAATGGCTAGTGCCGCTGAAGCGCGCCACCGATATTCCGTCGAAACCGCCGCTGTTCCATTGGTCCGCGGCGTTGGTGACGAAGCTCACGGGCTCTCTCGACGAAACCACCATCCGCTTTCCCTCGGCGCTTTATGCGACCCTCGGCGTGTTGCTGGTGTATTGGCTCGGGCGCAAAATCTACGACGGCAAGACCGCTCTGCTCGGCGCGGCGATACTCGCGACCATGATGGTTTACCAGGATCAGGCGTTGAGCGCGCGGGTGGATATGACGCTGTGCTTCTTTGTCACTCTTAGCCTGACACTGTTTTACGCGCTCTATCGGGGATATCTGACCGGCTTCTGGTGGTTCTATTTGTTCTTCGCCGTTATCGGCGTCGGCACGTTGGCTAAAGGGCCGCTGGGTTTGCTCTTGCCGGGATTGGTGGCCACCTCCTTAGCCCTTTTGGAGCGGCGTTGGGATGCGATCAAGAAATTTGCTTTTCATCCCGGTATCGTCTTGACCGTGGTACTGGGGGCGGGCTGGTACGTGGTCGCGGTGACACGCGGCGGCGAGGGCTTTTTCGACCGGCAGATCTTGCAGGAAAATTTGAGCCGCTTCGTCGGCGGCTCGGGCCACAGCCATCCGTTCTACTACTACATCGGCTATCTGTTTTCCCAGGCGCTGCCTTGGGGGATTTTTCTGCCTTTGCTGCTTTGGGACGTTTTTAAGACAGGTATCCGGACCGGCGACGATCGGCTGTTTTTAAAGCTCTGGTTCCTGGTGATGTTCGTATTTTTTTCCATCGCGGCGGGCAAGCGCGCGGTCTATTTGTTGCCGCTTTATCCAGCATTGTCATTGCTACTGGCCGGGTGGTTTCACGAGTCTGTGTCCAGCGGGCGGGGCCGGCTCATGATCTACCGTGCCATCGCGTTTTTTGCTGTCTTTACCGCCGTATCGCTGGTCGTCCTCACCCTCGGCGCGATTTGGAGCCACGATCAGGGCTGGTTCTTCGGCCCCATCGAAGGGCTGCTCAAAGCCAAGGACCGCGCCAACCTCATCGCAGTGCGCAGGCAACTCGATAATTTTGGCCGGAGCTTTGCATGGATCTCTCTGCTTGCCGCGCTCTTGTGGTTTTCGCTGGCGCGCTCGCTCTGGTCCGCCCGCCTGCTTTCGGTGGCGTATCAGATGGTCGCGGTGGCCGTGCTGCACGGCATGATCAGCTGGTCGCTTTTCATGCCTGCGATCGCGGCGCAAAAAAGCTACCGCGACTTCATGGGCGAGGTCAATCAGCAGGTGAAGCAGGACGATAAAATTTTTATTTACGGCGATTTCAATAGCGATCCCGTGATTTTCTATAGCGGCCGGGTCATCGCGAAGCTCAAGCTATCGCCTGAGGAACTTGCTGCCAGGATCGGCAAGGGCGACGGATACGTGATCCTCTCCGAGCGCGATTGGCAGGAGGCGCAGCGAATGGCAGGCGATCTGCCGCCGCCGCTGGCGCACAGCGAGGGCAGAGGCGCGGAAGGCGATGCTCCCTTGGTCCTGGTTCGCGCCGACGTGGCGCAAATCGGCTATTTGAAGAATCCTCCTTTCTCCAGTTCTCTCAGCGCGCGCATGTCGACAAAATCGTCGAGCTTGAGAGTTTTCCCTTTCGCCTCCCTGGCGATTTCATCCAGGATGGTTTGAATGCCGGCTTGGGTCGGGAAGGGCCGCGGATAGAGCGCACGCACACGGCGCGACGAGGCGTTGGATCGTTTCCGCGAAGCTCCAAGCCGTGCGCCGCATTTCATATGTTCGTGTTTGTTGGCTCAAAGTGAACGCGCAGTAATTCCACCAGGGGCGAAGCATAGGCGAAGAATGGCGCCCCGCGCCGGCGAGCACCGGTTACAAGGAAGTGGAGTAGGCCGTCCTCGCGTCAAGTTGCCGGGTTTCCTTGCATCGCTCTGGCTAGGATGTTACGTGAATTTGGCGCGCGAAAAGGAGGCGTCACCATGGACATTCACCGTCGAAACGTAATCAAGGCGGGCCTGGGGCTGGGCGCGGTGATGTTGTTGCCCGAGCGAGGTTCGTTCGCTCAACCGGAACCGCTGATCCAAAAAAAAATTCCCTCCTCGGGAGAATCAATTCCGATCATCGGCATCGGCACGGCGCGCCGTTACGAGGAAGTCAGAACCGACGCCGAGAAAGTTCCGCTCCGGGATACCATCCGGCAGTTTCAAGCCCTGGGCGGAAGGGTGATCGACACTTCGCCTTCCTACGGCACAGCCGAAGTTGTGGTAGGAGAACTGGTCGAAGGCCTTAAAGTCCGCAATTCGCTGTTTCTCGCCACAAAGGTAAGCCTGCGCAAGGTGGGGCGCGAAGAGGGGATCGCACAGATCGAGCAATCCTTCAAGCGGCTCAGAACCGATAAAATCGATTTGATTGCGGTGCACAACCTGCGCGACACCGACACCCAGTTACGCACGCTCAGTGAAATGAAACAGGCGGGCCGCATCCGCTATGTTGGCATCACGACTTCGTTCGACAAGCAGTACGGCGAGTTCGAGCAGGTCATCAGAAAAGAGCCCCTCGACTTCATTCAAGTCGATTACGCCCTGGACAACCGCGACGCCGGCGAGAGAATCATTCCGCTCGCGGGCGACCGTGGCGCGGCCGTGATGATCAATCTGCCGTTCGGCCGCGGCCGGTTGTTCAATGCCGTTCAGGGTAAGAAACTTCCTGCGTGGGCCGCCGAGTTCGACTGCAGGAGCTGGGCACAGTTCTTTCTCAAATACATCGTTTCCCATCCGGCGGTCACCTGCGCAGTGCCCGGCATGGCCAAGCCGGAGTACGTGCTCGACAACCTCGGCGCGGCGCGCGGCCGGTTGCCGGATGCAGCGACTCGACACAAGATGGAACAGTTCATCGATCAATTGTGAGCCGCTTCAGGAGCAAAGCGCTGAAGCCGCAACAGCCTACCATCGTGACAGACGGCGTGATTTACAAGCTGCTCCGCTGCGCGATCGCAGTGGAGCCGGGCGAATTATGCGCGCTTGGCTGGGCATGGTTGTACATTTTCTCGGTCCTTTTCTCTTACTATATCTTGCGGCCGATCCGCGACGAGATGGGCGTGGCCGGCGGGGTGGAGAATCTTCCCTGGCTATTTACCGGCACGCTGCTCGGCATGATTGCGGTCAACCCGCCCTTCGCTGCCCTGGTGGCGCGCCTGCCGCGGGTCAAATTCATCGCCGTCAGCTATCGATTCTTCCTCGCCAATCTTCTGATCTTTGCCTTGTTGCTGCACGGTGCCAGCGCAGCGCAAAATATCTGGATCGGCCGATTGTTTTTTATCTGGGTCTCGATCTTCAATCTGTTCGTCGTATCGGTTTTTTGGGCTTTGATGGTCGATGTTTTCGACGCCGCGCAGGGCAAGCGGCTCTTCGGTTTTATCGCCGCCGGCGCGACCCTCGGCGGAATCGTTGGGTCAAGCACCACGGCCGCGCTGGCGAGCCATGTGCCGGCGACTTACTTGTTATTAGTGTCCGCCGCCCTGCTGGAAGCGGCGGTCATTTGCGTACGGCGCCTCTCGCGCTTGTCCGAGGCGCTTCGTCGAATGCCCGCCGGGCATCCCGAGGAATCGCCGATCGGCGGATCGGCGCTCTCGGGTTTCAAGCATGCGTTTGGGTCGTCCTATCTGATCAATGTGAGCTTTTATATCTTGCTGTTCGCGATCACGTCGACCTTTCTCTATTTTCAGCAGGCGGAGATCGTCAAGCAAAGCTTTGCCGTGCGCGGGGCGCGCACCGCCTTCTTCGCCCGGGTCGACCTTTGGGTCAATACTCTGACGCTCGGCGCGCAACTCTTTCTCACCGGGCGGGTGCTGCGCTGGTTCGGCGTCGCTCTCACCTTGGCGGCGTTGCCACTGGTCAGCATCGTCGGCTTCGGCACGCTGGCGCTGGCGCCGACGATCGGCGTCCTGGTGGCCTATCAAGTGATCCGGCGCGCCGGCAATTTCGCTTTCGCGCGGCCAACGCGCGAAGTGCTGTTCACCGTGGTGCCGCGCGAAGACAAATATAAAGCCAAGAGTTTTATTGACACAGTGATTTACCGGCTGGGGGACCAAGTGGGCGCATGGTCTTACGCGGCGCTGATTTGGCTCGGCATGAACTTGACCGGGATCGCCGTGGCGGCGGTGCCGCTTTCGCTCGCATGGCTCGTCAACGGCTTATGGCTCGGGCGAAAACAGAATGTGCTCGAGACCGAGCAGGTTGCAGCCCCTGCGCGGGCAGATGAAGCTCAAGCGGGTTGATGCGGCGATTCCTTGTCAACGTTCCGTCTGCTCCAACCGTCCGCCCGTTTCGCAAGAGCGTAGCGCGGATTAGCTTTTAATCGCGGCCAAGTCGATGTCGATATTTTCTTCGCGCTGAATTTCGTTGAAGCGCTCGCGTAGCTGATTGACGTTGGTCCGGGTCGGTACGGCGAGATCCGCTTCCAGTTGAAAAATAGGCGTGCCGCTCACCGGCGCGGCGTAGGTCTTGGTCTCCATCGACTCGATGTTGACGCCGAGAGCGCTCAAGATCCCGCTGATTCGGTAAACGATGCCGGGATGATCCATGCAGGAGGCGGTGAGCTTGTAGGGTAGAAAGGCCTGCGGCGGAGTGCGTGTCAGCGGCGTTTTGATCGAGATCGACAAGCCAGTTTCGCTTTCGATTTCCCGGTAATCGAGGGTGATCCGGTCGAGGGCGGCAGTGTCGCCGCTGATCAGGACGATGACGGCGAACTCGCCGCAGAAAACCGCCATCTTGCTATCCTCGATGTTGCAATCGTGGCGCGAGATAAATTCTGAGATTCGCTGCACCAAACCGATTCGATCCGGTCCGATCGCGGTCAAAATTAGATGATCCTTATCGGCCATAAAAATACCCTAGAGAATTCGTCCAAATAGTTCAAATAGGTCAAAGTGCTCAAATCCCCTCCTGCATCCTGCCCTGCGTCGCGCGGGAGGAGAAGAGGTGGGGACTTGAACGGAGCAAAGCGGTTGAACAGTTTGAGCGTTTAGCTTCTACTCACGCCTCATGCCTCGGGCCTAACGAAAAACCCGTTCATGATCGCGTCGTGCCAGAGTTTGGCCACGGGCGGAACGATGCCGAGCGGCAGCTTGTCATCGGACCAGCCCCAAGAGTGAACCCCGGCGCCGAGGGAAACCGGGGCTACGTTGGGAGCGGGGCTGAGCTTGGCAAAAAGCGGCAGGGAACGCTGGCAGCGCTGCAGCGTTACCGTGTTGTCGTTGATGCCGTGGAGCGAAAGAAAATTTGGCACCGGCTTGACGCCCGGACCGGTGAGCTCCCGGGTATAGCCCAGATAACGCTGCACCAGGGCGTCGCTTGCTCGATGGGATAACTTCAAGCGTTCGGCCGAGACCCGAGCGGCTGCCTCCAATGCCTTGGTGGAATTCTTGTGAACGAAATCCTCGGCTTTAAAGTTGGGTCGTTTCTTGGCGCTCTCCCAGCGCTCGAAGGTCAATTCGATCAGCATGGGCAGTCCGATGCCCCGATTCTTTAATCCCTCATACATATATCGGGCGGTGTCGCGCCATGTGCGCAGGCGCAATTGATTGAAGGGAAATTCCCAATTGTCACCGCTGATGATCGGATACATCCAGCCGAACGGCGAGCTGCCGTAGCCGATCAGGCCAGCGACGTTGGCGATACGCTGCGAGGCCATCATGGCGAAGGGGCCGCCGGTGGAGTGGCCATGCATGTAGATCGAGAATTCTCCTTCGGGGCACTGGCGCCGCGCGGTTTCCTGGATCGCCCCTTCGAAGGCCGCCGGCCAGGCCGCCATGCGATAAAAAAATTCACTGCCCTCCTTGGCCGACAGCGACACCAGTGTGCCATAATCTTCTCGCTTCGAGGTGTCTCGGACGATCGTATACTGATCCTCGGTGATGTGCGTCTCTTTGCTCCACAGCGGTGTGCGCGCCGTGCCATCATCGTGCTCGACCTCGCCGGGCCAATCGCGGCTCGGGTCCAAAAAATAAAAGCGGCCCGGGAAGGTCATCGTCGTGACCTTGAACGCGAACTTCGAAGCGAGCATTTGCGCGATGCGTTCCACGGATTTGAAATCGGAAACGCCGCCGTGGAGCAAAAACACCCCGACTTTTTTCCCATCGGCGCCCTTGGGAATTTTGCTTCTGTCCTGTGGTTGATAAACTACGGCGCCGATGTCCCAGGCCATTTCCAGAGCATCGATGCGGAAGATGTCCTCGCGGATATCAATCGGCAGCTCCGGCAGGGCCATAACCTGCCGATTGAGGTCCAAGACTTCCGCCATGGTAACGACGCTCGGCGCATGCCAGGTTGATTTATCGCTCATGGTCTTTTCTCCTCCGGGATCTACTGCGCCGACGAAGATGGTGCCGTTGGTTTGCCCTCAACGCGGCTGGGTCGGCGCTTCAAATAGCACCCGGCCGGTAGAGTCTTTGGGCTTGGGCAGGTTAAGCAGCCGGGCCAGCGTCGGCGCGAAGTCGATGATGCGCACGCCCGTGAGCCTTTGGCCGGCGCGCACGCCTGGACCGTTGAACACCATCAACGTACGCATCCCGGCCTGTTGGGGATTCGCTCCATGATTGCCATAGGGTTGTGTCGAAGTAATCAAAGCGCCGGCGGCGATGCGCGGATCGAAGTCGTAACCCGGATTGAGCTCGACGTACAGATCGCCGCCGACCTCACCGCCGATGCCCATGGTCGGGCCGTCGACCGCGGCGTCGAAAACTGCTTTGACTACGGGGTGCTCGCCATCGCGCAGTGCTAGTAGCAGATCGCGCACCTTGCTCACGAGCTCGGCCCGTTCATCGGCGCTGACGATACCGTCCTTGCGGTCTTTCGAATTGATCAACAGATAGCCATTGTTGACCGCAGGATAGATCGCCTTGGTTTTGCTTAGATCCACTCGACCTTGGTTATCGAGGGTTAGCAGGCCTTCGCGTTGGAGCGCCTGATTTAGCGCCACCCGTTTGTAGTTACCCTGAAGACCATGGTCGGAAATCAATGCGAACAATGTCCCCGGCGACCGTTTATCCAGCAGCAAACCGAGATGCTCATCGGCGCTCCGATAGGCCCGCTCCAAGTACGGGCGCAGGCGCTCGGCAAGGTCCCGATTATAATCCGGCAAGCTCGAATCGAGGTAACCCCGCCATAGATGCTCGGCTTCATCGGGAAACGGCGAATAGGCAAAATACAGATCCCAGGGAAGATTCTCGATTGCCCAGCGGTTGGTTTCCATCAATTGGTGCTGGGCAAACGCGAGAGTCTCGATATAGCGCTCTTCGGCGGTACCGCTGCCGCCATTGGGAATTGTGCGGCCGAAGGCTCCTTGTTGGTATAAGAGCGATGCGCCATTGCCGACGAAGGTCAGCACGGTAGGGCTGGCGGGCACGGTGTCATCCTGAGGAAGCGGCAAATCGCGCACCGGCCGGGTGTGGTAAAGAAAGAAATCGCTGCCGTCAGGTTTGAGGTTGAATAAACGAAAATACAATTTAGCATCCTGACCGCTGTGGGTTCTGATTGCGATAGGCTGGCTCCAAAAAAACTCACCGCCGGCGCCCGCCGGCGCCGGCTTGAGCCTGACCTTGATCTCGTTGCCATCGCGCGCCGTGGCGAGCGCCATCGTGTCGTAGCCTTCTTGAGCGTCGTCAGGATCGTCGATGAGCAGGCCGAAAAATCTCGTCTCGCCGACGCTGAAGCTGATTTCGATCGGCGATGCCCGGCTCGGCGGCGCTTGTTGCCAGGTGCCAGGCTCCCCGGATAACGCCGAGTTTCTGGTGACGAACCCGTCGCGGCCGGCGATCAGCGTATAGCCGGAAAACCTCACGGTCCCCTCGGCGCGCTCTCCGGCGAAGGTGGGAACATCCGAAACGATGGACCGCTTGCCGGCACGCCGGGCGGCCGCCCAAATTGTTTCGGCACGCAGCGGCGCGGCGGAGAAGCCCGCGAGGCTTTCCAGGATTGTGAATTCCGACCGCGGCGCGCGCGGCACGCGATTGCCGCTGATGCCGGTCACGCGCGGCGGCGCGCCGGTAAGCAAGGAGGCGAATCCGGGCGCGGTCTTGGACGGAAAGCCCGGTTGGACATCGTCGGCAAAAGCGCCGCCTTCGATCAATTTGGCCAGATTGGGAAGCTTGCCCTGGCGCAACATCTCCCCAACGAGGGCCGGCACGGTGCCGTCCCAGGCGAGCACGATCGCCTTGGTCGCGCTCTGGCTGAAAGCACAGCGGGGCGCCGCCCACAGACAGAGAGCGATAATGAGCAGGCCGAGTGCGCCGCGCCGCCGCGCGTTCGGTATCGGTTTGTGGCAAGGATTCGTTGTCAAAGTTCGGGCTTGGAAGCGAGTTACTGAGCTGTGCGCTTGACTTGCTCGAGATAGCTCAGGTCAAAATATTTTTCCGTTGGCCAGGTTCTCCTTGGCGAAAAAGCCCTTGTCCTGGGCCACGTAGATCGGCAGATCGTTGAGTGACAGGGTGATTGTGCCTAGGGGTGATTTTATCAGACGTAGTTTGCGCTGCGAGCCGGTGAGCCGACGCAGACAAAACCGTCGCAGCGCTTAGGATCATCAACGCAAGTATTTGCATCAAACCTCCGAGTTGAGTCAACCCGTTCCGGGATTGTTTCGATCGACAGTAGCCGATGATGAATCTCAGTGTCAACGCGGGCTCAAAAACAGCTTGAACGGACTTGGAATTTGACCTAGAGTTCCGCGCTAAATTTAACTAAAATCGGCTGTCCAGCCGATCTGGTGGAAGCACTGAAATGCCGAAAAAAATTCCCACTATCCTCGAAAAACACGGCCATGTCCGAGTGGATAACTATTACTGGCTGCGCGAACGGAGCAATTCTGAAGTCATCGATTATTTAAACCAAGAGAATGAATACGCCGCCAAAGAGATGGCACATACGCGGGGGTTTGAAAATAAATTATTCGACGAGATTATCGGCAGGTTCAAGCAGACCGATATGTCAGTGCCGTACAAACGCGAGGACTATTATTACTACACCCGTTATGACCAAGGGAAAGAGTATCCGATCTATGCGCGCAAACGCGATTCGTTGGACCATGCCGAAGAAATCATGCTCGATGCCAACCGGCTTGCCGAAGGGTACGAGTTTTTTGCCATCGGCGGTTGGGCGGTGAGCTCGGGACAGGATATCCTCGCCTACGCGGTCGATACCCAGGGGCGGAGAATCTATACGATTTATTTTAAGAACCTCACCACCGGCGAAATGCTCGCCGACTCGCTGCCGAACGTGACTGAAAACTTGACCTGGGCCAACGACAACAGGACGCTTTTTTATGGCAAGCAGGACGAGACCACCCTGCGCCAGTATCAGATTTACCGCCACGTGCTCGGTACCGATCGGACCGAGGATCAGCTGGTATACCAGGAGGATGACGAAACTTTCGTGACATATATTTTCAAGTCCAAATCAAGACGATTTTTGTTTTTGGTATCATCTCATACCAACAGCCAGGAATACCGCTTTATGGAAGCGGATCAGCCATTTGGTGAATTAAAGCTATTTGAGGCGCGCCGGCACGAGCATGAGTATCATGTCGAGCATATTAACGACCGCTTCAT
This sequence comes from Chloroflexota bacterium, assembly GCA_050257635.1. Lineage (GTDB taxonomy): Bacteria > Desulfobacterota > Binatia > UBA9968 > UBA9968 > DP-20. The sequence goes on from JBLMXG010000191.1 coordinate 9,696, forward strand.
CATCCGAACCAACGATCAGGCGAAGAATTTTCGCCTGATGGAAACGGAGTTGGATCGGCCGGCGCGCCAGCACTGGCGGGAAATCATTCCGCACCGAGACGATGTTTATCTCGGTGACTTCGACCTGTTTCGCGATCACTTGGTGCTGGAAGAGCGCGCTCGCGGACTGACGCAAATCCGCATTATTCCCTGGTCCGGGGAACCGGATTATTATATCGAGTTCGACGAACCGGCATACCGGGCCAACCTCAACGTTAATTTGGAGTTCGACACGGCCATGGTGCGCTTCGAGTACACGTCGATGAAGACGCCGCTGTCGATCTACGATTGCGATATGCGGAGCGGTCAGAGGACTCTGCTCAAGCGCGAAGAAGTGCTGGGTGGCTTCGACGCTGCCCATTACGTCTCTGAGCGGCTTTACGCCCGGGCGCAGGATGGAACGGAGATCCCATTGTCGTTACTTTACCGTAAGGGAATGGCCAGGAACGGCGCCAATCCTTTGCTTCTCTACGGCTATGGCGCTTACGGTTTCAGCATCGATGCGGCGTTCTCATCGCCGCGCCTCAGTCTAGTCGATCGGGGTTTCGTTTTCGCCATTGCCCACGTGCGCGGCGGCCAGGATCTCGGGCGGCGCTGGTACGAAGAGGGAAAATTGCTCAAAAAGAAAAACACCTTTACCGATTTCATCGCCTGCGCGGAATTCCTGATCGGCGAAAAATTCACCGCTCCGGCTAAACTTTTCGCCATGGGGCGAAGCGCCGGTGGCCTGCTGATGGGCGCGATCAGCAACCTGCGGCCAGAATTGTTCAAGGGCATCGTTGCCGAGGTGCCGTTCGTCGATGTGGTCACGACGATGCTCGATGCCTCCATTCCCTTGACCACGGGAGAGTACGACGAGTGGGGGAATCCAAATCAGAAGCAATACTACGACTACATGTTATCCTATTCACCGTACGACAACGTCGAAGAAAAATTCTATCCGGCCATGCTGATCACCGGCGGCCTCCATGATTCACAGGTGCAGTACTGGGAGCCAGCGAAATGGGCCGCCAAGTTGCGGGAGCGCAAAACCGACGAGAATCGACTGCTGTTGAAAACTCACATGGAAGCGGGGCACGGCGGCGCTAGCGGACGTTTCCGGCGCCACCACGAAACCGCGTTTTCCTATGTTTTTCTGCTCGACCTGGCGGGGATACGCGAGTGAACCGTATTAACGCTTGCGCCGAAGCTTCTTTTCCTGCCAGAGCTTGAGGCGTTCGCCGATTTCTTTTTCGTAGCCGGAATCGCAGGCGAAGTAATAGCGTCTGTCTCGCAGTGGGTCGGGCAAGTGGCTCTGCTCGACGATATGGTCGTCATAGTCATGAGCGTACTTGTAGTCCTTGCCGTAACCGAGATCTTTCATTAGCTTGGTCGGCGCGTTGCGCAGATGCAGCGGTACCGGCAAAGCGCCGCGCCCTTGCACGTCCTCGACGGCCGCGAGCATGGCCTTGTAGGAAGCGTTCGATTTCGGCGCGCTGGCCAGATAAGTGGCCGCTTGCGCCAGCGGGATACGCCCCTCGGGCAAGCCAACGAAATGCACCGCGTCCTTGGCGGCGACGGCTACGAGCAGCGCCTGGGGATCGGCGTTACCGATGTCTTCGGCGGCAAAGATGACCATACGGCGGGCGATGAAGAGCGGATCTTCACCAGCTTCGAGCATGCGCATCATCCAGTAGAGCGCGGCGTCGGGGTCGCTGCCGCGCATGCTTTTGATGAACGCCGAAATGACGTTGTAGTGCTCCTCGCCCGACTTGTCGTACTGCAGAGCGCGGCTCTGGAGTGCTTCTTGGAGCTGGGTCAAGCCGATTTCCTTCTCTCGGTGGACCTCGGCGACGCTGGCGGCGTTTTCCAGCGCGTTCAAGGCGGTACGTCAATCCCCCTGCGACTGCTGTATCAGAAATTCACGGCCCTCAGCCGACAGTTGCATATTCAGTTTGCCCAAGCCGCGGTCCCGATCCGCGAGGGCTCGGTCGACAATGGTCGCGAGATCGGTTGGCGTGAGGGCTTTCAGCACCAGCACCTGGCAGCGCGAAAGCAGTGGCGAGATGACTTCGAAAGAAGGATTCTCGGTGGTCGCCCCGATCAAAATCAGTGTGCCGCGCTCGACGTGGGGCAGGAGATTATCTTGCTGCGCTTTGTTGAAATGGTGGATCTCGTCGATGAAGAGAACCGTCGGTTTGCCGAGGCGTTGCAGCTGCTCGGCCTCGTGGATGATTTTCTTGAGATCTTTGACGCCCGAGGTCACGGCAGAAAAATTAACGCAAACCGCCTGCGCCGATTTCGCGATGAGCTGCGCCAGGGTGGTTTTGCCGCTCCCGGGCGGTCCCCAGAGAATCAGCGAGCGAAGCTTACCCGAGCCGAGCATGCCGCTCAAGAGCTTGCCCGACCCGAGCAGATGATCCTGGCCAACGAACTCTTCCAAACGAGTCGGGCGCATGCGCTCGGCGAGCGGCTGCGGGGATGATTGCTGCCTTGAGGGCGGCGGCGCACCGAATAGATCCATTGATTTATCGTAACACAGCACGGCCCTATCATTACAGGGCGCCGATATTCGCTTTCGTTAATCCGCTAACGATGTTATTCTACGCGAGAATTGTAAGGCCTTATGCGAGGACTATGAGCGACACGGAAACCCCGTCATTCATTCAAGGAGCGGCGCCGCGGACAGTGCTGTTTGCGAATTCGTCGATCTCTGGCAAGCTCAGCTACAATTTGCCGGTAAAGATTGACGGTCACTTTACCGGCGAGATTAAGTCCACCGAGCTATTGGTTATCGGCGCCAACGCGCAGGTCGATGCGCAAATCTCCGCGCGCCAGGTTCACTTGGAAGGCAGACTCGTGGGGTCGGTTCAGGCGATGGGTTGCTTTGAGCTTATGCCGGGCGGCTACTTCAAAGGCGACGCCCGGGTGGGCGAGCTGCGCATCCACGCCGGCGCCACTTTCGACGGCAGAGGGAATGTTTTAGGTGGAATTTGACGGCGGGCGCCGCAGGCTCAGCTATTTTCGCCGGTAAGCCGCGCAGCTTTACCCGAGCGCTCCCGCAGGTAATAGAGCTTGGCGCGCCGGACCTTGCCATGGGAGACGATTTCGACTTTGTCGATGCGCGGTGAGTGGATCGGGAAAATGCGCTCGACGCCGACGCCGTAGGAAATCTTGCGCACGGTAAACATGGCGCGGTTGCCGCTGCCGGACATGCCGATGACAATGCCTTCGAAAACCTGGGTCCGTTCCTTTTCGCCTTCGACGACTTTAACATGGACGCGCACGGTCTCGCCGGGGCGCAGCGCCGGCATTTCTTTCTTGACTTGTTCCGCTTCGAGTTGACCGACGATATTCATAATTCACTCCTCTTTTTCACTGACGCCCCAGTAAACGGTCCAAAATAATCGCGGCGGCCGAACGCACCGAAAGATGGTTGTAGTCGCCGCGCCCTTCGATCGGCTCTAAAACGTAATCTGATTGTAAAAGTACAGTTTCGGTTAGGCCCCATCCGGTGCCCAGTAGAATGAGGAAGGGCCGAGTTTCTGTATTTAGCATGTCTTGCAGGTGAGCGAAAGAGGCGCGGTTTTCTCCGCGCCGCGCCGATGTCGCGACAATCACCGGCTTTTGACCGGTCTCCTGCTCGACCGCGATAATCGCATGGTCCAAGTTGTCGCAAATGCGCGCCAGCGCCAACGCGTCCTTACGCGTGACGTTATACTGACTGCCGTAGCCGGTCTCCCAATGGTCGATGATTTTCAGCGCGAGCTTTTGCAAAGCCATGACAGGCGTGACGACAAAGAAGCCCGCAAGGCCGTAGGTGCGGCCGGAGCGGGCGATGTCGTGAATATCCATGTTCGTAACCGCAGTGGTGACCACTTGGCCGTTCTTGTCATAAACCGGATGATGCAATAAACCGATATAAATCGGCGCCGTGATCCGTTCTGTGTCAAAGGATTCTTCCCTTTGCCGCACAGCCCGCGCATAGAGATCAGGGCGGCGTTGTCGCGTCAATTCCAGGCTTTGCCGGCGGCGCCATTGACGAATGCGTTCATGGTCGCCGGAAAGCAGCGCCTCCGGCACTTTCATGCCGCGAAACTCCTCGGGCCGGGTATACTGAGGATATTCGAGCAGGCCATCGGTGAACGATTCCTCCAGAGCGGAAGTTTCGTTGCCCAAGACACCCGGCACCAGCCGGGCGACGGCGTCGATGATCACGTTTGCGGCGGGCTCGCCACCGCTCAGCGTATAATCGCCGATGGAAATTTCTTCGTCGACAAATGCCTTCACCCGTTCGTCGATTCCCTCATACCGGCCGCAGATCAGCACCACCCTTTCTTCCTTAGCGAGTCGCTGCGCAATTTTTTGGTTAAAAACAGGGCCCCGAGGCGTCAGCAAGATGACCCGGGCGTGAGGCTTCTTGTCTTTCGTATGTTCGATTGCCGCCACTAGCGGTTCGGGTTTCATCACCATGCCTTGGCCGCCGCCGTAGGGAGTGTCGTCGGTGCTGCGATGCCGATCGCTCGCATAGTCGCGCAGATCGATGAGGTCGATCTGGACCAGCCCTTTTTCCTGCGCCTTTTTCAATATGCTGTGGCCGAGCGGTGAGTCGAACATCCGCGGGAAAATTGTGATGACGGTAAAATTGACCATCGGTTTGGAACCGCCGGAGTAATTAGAGATCCAAGAGTCCCTCGGGAAGATCGACGATCACGCGACGGGCAGAGAAATCGACCTTCTCGATGATCTCTTTCACGGCCGGAATGAGATGCTCTTTTTCTGGGCCTTGAATCACGTAGAGCTCGCCGCCCGGCGTCGACATTGTCGCGGTAATTGTCCCGACACACGCACCTCTAAGTTCGTAAACTTCGAAGCCGATCACCTGGTAGTGGTAGTACTGCCCCGATTCGAGCGCCTGCAGCGCCGATTCGCGCACGCAAAGTGTCGCCCCGATGTGACTCGCTGCCGCGTCGATGCTGTCGAGGTCTTCGAGCTTCACCAGCAGCTGATTTCGGTGCGGCTGGCTCGCTTGGACTCGGTGCGCCGAGTGCTCGCCTGCCTTTTCCAGAATAACTTCGGCGCCGCTAGCGAGCGCCGTGGTGTCAAGGTTAAAGGGGTTGATCTTCAACCAGCCGTTGAGGCCGTGGGTGGCGACGATTTCACCGAGTGGAACGAGCGCTTCAGCCATCGGCGGCGGCTCCGGCAGCCGCTATTTTTCTTCGCAGATTTCCAGGACGACTTTGCGGTTGCCGATGATCGCCGCAGCATTAAGCAAGGTCCGGATCGCTTTGGCGGTGCGCCCTTGCTTGCCGATGATCCGTCCTAGATCTTCTTTGGCGACCTTGAGTTCAAAGACCGAAGTGCCGTCGCTGATCGTTTCGGTAATTTCGACGGCGTCGGGGTTGCTGACCAAGGACGTTGCAAGATATTGAACCAGGTCCTTCATCGAAGAAGCGGCTAGCTAGACTTCATCTCTTTTTTCATGAGCTCGGAAACCGTTTGCGACGGCTGGGCGCCTTTCTTGATCCATGCGTCAATTTTCTCTCGATTCAATTGAACACCGCCGCTCGTGGCGCGCGGATCGTAGGTGCCAACCTGCTCAATGTAACGGCCATCGCGCGGGTAGCGCCGGTCGCTCACCACAATGCGGTAAAAGGGCTTTTTCTTTGCCCCGTGTCGGCTCATTCGAATGGTTACACTCATACTCGTTTTTTCCTTCTCCTTGTTTAGTGGAATGGGTTCGGCATCCGGCCGAGTAGCGCGCGCATGCCGCCTTTGCTGACGCGCTGCATCATTTTTTTCATTTCCATGAACTGTTTCATCAGGCGATTGACGTCGGTCACCGTGGTACCGCTGCCCTGAGCGATGCGGCGCCGCCGGCTGCCGTTGAGCAGCGCCGGGTTGCGCCGTTCCTGCAGCGTCATCGAGTTGATGATCGCTTCGACGCGCTTCAGTTCTTTCTCGGCTTTGTCCGAGTCGACTTGGTTGGCGAGCTTTTTCCCGCCCGGAATCATCTCTAACAAGTTGCCCACTGGTCCCATGCGTTTGATTTGTTGGAGTTGGAGCTGGAACTCTTCCAGAGTGAATTGCTGTTTTTGAAAAGCGTGCTGCAAGCGCGCGGCTTCTTTTTGTTCAACGTTCTGTTGAACTTTGTCGATCAGTGACAGCACGTCGCCCATGCCGAGAATCCGCGAAGCCAAGCGGTCGGGATAAAAAGGCTCGAGGGCGTCGAGTTTTTCGCCGATGCCGGAAAATAAGATTGGCTTGCCGACCATCTTGCGGATCGACAGCGCGGCTCCGCCACGGGCGTCGCCGTCGAGCTTGGTGAGGACGA
>JBLMXG010000192.1:0-25225 GCA_050257635.1 Chloroflexota bacterium
CTTTACTCTGTATCAAATCGTGCAGGCAGTGGGACAGGGTAAAGAACCGCTCTGCACCTTTTCCTTCCACTTATCATGACTGACTTCCGAATTGACAACTTTTCGGAAACAGCCATAGCGCAACTGCGAAAACACAGCGATTTTCTTAGGGACAATAGCGGTCAATCAGTGAGTCACATACTTAGACCCAAATCCAAAAACTCTTGGCTGGATTCCATCGGCTCATTACGAACCAAGCTGAGGATAGTATGGCCAATAAAAGCGCCCGAGCATTTCCATCGAGATTGCCTTGATAAGTCAACATCGTTGGAACTGCTTCGGTTTAACGCTGGTCATTTACGTCGCCGAAGGATGTCGTGCAAGTACTGCTGCTCAATAGAATCGAGGCGGCGCAAAGCTCGAAGCGTCTCACCTTTGTTGTGTGTTGCTACCGCGATGGCTAAGGCGTTCAAAAGCGCCATCGAGCCGGCAAGCGATTGGGTTCTATGCGGTCGGCGTCGGCCGAACAGGCATAAGGTCGATTTGCGCCCGATTTCCGATGTCGGGATGTGGCTGATCCCCAGAACCGGTATCCGATTTTTTAAAGCAAAATCGATCGCGATTCTCGTCTCTCGTGGCATTTCGTCGAACCCTAGTGCGATCAGAAGATCTTCCCTTTTGAGAAGGGCGAGCTGTTCCACCAGAGAGGTTCCGCCGGTTAACGCAACAAGGCGCGCGTCCAGGTGAAGGCGCACGAACCGGAAATACAAGAAATAGGCGAGAGAAAAGGCCGCCCGGAAGCCAATGATTAATATTTTTTTCGCCGATGTGATCATATGTACGGCCTGGGCAAGCTCGGTCTCCGATAACGCTGACCGTGTTTCTTCAATCAACTGAATGTCTGCTTTAAAAACAGAGTCGATAACGTTTTGACCAGAGATACTCGTTAGCGCATCGCGGAATCTAGAAGCGGCGCCGGAGGTTCTTCTAAATTCGGCCTGAAGTTCCTTGCGGAAATTAGGATAGCCTTTATAGCCCAGCTCCTTCGCGAATCGCACGATCGATGACTCACTGACGCCAACCTTGTGCGAAAGCTCGGTGATGGAGTCGAAGGAAACTTCTATTCCAGTGTTGCCGAGGTAATCGGCAATCTTCTTTTGATTTTTGCTCAGGCTGGAATAGCGGCTTTGTATTTTTTTCAGCAATTCCACGAGAATTTCTTAGCTAGCTTCAAGCGCCTTCGGATGCTTGACAGAAAATTTTCATTTTGATAGCGATTTGAAAAAATATTTGCAAATTCGAATACTCAATGTGCTTGCACTTGTAAACGAGAATATTCGAAGAAGCAAGGAGGACCCACATGGATCAGCCCAGGTTTTTCTCAGCAGATTCACATGTGAATGAACCGCCCGCGGCGTGGGAGCGGATTCCGAAATCTCTGCGCTCTCGTGGTCCACATTTTGTTCAAGACCCTGACGGACGTAAAGGGCTCTATATGATTTTTGATGGCCACGAGCCCGACCCGGTGGGCATGACCTTTACCGCGGGAGTCCAAAAAGAGGGTGGCGGAGTCCGCCGAGTCATCGAAAACTTCAAATGGGAAGACTGGCCGGGACCATGGGACCCAGTCGCTCGGCTGAGTGATATGGACCTTGACGGAGTAAAGATGGAGGTCCTCTATCCCAGCATGGCGCGGAACTTCTACAGCTTAAAAGGCGAAGAGGTGCCACTCCAGCAAGCAGGGCTCCGTTCCTATAACGATTGGCTGCGCGACTATTGCTTGGCAGCACCCGATCGTTTGATCGGTCTGGGATTGTTATCCGCCTTGGATATTGATTGGTCGATCGAAGAGTTAAAACGTTGCGCACAGCTCGGACACAAAGGCGTTGTGCTCCCGTCGGGGCTTCCCGACGGTATGAGCTATGCTGACCCGGACTTTGATCGTTTGTGGACGGTTGCCCAAGACTTGAACTTCCCCGTTCATTTTCATGTCAACATACTCCAAGGGCGTGACCGAATGGCAGCCCGGCTCAAAGTCATTACCAAATTGCAGCAAGGTAGAAACGCGGTAAGACGAGGAATCTTAGAGCCCCTGTCACTGATCACGGATCTTGTCTTCGGCGGAGTTCTAAATCGCTTTCCAAAGCTGCCGTTTGTGTTTGCCGAATACGAGCTATCTTGGCTCTTTCCGTTTTTTACTAAGATGGATGGGTCCGTAGCGCGCGCGCGTTCAGAAGCACCCGAATCACCGACGATCGAAGCTTTACCAAGCGAATGTATTAAACGACAGGTGTACGTCACTTTTCAGGACGATCGACCCGGAGTTCTCGGCTCCCAAGCGCTTCATCTTGAAGACAACGTGATGTGGGCGAGCGATTATCCGCATGGTGGTGCAACCTGGCCGAACTCGAAAAAGATTATTCAAGCTCAGTTCGACGGCGTCGCCGCAGAAGTTGAAAAGAAACTGACTTGGGAAACTGCGGCAAAGTTTTATGGTGTCGAATAACCACTAGAGCGTTCCGTGAGACAGTCAAAATAAGATAAATGCTCCAGGAGCTTCCATGAGACAATTTGCCTTGTTCACGGTAGTGGCGTTGCTCATCCTCAATGTAGAGACTGATTCAGTTTTCGCGCAGGCCGATTTTTACAAAGGCAAGAACTTGCAGATAATAGTGGCGTCAGGGCCAGGTGCAGGCAATGATCTCAGGACGCGAATTTTTGCCCGGCATGCTTCAAAACATCTGCCCGGCAACCCCAACATTATTGTCGAAAACATGCCGGGCGCAGGAGGGCTACGAGCGAGGAACCACCTTTACAATCTTGTTAAGCCCGACGGTTTTACCATTGCGCAAATTCTCAGGGGTACGGCGTTTCAGGAAATGGTGGGTGATCCCGGTGTCAAATACAAAGCCGATAGATTCAATTGGCTCGGGAATCTCACAACTGGAGAGGCAATATGCGCGCTGCGCATTGATCGGGGCGGCACCACACTTGAGGAAGCCATAAAACGGTCGGCAGCCACGCCATTGCGCGACGCAGAGTCCGGAGCGACGAGCATCGGTGCCGTTGTGGCCCTGCTACTAAAAGAGTTCACGGGACTCAAGGTCAATGTGGTTTCGGGGTACTCCGGCGGATCTGCCATCGATCTTGCCATTGAAAAGGGCGAAGCCGATATGCGGTGCGGCCTTGTTTGGAGTTCAGCCAAGGCGAGGCATGCGAACTGGTTCAAGGAGTTCGGGAGCAAAAAGCCGTTTACTTCTGTGATCGTTCAGATATCGGAAAAGCGGCTTCCCGAATTGTCCAACGTGCCTACACTGATCGAGTTAGCGACGGATGTTCCATGGCGTGCAGTTGCTGAAGCAGTTACGTTTACTTATCAGAACGCGTATCCGATGCTCGGCCCTCCCGGGCTCCCGCAGGAGGTTGTGAATATGTTGCGAAAGGCCTTCTGGGAGACCGTCAAAGACCCCAAATATGTAGCGGAATCCGAAAAGTCGGGGTTTACTGGTGACGAACCCATTCCCGGCGACAGAGTACAAAAAACAGTTAAACAAATCCTCGGTGTATCAGAAGAGGCCAAAGCGCGAATGAAGAAAGTCCTAGGACTTTAATAGCTACGCGATTGATCAAAACGCGGCCGTGATTGGTTCACAACCCAAATCAAATATGAAAACACTTGACGGTTTGTCCAGAAGACTGGCGGAGTTTTCGGTTGGCCTCGAACTCAAAAATGTTCCCGCCAAGGCGCAAGAAAATGCAAAGATTGCGATTCTCGATTGCCTCGGTGTGGCTGTGCTCGCCACTTCGCAGGAAATTGGCGAGAAATTGATTGGATTCGCGACCAGTAACGCAGCGCCCGGGCCGTGTACGATCTGGGGTACGCCACTCAGCCTGAACATGCGAGATGCGGCACTGCTGAATGGCGCGCTGGCCCATGGCATGGACTATGACGACCGCAACCACGCATCTACCTATAGTCTTGCAGTCGCGCTCGCGACGGCGGAACACGTCGATGCATCGGGAATCGCCACATTAGAAGCGTTTATTGCCAGTAGAGAAATTAGAGCGACACTTGATGCGATTTTCGCCAAACGATCTACTGGTATAGGGCCAGGTGCCAAAGGCTGGCATTCAAACGGGATCTTGGGGCCGATCGCATCGGCTTGTGCTGCCAGCAAGCTTCTTCGCATGGATGTTCAAGGAACAGGAACTGCCATTGGTTTGGCGGCTGGGTCGTGTGGTGCTCTCACCAGGGACGGTGGGACGATGGCGAAACCATTTCGAGTCGGTCACGCTGCCGCAACTGGAATTACCTGCGCCCTTCTCGCCCGTGAAGGACTTACCGCAGACGACGTTGCACTGGAGGGGCGTTACGGGTTGCTCGATGCTTTAGGTCCTCTTCCTGAGGAAGTCCTAACAAGTTTAGGCGGAGATCTTGGATACAAATTCGATCTCGAACGGGATGTCAGAGTTAAACCGTTCGCCTCATGCACCGCCACGCATGCAGGCGTGGAAGCTATGTTTCGATTGGTAGAAAAATATTCGGTTTCGGCCGCCGAGGTCGATCATATCGAAGCGGATCTCAAGCCTTACCCGCTGGTAAGGCAAATGCCGAAACGAGGCTTCGAGGGGCGCTTTAGCATGCCTTTTTGTCTTGCCCATGTCCTGGTTCATCGGCGCCTTCAACCCACGGATTTTACGGATCAGCGGCTAGAAGAGCCTTTGATCCAGGCAGTGATCCGTTCTGTCGAACATACACCGGAATCACCTGATGTGACTGTTGTCATGAAAAGTGGCGATCGGCTGACGGAGGCCATTCAGCCTCCGGGCGATCTCAAGGGCTGGGAGCAAACGAAACAAAAATTCACCGCGTCTGCGGCTAAACGTCTCACGCGGGAGCAGATCGAAACGGTTATCGATTCGGTGAAACAGCTTCCGGCAATGGTTTCGATCAGACCCTTTACTGCGGTTTTGCGAACCGCCAGGTCCGTGAGCTAGAAATGATTGAACCTGATTCACCGGACACCTCATCGGACGCGTCGCGCGGCTAAGTCAATCACGCGTTGAGCTAATAATTAAACTGCGGAGATATACCAGCGACCCTCCAGGGTACGGGACGGGAACATTCAGGTGACTTACAGGCTACTGCTGGCGACAAGAACATCTCCTTCCGAAGGTCAAACCGCCTCGGAAGGAGAGTTCTTGTCACTGTGCAATTTGGTGGAGCCGATGGGAGTCGAACCCACGACCTCTTGAATGCCATTCAAGCGCTCTCCCAACTGAGCTACGGCCCCGCGAGCGGAGAGACTGAGTACCGAGTGCTCCAGTAAAAGTAGGAGAGCCGGCTATAAAAGTCAAACCCGCAGCGAAATCCAATCCGCCAGTCTCGCGGTTCCGTCCAGCTATTTGCCGCGCACCAATTCTTCGGCGTGTTTGCGTGTTTGCTCGGTGATTTTTACCCCGCCCAGCATGCGCGCCAGCTCCGCCACCCGCTCCCGCTCCGATAGCTGCTTGACGCGCGTGAACGTCCGCCCTTTCTCCACGGCTTTCTGAACCACATAATGGCTGTCCGCCAGGGCGGCGATCTGCGGCAGATGGGTCACGCTGATCACCTGGTGGTGCGCCGCGACCTGCTTTAATTTTTTGCCGACGATTTCCGCCACCCGCCCGCCGATGCCCGCGTCGACCTCGTCAAAGAGCAGGGTGGAAACCACCCCCGGAGTGAGCACCAGCGCCTTGAGCGCGAGCATGAGGCGCGACAACTCGCCGCCCGAGGCGATCTTCGCCAGCGGCTTGACCGGCTCGCCGGGATTGGGCGAAAAGTAGAATTCGACTTGATCCATGCCGCGGTCGGTGAGCCTTTTGCCGGCGACGAAAAAAGGCGGCTCATCGGCCTTGTCGTCCTGCGTGAGGAAGCGGACTTCGAACTCGGTTTCCGGCATGCCCAGAGCGTTGACTTCTCGCTCCATATCGCGCTTGAGCTTTTTCGCCGCACGCCGGCGCTCATGAGAAAGTTTTTCCGCCCACTCCCAGGCGGCCTGGCGCGCTTCGGCAAAAGCCTTTTCAAGCGCGGCGATCTGCTCCTCGCCCCGCTCCAAGCCGTCCAGCGCCAGCTTGATTTCATCATGCTGGCGCAAGATCTCTTCGACGCTGCCGTTGTACTTACGCTTGAGCCGCTGGATCTCGGCGAGGCGATCTTCCACCTGCTCCAGCGCGCGCGGATCGAAATGCACGCGCTCGGCATAGCGGCGCAGCTGCGTGGCCGCCTCCTGCAGCTGTGCGAGCGACGATTCGAGCAGCTCCACGGTCGGTTTAAGGTTTGGGTCGATGGTCGCCAGATCGCGCAATCGGACGGTATATTTGCTCAGGCCGCTGACCAAAGCGGCGTCGCCCTCGTAAAGCAGCTCCTCGCCCTCACGGCAGCCCTGATGCAGTTTTTCACTGTGCACCATGATCTCTTTGGCGGCGCGGATCTCCTCTTCCTCGCCCGCCCGCAGGCGCGCGCGGTTGATCTCTTCGGCCTGCGCCTCGAGCAGGGCTCGCTCGCGCCGCCGCGCTTCGAGCGACTCGCGCGTTTCGCGGAGCGCCGTCCAAGCCCGGGCCAGCGTGTCGTAGAGCTGATTCATGTTCTTCGCCGCCTCCGCCGCATCGGCGAAGGCGTCGAGCAAGTTTAAATGGGTTTCCGCCTGCAGCAGCGTGTGATGCTCGTGCTGGCCGTAGATGTGAACCAGAGAACCGCCGATCGCGGCGAGCACGGCGAGGGGGCACAGGCTGCCGTTCAGGTAAATGCGATTCTTACCCGAGCGGCTGAGCACCCGTTTGATCACGAGCTCGTCGTTGAGCTCAAACCCGGCGTCGCTGAGAATGCTGCCGACACCGGCGGGCAAGCCATCGAACAGGGCTTCCACCGTCGCCTCGTCTTCGCCGCTGCGAATGATGTCGGACGCACCGCGTTCGCCGGCGATCAGACCCAGGGCGTTCAGAATAATCGACTTGCCGGCACCGGTCTCGCCGGTCAGAATATTCAACGCGGGTTTGAGCTCGAGCGCCACCTCGTCGATGACCGCGAAATTCTTGATCCGGAGTTCGCGCAGCATAACGACACTCGCCTAGCGCTCTCCCCACTTCAGTTTTTGCCGCAGGATTTCATAGTAGCTGCGCGACGGCAGTTTGATCAGCGAGACCGGCAAACCATAATCCCGCGCTTCCACTTTGTCGCCATTGTTGAGCCGAACCCCCGGCTGGCCGTCGGGACTCAGGATCACGGTGTCGCCAAAGGAACGCAGCGTGACGCGAATCGTGGCGTTGCTCGGCACGACGATCGGCCGGTTGGTGAGGGTGTGCGGGCAGATCGGCGCCAGCACGATGGCGCCCAGGGTTGGCTCGAGGATCGGTCCCGCCGCCGCCAAGGAATAGGCGGTCGATCCGGTCGGCGTCGAAATGATCAAGCCATCGGCCCGGTAGGTGCATAGATAGTCGTCGCCCACATAGGTTTCCAGGTCGATAATCCGGCTGCGCGCCCCCTTGGCGATGACCACGTCGTTGAGCACGCGAAATTTGTGCGGCCGGCTTTTTTTGCCGTGCACCCTCACTTCGAGGGTCATGCGCTTTTCGACTTCATAATCGCCACTGAGGGTCTTGCTTAAAACGGCTTCGAATTCATCCACGGCGACTTCGGTGATAAAACCCAGGCCGCCCATGTTCACGCCGAGAATCGGCACCTCCGGCCGTTCCACCAGCGGCGCAATGTTGAGCAGCGTGCCGTCGCCGCCCAGGGAAATGATCAGATCGGCCTTGGCCGCCATCATTTTTTTGCTGCACGATTGCGCGCCGCGCGCCACGCCGTTCTCGACGCAAACTCGTTTGCCGCGTTTCTTAAGCCAGGGCACGAGCCAACGAACCATTTGAGCCGCCTTGGGCTCCTGGTACTTGGCCACGATTCCAACAGTACGAATCATCGCTGAAAATTCTCCTCGGAGAGAGTATCACAGGGTTTAAAAAAATGTCCACGATGGCGCCGTGCGAGCGCCGGGATTCGCCGCTAGATTTTTCCGAAGCAAAAGTCCGGTTGAGAATAAGAATAGAGTCGATGTCCTTTAAAAACCCGCAAGAGCAAACTATCGCGACTACGTCGAACCCAGTTACACGACCAGAGCACGCAAGCGCGAGCTCAAGTAATCGACCAGCATCACCAGCGCAATCAGCACCAAAACGATCGCCGCCGCCTCTTGATACTGAAAAGTGCGAAAGCTTGTGTTCATCAAGTAGCCGATGCCGCCGGCGCCGATTAGCCCAAGGACGGAGGCGGCACGGATGTTGGTTTCGAGGCGGTACAGCGTGAACGAAATCAGATCAGGCAGGATCTGCGGCAGCACCGCGAACGAAAGAATCTGCACGTAGCCGGCGCCGGTGGCTCGGATCGCCTCAACCACTCCTTCGTCGATATTTTCCGCCGATTCGGAGAGCAGCTTGCCGAGCACCGTCGCGGTGTGAATCGCCAGAGCCAGAGTGCCGGCGAATGCGCCCAAGCCCACCGCCGCCACGAACAAAAGGCCGAGGGCGAGGTCGGGTATGGTGCGCACGAGGTTGAGCGCACCGCGCACGGCATAATAGACCGCCGGATGCGGCGTTGTGTTGCGGGCCGCCAGGAAGCCCAACGGAAACGCCGCCAACAATGCCAGAAACGTTCCAGCCAACGCCATCTGCACGGTCTCCAGCGTCGCGCCGACCACGGTTTGGGGAAGCGTATTCTCCCACCATCGCTGGCGCGCCCGCGCCGCCGCCCCGCCGA
Organism: Chloroflexota bacterium; assembly: GCA_050257635.1. Lineage (GTDB taxonomy): Bacteria > Desulfobacterota > Binatia > UBA9968 > UBA9968 > DP-20. The sequence continues at coordinate 8,771 of JBLMXG010000192.1, forward strand.
GCGGCACCGGCAAGAGCAGCTCGGTCCAGCTCAGCTCCTCGGGCGCGTAATAGTTTTTCACGTCGGTGACCTTGGTAAAATCGGGCGGCAACATGCGCTCCAGGGTGGCAAAAATTTGCGGAATGCCTTCGAGCAGCTCGCCAGGCCGAATCCTCGCCCCTTGAAAGGACCAAAGGAGAACCAGTAATCCCACTGCGACCGCGGCAAAAAACTTTTTGCCATGCCGAGGCCGACGCGGCGCCTCGTCCAAAATATCCGGTTCTTCGTTCGGGCTTACGGTTTGAATCAAAGCAATCTTACCTCCTCCACCGGCCACACCCTTGCTCTAGGTTTTTTTTTGACCGGCAGGTCGAACCATAACTCATCGCTTCGCGTCGGGACAAGCGCTCGGGTCGGCTTTCCGCCCTCGCTTAGATAAAGTCAAGCGGCCGCGTCCATCGGCGAGCGCCGTTCCCGGGTCCTGTCTTGTAACGAACTCGCAACATGCTTCGGACGTCATTCCGGGCCAGCTGGCGATCGCCAGCGCGACCTGAAATCCGTAAATTCCAAAACCCTCTGGATAGCGGCTTTCGCTGGTATGACGCGAAAGTGACCCAAAACTAATTCAACGAACTGCGGAGATAGCACCATGGATGAAGGCTTACCGTGACTGCGCCATCACCGGCACCGTCGGCTTGGTTGACATCCAGGCTCCATTTCAGATAGTCCTGCGCTTCGAAATAGGTAGCCGAACTCGGCGTGATTGATAGCGCCGCCGACGCTCCGTCGCTTTTAGCCAGGTAAGCCGGAAATAATCGATCGCGTCATCAGGTCGCGCAAGGACTCTGCGACGTCAGAGCAGCGAAGGATGTTTCCTCGGGAAAAACTACAGCGCCTCTCGGCCGCAGCGGTATTTGGAGCGGCGGATCCGGCTGTTCTTGAGACCTTTCTCCCCGGCGTGGATTGGTGCATGCTTCCCGGCGGCGCCACTCTGTTTCGCGCCGGCGACGTCGCTGATGCCATGTACGTTGTGCTCTCGGGCCGGCTCCGCATCTTCACATCACGATCCGACGGTACTCTACAGGCGATCCGCGAGATCGGCCGTGGCGAAAGCGTCGGCGAACTTGCGCTCCTCACCGGCAAGCCGCGCTCGGCCAGCGCGCAAGCGATCCGCGATACCGAGTTAGCGCGCTTTTCCCGAGCGGCTTTCGAGAACGCGCTCAAACAACATCCACAACTCGCCGGCCAGCTCTTGGTGCAAGTCGCTGAGCGCCAGAGCCAGGGCGTGGACGGATCGCTGTCGAAGCGCAACATCAGAACTTTGGCCGTGTTGCCCATCGACGCTCAGGCGGCGACGAGTTCATTCGTTGCGCGCCTCGCCGACACGCTGAACAAGGCAGGCAACACGCTTCATCTGAGCAAACGCTCCCAGTTATCGGCCGCGGCGCTGGGCGCGGCTCGCTCCGACGCTGACAGCACGCTGACCGCCGAGCTCAGCGCGTTGGAGGACACGCATCGTTACGTCGTCTACGAAGCCGAAGTCGAGCTATCGTGGTGGACCGAGCAATGCCTGCGCCAAGCCGATTTGATTTTGCTGGTTGGCACAGCCGGCGCGGCGCTGGACCCATCCCGACGAGTCGCCCTGAGCGACTACTTCTCGCGTCACCAGGCGGGCGCGGCGCTTGAGCTGGCCCTTCTCCACAATGGCGATTTCGCGCCGAGCGCCGGTACCGATCGATGGCCCGCGTTGCCGTCTCTCGATGTCCACTATCACATCGTGCCAACCGTGCAGGCGGATATGGATAAACTCGTGCGTTTGCTTACCGGCTCGGCCGTCGGCTTGGTTCTGAGTGGAGGCGGCGCCCGCGGCTTTGCCCATATCGGCGTCCTGCGCGCCCTCGACGAATCGGGCGTTCCCATCGATTACATCGGCGGTACCAGCATGGGCGCGGTCATCGCCGCACAACACGCGTCGGGTTGGGATTGGCGCAAAATGAAACGGGTGAATCGAGAGCAGTGGCCGCGCTGCGAGCCGCAGCGAAACTTTACCTTGCCGCTGGTCGCGCTCAACTCGGGCAAGCGCATGGACCGAATGCTGGAAAAAATGTTCGGCGCCGCGGAAATCCAGGACCTGAGGGAAAAATTTTTCTGTGTCTCGACCAACCTCACCCGCGCCGATCAGACCATCCACCGCAGCGGGCCGCTCTGGAAAGCCGTGCGCGCCAGCATTTCAATTCCGGGCATCGGACCGCCCGCCATCGAGCAGGGCGAAATCCTTGTCGACGGCGGTCTGATCAACAACTTGCCCGTCGACGTTATGAAAAAACTTTGCCAGGGCGCTGTTATCGCCGTCGACGTCAGCGAACAGATGGAGTTCAAAAGCCAACTCGAAGAAAGCTACAGCGTGTCGGGCTGGAAGCTCCTCTGGCGGCGCCTCAACCCCCTGGCTGTAAAGCCGGATCTGCCGAATATTTTTAATATCCTCTATCGTGCCACTACCGTCGGCAGTCTCCGCACAATCGAAACGGTTAAAGTTGAGGCCGATCTCTATTTGAATCCACCGGTCAGCCAATTCGGCATTTTTGACTGGCGCCGCGTCGACGAGATCATCGATGTCGGCTACCGTTACGCGTTGACGCACTTGGAAAAACGCGGCGGCCTTCTCTGCCGCTGCGTGACCCTGCCGCGCCCCTAGTCACCCTTTGTGTTGATAGATCGCTTCCACTGCCGCTTCGCTGAGCTCGCGCGTTGCGCCGTCGAAGACGATGGTGCCCTGCTTGAGGCCAATCACTCGGTCGGCATACTCCCGCGTCAGCTCCAGCGTGTGCAAGCTCACCAGAGCGGTGATGCCGTCTTCCCGGCAGACCCGTTTGAGTATGTCCAGCACGACCCGCGACAATTTCGGATCAAGGCTCGAAACCGGCTCGTCGGCAAGGATGATCGCCGGCCGCTGCATCAGAGTCCGCGCAATAGCGACCCGCTGCTGCTCGCCGCCGCTGAGCTCGTCGGCACGCTTGTACGCATGGTCGAGCAGACCGACGCGCTTGAGGTTGATAAGCCCCAGCCGGCGCTCGTCGCGGGTGAAAATTCTCACCGCGCTGCGCAACGCCGGCTGATAGCCGAGGCCGCCGGCGAGCACGTTATCCAGCACCGACAATCGTTTGGCTAGATTGAACTGTTGGAAAATCATGCCGATCTTGCGGCGCACGCGGCGCAGCTCGGGACGATCGAGTTTTAAAATATCGACCACGGCGCCGTTCGGGTCGCCGCTAAGAAGAGCGCGCGGCAAGTTGATTTCGCCCGCGCTCGCCTCGACCAACCGGTTGATGCAGCGCAGCAGCGTCGATTTGCCCGAGCCGGAAAGACCGATGATGCCGACAAATTCCCCCTGTTCGACTTTGAACTGGATGCCGCGCAATACCGGCGTGCTGCCGTTGTAGGATTGGCGCAGCTGCTGAATCTCGAGAATGGTCACAGGTGTTTTTTTTGCAGCGCTTGCTTGATTTGAATGCCCGCGTCGGCAAAGGCCCGGCGCACCGGATCATAATCCGCGTCGGTGGCTTGGACGAAGCCGTCGATTTGATACAGATCGCGGAGCATTTGCTTCCCCTTCGGATCGCGGCTCAGCTCGATAAACAGCGCTTCGATTTTCTTGCTGATCGCGCCGTCGAGCGCCGCGCTGACCACCAGATTATCGGCTGGGATCGGCTCCGAGAACGCGATCGCGCGAATTTTTGCGACGTCGCGCGGATCTTTTAGATAACGCATCCACGCGGTGTCCCGGCCATCGGGTGAATTGGCGTAGGTCGCCCCGGCGTCGACTTTTCCGTTCAGCACCGCCAACACGGTGGCGTCATGACCACCGGAATAGAGAATTTTTTTAAAATCGCGCACCGGATCAATTCCATGCTCGTGGAACATCTTGCGCGGAAACACGTGGCCGGTGGTGGAGAGCGAATCGCCGAACGCGAAGGTTTTGCCGCGCAGATCTTCAAGCGTTTTGATGCCACTGTCGGCCCGCGTGATGATCGCGGCGTAATAAAACGGAATGCCCTTGCGCTCGGACTTAAGAATCACTCTGATGTTCGCCTCGCTCTTTGCCAAAACGTAAGAGGCGGGAGCCAAAAATGCGACATCCAACTTGTTCACGCGCAACGCCTCGACGACGCCGGTGTAGTCCGTGGCGACAAACGGCTGGACTTCCATGCCGAGCCGCCGATGCAGCAGCTCGACGAGCGGCTGGGCATTCTGCATGACCTGTTGCGCGTCTTCGGCCGGCACAAAACCGACGCGCAGTATTTTAGTTGTTTTACCGGTCTCGCCGCAGGCCATGAAAAGCAAGGCCAAGGCGACGGCCAGCCCAATCTTGGGACGCCTTTTAATCATGGTCTGTTCATTGATACTGAAAGCGCGCCGGTGGTGCAAATGTCTTGGCTTGGCCGCGCCGAATGCTAAAGCAGTGAGCGAGATAGGGTGCGCGCTTCTCATCGTGGCTCGCGGGCTTTTTTCTCGCCTCATCCTCGACTGGGCCGACCTTCGTGCCAAACGCTTTCCACCGGCTGCCACCGGACGCTGCAAGCCGATTCTTTTTCGGCAGTTTCGCCGGTCCTGCCGAAACCTCCGTGGCCCAACCGCGTGGTCGCAGCTATTCCCTTTGTCCGCCGCACTGCACAATCACAGTCGGACCGGTGTGGGTGCCAAAGGATGTAGACGGGGGCGGAGTTATTGGCGCAGGGGGGTCGCTACTTAAACGACCCTGCGCCAGGACCCGTGCGGCTAGCGATCCTTGATTTCGGCCAAGAGCTGTTTGGCTTTTTGCTTGTGTTTGGCGTCGTCAGAGAATTGAATCGGCAAATCCGGAATCGACCCGAGCAAACTGCGCGCCGGCTCCCATTCTTCTTTCGCGATATAACTGCGTGCCAGCTCCAAACGGGAGACGATCACGGCAGGATTGAGGTCTACCGCCCTTTTTAGATATTCGATCGATTTTTCCAAGGTTCCCGTCGGCACCGACTTGCCATAGAAGACCGACGCGAGGACTCGGCTGGCGCCGCCGATCTCGGCAATCTTGCGATGCCACACGCCGTAGACATGGTAGGCTAAACCGTTTTTGGGATCGAGCGCCAGCGCTTTCTCGACCTCGGCGCGGATCTCACCGGCGAGCTCCAATTGTTTTGCAATGGGCGAAATCATCGCGGTATCACCGAGCGCCGCCGCAATCCAAAAATGACCCCAGGTGGAATTGGGATCCATTCGCACAGCCTTGCGCGCGTAATCTTCCGCGATAGCGTACTGCTTTAGCCGGCGTTCGTTCGCGTTGGCGCTGTCCTCGGCGATTTGATCGCCGATATCGACATGCGCGCGCGCCATTTTGATCAACGCCTGAAAATTGCGCTCATCGAGCGCAAGGATTTTTTCCAATTCGTGGACCGCTTCAACCGGCTTGAATTGGCTGTACAACCGGTCGGCGTTCTGGTGCCAGCGCGCGATGTCGGCATCGGCCTGGCCGCAACAGCCGGGGCGCGTCGTCTGGATCGTTGGGACCGCTTCGGCGCCCGCGCTCGCGGTCAGCAGCAAACCCAGCGCTGCAGCTAACGCAATTGGTGATAGCCAGGGTTTCAGCATCATTCACGTCAATGCTTGAGGTTTTCCTGCTTCGTCGACCGCGACATAGATGACTTCCGCTTCGGTGACCTTGACGCGTCGGCGCGGGTCCATGCCACGCTCCGCTTCGACGCTCACTTTTATCGTAACCGAAGTGGTGCCGCGACGCAGCACCGTAGTGTAAAAACTGACCACATCGCCGACATAAACCGGCGCGATAAATTCGACTTCGCGCATCGCCCGAGTCACGAAGTTGCGCGCCGCTTGGCGTGAGGCGGCGATGCCGCCGGCCAGGTCGATATGACTGAGAATTACGCCGCCAAAGATCGTGCCGCGCCCATTGGTATCGCGCGGCAGCATGGTCACGCGCAAAGTGGCATCGGCGAATTCTGGCATCGGCAATTTCTAGCGCGTTGGCGGAGCTGGCCGGCTAAACGTAGGTGAGCCAATTTTCGTAGCTACGATTCTTGCCTTTAATCACATCAAAAAAAGTTTGCTGAATATCCTCGGTCACCGGACCTCGTCGTCCGGCACCGACTTGGCGATCGTCCACTTCGCGAATCGGTGTCAACTCGGCCGCTGTGCCGGTAAAAAACGCCTCGTCGGCGATGTAAAGCTCATCGCGGGTAAAGCGTTCCTCGATCACCGTGTAGCCCTTGTCTCGCGCCACCGTAATGATCGAGTCCCTGGTAATGCCGGGAAGAATCGAAGTGAGCGGGGTGGTTTTGATTTTTCCATCGCGCACCATGAAAATATTCTCCCCGCTGGCCTCCGACACATAACCCTCGACATCGAGCATGATCGCCTCGTCGTAGCCAGCCTTCTTCACCTCATGCTTGGCCAAGACCGAGTTGATGTAGTTGCCGGCGCTCTTGCTCTTGGTCATCATCACGTTGACATGATGGCGCGTGTAGGACGATACCTTGGCGCGAATCCCATTGCGAATGCCCTCGTCGCCCAGGTAGGCGCCCCATGGCCAAACCGCGATGCAGACATTCACCGGATTTTTCGGCGCGTAGAGGCCCAACTCGCCGAGGCCGACGAAGGCCAAGGGACGGATGTAGCACTCCTTCAGCTTGTTCGCGCGGATCAATTCAAGAGTCGCCTGATTGAGTTTCGCCTCCGTGTACGGCAGCGGAAAGCCGAGAATCTTGCCGGAATCGGCCAGCCGGCGCATATGTTCTGCCAGGCGAAATACCGCCGACCGGCCGTCCGCCAAGGCATAGCAGCGAATCCCTTCGAAATAGGCGGTGCCGTAGTGCAGCGCGTGTGATAACACATGCACTTTGGCGTCTTCCCACCGGATCATTTCCCCATCGAGCCAAATTTTTTCGGTTTTCAGTGACATGACAAGTCTCTATCGATCGACAGTTCGGCAATTTTGCGTTTCGAGATATTTTACGTGGCCAAGCGTCTCGCATCAAGTCGAAGAAAAAAAAGGCCACCCGGCTTTCCGAAGTGGCCTTCGACGGACGACCGGATGATTTTACAATCCTTTTTTCAACCCCGGGGCGGCCTTGAATCCTACGGTGCGGCTCGCTTTGATGTTGATCATGGCGCCGGTCTGAGGATTTCTGCCTTTGCGGGCCTTGCGCGAGCGTATCGAGAAGGTTCCGAAACCCGGGACTTGAAAGCGTTTACTTTTTTTAATCGCTCTGGCGATGCTGTCGAAGGTCGCATCCACGGCTTCGCCGGCCGCCAGTTTGCTGATTTGAGCGCTTCTGGCAACGGCGTCGATTAATTCAGCTTTGGTCATTGCATTCACCTCTCCTGTGACACGCCGGCGACGATATCATGCCACATTGATGATTTGGGTTCATCAAAAACAAAGGCTGATCATTTCCAATTCACTGACAAATGTCAACAACCTTAAATCGGCAGCGCGGCCTCGTGAAGCAAGCCGTAGCGGACTCCCTGATCGCTGACGATGACGCGCTCCGCCCGGTAGAAAGTCATGATTCGCTCGATCAAAGATGCCCCGGCAAAAATCACATCGGCTCGTAGCGGCTCGAGGCCGACCATCCGCCGCCGTTCGGCGATCGTTCTGCGTTTGAGCCGATCGAGCTGACGGCGCGCCTGTTGCATCGTCAAAACGCTGCCATGCACCTCTCCGTGCGCATAGCGCGCCAGTCTTTTTTCCATCGCTGCCAGCGTGGTGAACGTGCCGGCGATGCCGATGAGCGTAAGCGCGACTTGGGGCGCCATATCCTCATCGGCCAAGCGCGCAAGCTCCCGATCGATGGCCGCGTGCATCTGCGCCACCTCGTCCGGTTTGACCGGATCGCTGTGCAGGAACCGTTCGGTCAAGCGCACCGAGCCGAGATCGACGCTGACTGCGCGACCGATGCCCTTTTCATTGCCGCGGATGAGCTCGGTGCTGCCGCCGCCGATGTCGATGACTAAAATTTCTTGTCCAGCGAGCGGCAGGCCCCGCTGCACGGCGAGAAACGCATAGGCCGCCTCGTCGGCGCCGGAGATCACGCGAATGTCAATGCCCAGCTCAGCGCAGATGCGGGCGCGCACCTCGGCGCTATTGGCGGCGTCGCGCAGCGCGCTGGTCCCGACCGCGACGATCTTCTCGACACCGAGATTTTCACACTCGTCGCGATAGCGTCTGAGCACGGCGAGACTGCGCTGCTCGCCCTCCGGACTGATCCGGTGCGTTTGATCGACACCCTGGCCGAGACGGGTAATTTCGGCCAGATCATCCAAGACCCGAAAACGGCCGGTATCGCGGATTTCGGCGATCAGACAGAGAATCGTGTTGGTGCCTACGTCGATAAAAGCACTGCGCCGCGGGCTCATGGCGCTGTCACTCTTTCGACTCTCGGCTCTACCGCCGGTGCCGTCGCTGCGCTCACTTCACGCGCCCACACCGCCATGTCGGCGAGGGCGCGTCGCGCCATCATCTCTTTTTTTGCTTTGCCGCGCAGGCGCGCGGCGAGGGGAGGAATCAGGCCGAAGTTGACATTCATCGGTTGAAAACGCTTGCGCTCGGGATCGGTGATATAGCGCAACAGGGCGCCCAGCGCGGTGGTGGCCGGCGGCACCACTGGCGTCTTGCCTTCGAGTAAGTTGGCCGCGTTGATTCCCGCCAGCAAGCCGGTGGCCGCGGATTCGATGTAGCCCTCGACTCCGGTCATTTGGCCGGCGAAAAATAACGTCGCGCGCTGCCGCCATTGCAGCGTCGGCAGCAAATGCTGCGGCGCATTGATAAAGGTGTTGCGGTGCAGGCTGCCGAGGCGGACGAATTCCGCCTTGGCCAAGCCGGGGATGAGCGCGAAAACGCGGCGCTGCTCCGGATACGTCATTTTGGTTTGAAAGCCGACCAGGTTGTAAAGCGACCTCTCACGATTTTCCTGACGCAGCTGCACCACCGCGTAGGGACGCCGGCCGGTGCGCGGGTCGATCAGACCCACCGCGCGCATGGGTCCGAAGGCGAGAGTCTCTTTGCCGCGATCGGCCATCTCTTCGATGGGCATACAGCCCTCGAATGCGACGAAGCGCTCGAAGCTGTGCGTTGGCACCCGCTCGGCGGCGATGACCGCGTCAACGAAGCGGTCGTACTCCGCGTGCGTCAGCGGCAAGTTAAGGTAATCGTCGTCGCCTTTGTCGTAACGCGAGGCGCGGTAGGCGATGCTCTTGTCGATCGACTCCGCGGTGACGATCGGCGAAATTGCGTCATAAAAATAAAGATGCTCTTCGCCCAGGCGCGCCGCCAGCTGCGCCGACAGGGCCGGCGACGTCAGCGGGCCGGTGGCAAGAATCGCGACGCCGTCGTCCGGAATCGCACGGACCTCTTCGCGGATAACCTGCACCAGCGGCAACCGCTCGATCGCTTGAGTCAAGCTGGCGCTGAACCCGTCGCGGTCCACCGCCAACGCCGAGCCCGCCGGCACGCGGTTCTTTTCGGCGATGCGAAGGATCAGCGAATCGAGCTGGCGCATTTCGGCTTTGAGCAGCCCCGCCGGCGCGGCGAGGGAATCGGAGCGCAGCGAATTGCTGCAAACCAGCTCGCCGAGATTTCCACCGGAGTGAGCTTCGGTTTTTTGCCCGGGCCGCATCTCGAAGAGCCCAACGGCAATCCCGCGGCGCGCGAGCTGCCAAGCCGCTTCAGCGCCGGCCAGCCCGCCGCCGATGATGCGGACGCAATTTTTCATGGGTTATTGCTCGGCCAATTGGACCGAGTAACCGCACTCCTTTTTGTAGCAGCGATGGGTGCGCCCGGCCCGCTTGGTCACCTTTTCGACCAGGATCGGACTGTCGCAATTGGGACAGGGAGTCGGCATGGGCTTATCCCACGTCGCGAACTTGCACTCGGGGTATTTATCGCAGCCGTAAAACACTTTTCCCCAGCGGGATTTTCTCTCCTTGATATTGCCTTCTTTGCACTCGGGACACTTGACGCCGAGGTCCACGGGCTTTTCCAGCGGCTGGATATTTTTGCATTCCGGGTAACCGCTGCAACCGAGAAACTTGCCGAATTTGCCCCAGCGCAAGAGCATGGGCCGGCCGCATTCGCTGCAGGTTTCGTTGACCTCTTCTTCGGCGGCAATCTCGATCTCGCCGCTTTCGCCGCGCTTGAAGTTTTTGGTGTTTTTACATTCAGGATAATTCGGGCACGCGAGGAACTCGCCGTTGCGCCCCCACTTGATGACCATTTTCGCGCCGCACTTATCGCAGTCGATGTCCGTCGGCACCTCCTGGCGTTTGACGTCGCGCATCTCTTTCTCGGCCTTCTTGAGATCGCGTTCGAACGGCGTGTAGAACCGCTTCATCGCCTTGGTCCACTTTTCCTTGCCGTCCTCGATTCTGTCGAGCTCGTCTTCCATGCTGGCGGTGAACTCGACGTTGAGAATGTCGGGAAAGCTCTCGACCAGGAGATCGGTGACAAGAAAACCCAAATCGGTCGGCAATAATTGCCGGCTCTCGTTTTGCGCCACGTATTCGCGGTCGAGAATGTTGGAGATAATCGCCGCGTAGGTCGATGGCCGGCCAATGCCTTTTTCATCGAGCTCTTTAATTAACGAAGCCTGCGTGTAGCGCGGCGGCGGCTGGGTGAAATGCTGGCGCGGCTCCATGGAGAGCAGCTTCAAGGCGTCGCCCTTGTGTAGATCCGGCAACACGCCGTCCAGCTCCTGCGCCTCGTCGTCATCGGCTCCGTCGGCCTGGGTCGCGCGCTCGTCGCGCCCTTCGATATAGACTTTCATGAAGCCGTCGAACTTGATCTGCTGGCCGGTGGCGCGAAACACCGCTTCTTTGACCGGGATTTCGAAAGCGGTTTGATCGTACACCGCCGGCACCATCTGGCTGGCCACGAACCGATCCCAGATGAGAGAATAAAGCTGAAACATATCGCGCCGCAGATAACGGCGCACGCGCGCCGGCGCATAGTCCAACGAGGTCGGGCGAATCGCCTCATGGGCGTCCTGCGTGCCTTTCTTGGAGCGAAAGGTGTTGGGTTTCCCCGGCACGTAATCTTTGCCGTACTGGGTTTGAATATGCTGGCGCACTGCGGCGAGCGCTTCGTTGGAAACCCGCGTCGAATCGGTGCGCATGTAAGTGATCAAGCCTACCGACCCCTCGTCGCCCAACTCGACGCCTTCATAGAGCTGCTGCGCCAGCTGCATCGTACGTCGGGGCTGAAAGCCAAGCTTGCGCGCCGCTTCCTGCTGCAGCTTGCTGGTGACGAACGGCGGCGCAGGAAAGCGGCGCCGCTCTTTTTTCTCGACATCGCCGATGACCCAAGAACCGCCGTCGAGGGATTGGATAACGTCCTGGACGGTCTCGCCGCTTTCCAGGCGAAATTTTTTGTTGTCGACCTTCTGGCCTTTCCACTGCGCCAGTTTGGCTTTGAACGACGGCGGCAATCGCCCCTCTAAAAGAGCGGTCAGCGACCAATATTCCAGCGGCTCGAAGGCGCGAATCTCTTTCTCCCGCTCGCAGACCAAGCGCACCGCGACGGACTGAACCCGCCCCGCGCTGAGGCCGCGCCGCACCTTGTTCCACAGCAGCGGACTGATCTTGTAGCCGACCAATCGGTCGAGGACGCGGCGCGCCACCTGAGCGTCGAATTTGTTGCGATCGAGCTCCAAGGGCTTGGCGATCGCTTCCTGCACCGCTTTCTTGGTGATCTCGTTGATCAGCACGCGATGCACGCGCTTGTGATTTTTCACCACCTGACCGGCGATATGCCAGGCGATCGCTTCGCCCTCGCGATCCGGGTCGGAGGCGAGATAAATATTTTCCTTGCCCTTCGCCGCTTTTTTCAAATCGTCGATGACCTTTTTCTTCGCCTGAATAACGGTGAAGTCCGGGGCAAAATCTTTTTTGATATCGACCCCGAGCTTGCTCTTCGGCAAATCGACGACGTGCCCGACCGAAGCTTTGACTTGAAAGTCGCGCCCTAAATACTTCTCCAAGGTTTTTGCCTTGGCGGGTGACTCCACGATGACCAGATTCTTTGCTGCCATAATTTTAAGCTCGTTCCTGATAGTTCTGAATGTTATCCGTTATTTTTCCGCCGAGTAGACCTTTCCCGGCGCCTGCCGCAAAAATCCTTGCAATTCTAAATCCAGGAGAATTTCGAGGACCTGCGCTGGTGGCAGACCGCTTCGTTCGATCACCTGGTCTACCTGCAAGGAATCTTGCTGCAACAATGCGAATATTTTTCGCGCCCCTTCGTCCGCGTCAGGCGGCAACATGCGCGGCGGCGGCGCGCCGGCCGGACTGCGCACCAACTGCGGCGCGATTTCTTCGATGATATCATCGACGTTCTCGACCAGTTTGGCCCCCGCGCGGATCAAGCGATGCGCGCCGCGGCTGCGGCTCGCACCGGCTTCGCCCGGCACGGCAAACACTTCCCGGCCCTGTTCAACCGCCGACGCGGCCGTGATCAAGGAGCCGCTTTTTTCGGTCGCTTCGACCACCACCACGCCCAACGACAAACCGCTGATCAAACGATTGCGCGCCGGAAAATTAAAGGCCAGCGGCCGCGTGCCAAGGGGCAATTCAGAGATCACCGCGCCGCTCTTGCTGATGCGGTGATAGAGCGCTTCGTGTTCCGGCGGATAGGCCCGTTCGACGCCGGATCCCAAAACGGCGATGGTCCGGCCGCCCGCCTGCAGCGCGCTCTCATGCGCCATCCCATCGATACCGCGCGCCATGCCGCTGACAACCGTGAATCCGAGAAACGCCAAACCACGCGCCAGATCGCGCGCCATACGCCGGCCGTAGTCGCTGGCGCTGCGCGAGCCGACGATCGCCACGGTTTTATTGTCTGCGGCGGTTAGCGCGCCTTTTAAATAGAGGCATGGCGGCGGGTCGGCGATCGCGCGCAAACGCTCGGGGTAGCGCGGATCGCTGAACGGCACGACGTCAATGCCGGCATCGCGCGTGCGGCGCAATTCATCCTCGACTTCGATCCAATCGGAAAATTTGGCCAGCCCGTCGATGGCGTCACGATGCAAGCCCTCGACTTGCTCGAGCTCGGAAGCCGAAGCAAACAGCGCTCGGGTGGGATCGGCAAAATGCGCCGCGAGCTTTTTAAAGCCCACGCCGCCCAGTCCTTTCACCCGCCCCAGCGCGAGCCACGGCGCATATCCGTCGCGCACCGGCATGGCCAACGCAGATCCCTTCGCAAAAGCTAACGATGCCTCAACCATACTTGTTTAGCTGTTGTCAAACTGGCCGCGCTGCGATGGTTCGATGCGTTTCCAGAGCGACAAGATAAAAATGATAAGGTAATTTCTCGCCGAAGGCTAGAACGAGCGTTCAGGCGGGCGTCGAAGGATGGCGGGATTTTCCCGCAAAGTTTTTGTTTTTACAAAACTTTCTTTCCAAACGGAGCAATCTTTTTTTCCATGCGGAACCGAGCACGAAGGCGGCGAAAGTGCCGTCAGCGCGCACCACGCGATGACAAGGAATCAGGATCGGCAGCGGGTTACGCGCCAGCGCGTTGCCGACCGCGCGCGCGGCCCGCGGTCGCCGCAAACGGCGCGCCAGCCACTGATAGCTCCTGGTTTCACCGTAGGGAATCTTAGCCGTGAGCTTCAACACCGCCCGGCTGAACGGCGGCAACGAGCTAATGTCGCAACGCGTTGAGAAAGAGCGCAAGCGACCGGCGAAGTACGCGCGCAACTCTGTTACTGCAAGCGCGCGCCAGCGCGCCGCCCGTGCATCGCCGCCGTCCACGGCCGGCCTGTGAGCCAATCCTTTTTGTAAACTCAAAGCGGTGACGCCGCGCTCATCGGCGGTGACGCGCCAGCGCGGCATCATCGCCGTTTGCCTGGTTTTTCTTCGCGGCGGGCGCGCAAATCGAGACGAATCGGCGTATCTGCAAAACCCAGTTGATCGCGCAGTTGATGGACCAGGTACCTTTGATAACTCTCGGGAACCGCCGCCGGGCGATTGACGAAGAGAGTAAAAGTCGGCGGCCGCAAACCGGTCTGAGTGCCGTAGTAAAACTTGACCGATCGGCCCTGCGACAGGGGCGCGCTGTGGGCCCGGACGATTCTTTGCAGCGCCTGATTGACCGCCGAAGTCGATACCTTTCGCCCGTAGGCTTTGAGCACCCGCGCCGCGATTTGTAACATCTTCCGCACACCATAACCGGTTGCCGCTGAGATAAAGGTGATCGGCGCAAAGTCCAAAAACGTCAACCGATATTTGACTTCGGCGCGATACTGTTCCGCCTCGGTGTCGCTTTGCGCCAGGATATCCCATTTGTTGACTGCCAAGAGCAGCGCTTTGCCGCGCTGTACCGCATAGCTGAGCAGTTGCGCATCCTGGTCGGTGACCCCTTCGGGACCGTCGATGACGTGAATAATCAGATCGCCGCGTTCCACGACGCGAAGCGAGCGGTTGACGCTGAAACGTTCGATGCGGTCATCGATGCGCGCTTTGCGGCGGACGCCGGCGGTGTCGATCAGGATGCACGGCTCACCGAACAAGTCGAAGGGCGTGTCCAGAGCATCCCGCGTCGTCCCTGGCTTCGAGTCGACGACGGCGCGCTCAAAACCAAGCAGGCGATTGATCAAGGTTGACTTGCCAACGTTGGGGCGGCCGACAATGGCGACGCGCAGAGGCTCGGGATTTTTTTCCGACCTGTCCGGAGTCTCCGCACCGCTGCTCGACGCGTCCGCAGGAAATGCCGCGACCACGTCATTCAGCAATTCAGCGATGCCGAGGCCGTGCTCGGCGGAAATCGCATAGAGGCGGTCGAGCCCCAAAGCAAAAAACTCGTACAGGTTATCCTCCCGCCTCTGGGAGTCGAGCTTGTTGACCGCAAAAAACACCGGTTTGTGGGCTCGGCGCAACTCCTTAACGGCCTCCGCATCCAGCGGATTCAGTCCGCTTTTGCCGTCGAAAAGAAAAATCACTATATCCGCTTCTGCCACCGCCAAACGGCTCTGGGCCTGCACGCTCTGTTCTAAGAAACTTGCCGAGTCCATTTCCATCCCGCCGGTATCGATGAGCAGATATCGCCTTCCCGAGCATTCGGCTTCGGCGTAGTTTCGGTCCCGGGTCACCCCGGGCAAATCGTCGACGATCGCTTTACGCTCGCCGAGCAAACGGTTGAACAGCGTCGACTTGCCGACGTTGGGGCGGCCGACGATGGCGACTACCGGCAACCTTGCGGCGCAGCCGTGTGCGAGGGGCATTTCGGTCAAGTAAGAGGCCTGCATTTTATAAACCCATCTCGGTCAGCAAGTGCGGGTTTTGCGTCCAGCCCGGGTCGACGCGCACGAACAGCTCGAGAAAAATCCGGCAACCGAGCAACGCCTCCAATTCCTCGCGCGCCCGTTTGCCGATTTCTTTGAGCATAGCGCCGCGTTTGCCGATCAAAATCCCCTTATGCGAATCGCGCTCAGTGTGGATCGTCGCTGAGATGACGATCAGATTCTTTTCTTCCTTTTCAGTGAATTCGTCGATGGTCACGGCGACGCCGTAGGGAATTTCCTCCCGTGTCAACAGAAACACTTTTTCCCGGACGATTTCCGAAGCAAGGAAGCGCTCGGTCTGATCGGTGCGCTCGCCCTCGGTAAAATAATGCGGCCCTTCGGGCAGCCACCTCTCTATGATGTCCAGGACGATTTCCAGACCTTCGCCCTTTAGCGCACTGATTGGCACGATTTCTTTATCCGGCAAGAGCCGCGCACAGCGCTCGATCAACGGCAGCAGCTTGCCTTTGGAAACCAGATCGATCTTGTTCAGCAGAATCAGCACGGGCGTTTCCACACCGCGCAAGGTTTCGGCGATCCGCTCCTCTTCTTGCTTGATCTTGTCATGGGCATCGAGCAGCCAGAGCACCCCGTCCACTTCGTCGAGCGTCTGCATAGCGGTGTCGACCATGCGCCGGTTCATCAGCGAATGACCCCGGTGAATGCCCGGAGTGTCGATAAAAATAATCTGCGATGCGGCCGTCGTGCGGATGCCGGTGATCCGGTTGCGTGTGGTTTGCGGCCTCGGCGACACGATGGCGACCTTCTCGCCGAGGATTTGGTTGAGCAGAGTCGACTTGCCGACATTGGGCCGGCCGATGATCGCAATATAGCCGGAGCGAAACGGCGCCGCGCTTTTTTCCTTGTTCTTATTTTTCTCGTCTGCCATAAAGGTTCAGAATCGCCGCTGTATTATGACACTCCCGACTGACCGTTCAAGTTCAGCTCTCAAAGTGGTGCCGCCCCCATGCCCATTCGACTGACGCCGCTGATGAAACAGCGGCTCACTCGACGCGCACACGAGATGATCGAGCGCTCGCTGCAACTGTTTCCGGAACTGGATGGCAGCGTCATTACGGTGGGGTACACGCGCAAGCACTTGGGAAGCGCCACAGTGATCTACCGCAGGGGAGCCATCGAACGGATGATC
>JBLMXG010000193.1:0-38541 GCA_050257635.1 Chloroflexota bacterium
TTTGCATTTGCCGTGGTCGCTCTTGGGCTGATAAACGCCGGGGCTCCTAAAGCGCCGAGCAGTTACGATCAAAAACAAGCAAACTTCGATCGAAATTTAAATAAAACAAGCAACTCCGAGGAGGAACCATGAGATTTGTCCGTTTGTTGCTGTTGAGCATCGCGATGCTGCCGTTGAGCCAGCCGTATCTCATCGCGGCGCAAGAACCCTTGTACCAAGGGAAGACCATCAAGATTGTCGTCGGGTTTACTTCAGGCGGTTTCTATGACCGATGGTCGCGTCTGCTCGCGCGGTTCGTGCCCAAGTATCTGCCCGGCCACCCGGAGATGGTCGTGCAGAACATGCCCGGTGCCGGAGGATTGATCACGGCGAATCACATGTATACCGTCGCCAAGCCCGACGGTCTGACGATCGGCATGACTTCTTACGGCATGTACTTGGACCAGATGGTCGGGCGCAAGGAAGTGCGGTACGACGTGCGCAAGTTCAACTGGATCGGCTCGCCGGAGAAGAGCGACGTGCTGCTCTACATGCGCGCCGACGCTCCCTACAAATCGGTCGAAGACATTCAAAAGGCGAGCACGCCACCCAAATGCGGTTCCACCGGGACGGCGGGCACCGATTACATTTTGGCTCGCCTGCTCGAGGAGACGCTCGGCGCCAAGATTGAGTCGGTATTGGGCTATCCGGGCGGCAGCGAGATCGATCTGGCGGTGGAGAAGGGTGAAGTTCAATGCCGAGGACTGACGGCGGCGCCATTTTTTGGCCGTGAGCCGTTTATTACTTGGCGCAAGAAGAAATTCGTCAACGTGCTGCTCTACGGCGGCGTGAAGCGCGATCCGCGCATTCCCGACACGCCGACGATTTACGAAATCTTCGACAAACAGAACACTCCGGAGGAGAACCGGCGCGTCGCCGAGGTTATCCTGCGCGGCGGCGATTTCGGCCGCCCATGGGTTATGGCACCTGGAACGCCGGAGGAAATCGTAAAGACCATGCGCGCCGCCTACGCCAAAGCGATGGCCGATCCGGCGCTAATCGACGAAGCCAAGAAAAGCAAGTTTGAAGTGGAATATGTCCCCGGTGAAGAATTGCAAAAGCTTGCCGAGAAAATGCTCAGCCAACCGCCCGCGGTCGTAGCGCGGGTGAAAAAGCTCCTCGGCACAAAATAGCGGCGCAGTCGGTTGCACAATCGGAGGTCATCCATGTTGCAGACATTGGCCAGCGCGATTTTGACGACGATCGCATTGGGTCTGTGGAGTTTGGCGGCCATAGCCCAGGAGCCATTTTACAAGGGCAAAACCATAACGATTCTCGCGGGCACCGGGGCGGGCAACGTTTACGATCTCTACGCTCGGCTGTTTGCGCGGCATCTGGGCAAGTACATTCCCGGCAATCCAGACATCATCGTGCAGAACATGCCAGGAGCCGCGTCCATGATCGCGGCAAACTACCTGTACAACATATCCAAGCCTGATGGTTTGACCATCGGCGCGATCTTTCCTGCGCTTTATTTTGACCAGCTCGTCGGGCGCAAGGAGGTCAAATTCGATTGGAGCAAGTTTATCTGGCTTGGCAGCCCGGTGAAATCGGAGCACCTGTTTTACATGCGCGCGGATGCCCCCTATAAGTCGATTCACGACATCGTGAAAACGACCAATCCGCCGAAGTGCGGCGCGACCGGGACCGCGTCGACGGCTTACTACGTTCCCAAGCTCTTGGATCAAGTCATCGGCACCAATTTCGATGTGGTCTTGGGTTACAAAACCGGCACGGATATCGATCTTGCCGTTGAAAAGGGCGAGGTGATCTGCCGCGCGTTTACCATCACCGCTTTTTTTGCGCGCGAGCCCTTTTTTACCTGGATGAAAAAAAAGTTTGTCCGAATACTGGTCCAGTCGGGAAAAAAGCGAGACCGGCGGCTTGCAGATGTGCCCACCGTCTTCGAGCTCATGGACCAATATAAGACGAATGACGCGGGGCGACGTCTGGCCAATTTGGTATTGGCCGGTGGTGAATTCGGCCGTCCTTACGTGTTGCCACCCAATACGCAGCCGGACCGGGCGCGCGTGATCCGCGAAGCTTTTACCAAGACCATTCAAGATGAAGCGGCCATTGCGGATGGAAAACAGACTCAACTGGAATTTGATCCGAGCATGGGGGAATCGCTTCAGACGCTGGCCAAGGAAGTCATCGATCAGCCTCCTGAGATTGTCGGTCGGCTAAAGAAACTGTTGACTCGGTGAGTCTTGAGCAAAAAATTCGGTGATCGAATTTCTCCAAGTATGAATGCTTCTCAAAGCGGTCGGGCTGTACCTACGAGTCGCCCGTGACTCAGGCCTGGAAGCATAAGGAGCGTCGGAGATTCGGTTCCGGGAGGTGAGCGATGAAGGGCGTTATCTCGGGAGCGATATTTGCTCTGCTGCTGGGGTTGGCGACGCTCGCCGCCGCGGGCGAAAAATTTTCGTTTCCCGTAGCCGCGTCTTCGAAAGTTTTGGGCTATGCACCTCTCTGGGCTGCCGATAAGAAGGGATTTTTCAGCCGTGAGGGATTGGACGTTCAAGTCGTGGTCACGCGCGGTACTTCGCCGTGCATGCAGGCGCTGATCGCCGACTCGATCCACGCCGCGCTGTCGGCTAACGACGGACCCATGGGTCTGATCGAAAAAGGCGTGAATCTGGCGATGATTGCGGCCGGAAGCAAGACCACCCACATGATATTGGGGGGCAAAAACATCAAGACTTTCGAAGATCTACGGGGCGCAACGATTGGCTCTTCGACGTTGACTTCGGGAACTGCCTTCTTGCTGCGCCGGGTGCTAATGGCCAAGGGATTGGAATATCCAAAAGATTATACTCTCGTCAGCGTTGGCGGTAGCGGCCCGTCGCTCATGGCATTGGGTTCCGGGAAAATCGACGCCAGCATTCTCGCCGTACCGCTAAATTTCAAAGCGGAACAAATGGGGTTTAATCTAGTCGGCAAAGTGACCGATGTGTTCCCGAATTATCTGTTGTCAAGCTTTTCGGTCCGGCGTGAGTGGGCTGCAGCCCATCGCAAAGAAACGGTGCAGTTCCTGAAAGGCTTGTTGCGCGCGCGACGCTGGCTGGAAGAACATAAAGCGGACGCTGTGGTCTTTTTGGCCGAGGACCTCCAGATGACACCAGCCTTGGCACGCCGAGGACTCGACTACTATCTTGAACACCGTGCCTGGGATCCGAATCTGAACATCGACATGGATGGGCTAAAGACGGTCGTCGAGATTTACGCGGAGCAAGCTGACATGAAAGGCCCGATTCCGAGTCCGGATAAATATGTCGACTTGAGCTACCTCAAAGAAGCGCAGAAAGAGCTGGGATGGAGGTAAATACAAATCGGCAGAGAGCCGACGATGGGTCTGCATCGCAGCGGGGATTAAGGGAGGGGTAGCCATAAGCTGACCGTGCTTAGAGAGTCTCGTCGAAAATGAAACCGGAACAATAAAGGCTTCGTATGTGAGGTGCTTGGTTGATGCTTGCTAAAAGAACCTTCTTTTGGGTGATTTCGCTCTTTGCGGTGGTCGTCGCGGCGGTTTGGTATTTGTCCCTGAACAGTCAGAAGTCGCGGCAACCGCCACTGCAAGCGGCCGCTCCGGAGTCGCCGGCTGTCCGCTATCCCATTGAAGCAGATAAAGCGCCAGCAGAACCGCTGCCGGCGCTGAGCGAGAGCGACAGCGCAATGCGCAATGCATTGGCGAGAGTGTTTGGAAAAGAAATCGAGAAATTTTTTAACTTGCAGGACATCATCCACCGCATCGTGGCCACCATTGACAATTTGCCTCGGGATAGCGTGCCGCTGCGCCTGATGCCGGTAAAGCCAGTGCCGGGGCTTTTGGTCACAACGCGCGCAGGCGATGGTCTTGCTCTCAGCCCGAAAAATAGCGCGCGTTACAACGCGTACGTGCGCCTGGCGGAGGCAGTGCCCACTGAGACGCTGATGGCCGTGTACCGGCGCTTTTATCCGCTCTTTCAAGAGCAGTATGAAAATCTCGGCTATCCCGGAAAGTATTTCAACGATCGTCTCGTGGTGGTGGTTGATCATCTGCTTGAAGCGCCCGACCCAGACGAGCCGGTATTACTCAATCAACCGGGAGTGTTGTACCAGTTCGCAGATCTTAAGCTGGAACGTTTGTCGCCGGGGCAGAAGATCCTGTTGCGCATGGGCCGCGAGAATGCGCTCAAGATAAAGGCAAAGTTACGGGAAATTCGACAGGCGTTGATATCGAAGGCCCCGAGCGGTTGAGTGCAACTCCTTCTGCTTCAACCATTAAAGGCTGTCGCTATGGCTTTCAAACTGCCTGACATCAAAGGCCGCAACAAGCGGAGATTCAGTTAGCTGAGGAATAAAATGGAAAAAAATAATCAGTCTGTCCTTACTCATTATTGCTGAACTGGTCTTTGGTGGTCTCTGAAAAAATAGGACATTCTGAATTTGCCAGCGAGGAAATCCAGACGACGCCAAGCAGTTCTCGGAGAAGAAGAAAGAATACAAAAAAATCTTTTTGCATTAGGCATCGACGGGAGATTTATGAAAACTGCAATTCTCATCATTTCGGCCTTGTTGCTGACGGCGGCACACGGATTCACCCAGGAGCCGAAGCCTAGATCGGTGGCCGAACTCGCAACCTATCGCGGGCCTGATCGCGAATCGGTCCTGTACGCGGGCGCCAAGACGGAAGGGAAAGTGATCTGGTACACCTCGCTCGCGGGTGCATCGTATAAGGAACTCGCGAAAGCGTTTTCAGCCAGGTACCCCGGTGTCGAAGTCGAGCCCTTTCGAGCTCCGGGCGCTGACTTGGTAGTCCGGCTCGAAGAGGAAGCGAAAGCGGGACGTAAGATCGCCGATACGATTGAAACGACCGAAGGAAGCCTGATGGTCCTCCGAGATGAGAAATTGATTCGTCCTTATGACTCTCCGCATCTCGACAAATATCCCGAGGACGGAAAAGAACGAGCGAAGAAAGGGCTTGTCTATTGGGCGCTGGCGCGGGAATCCTATGTCGGCTTCACCTACAACACGAAGCTCCTGCCGAAAGAAGCGGTGCCAAAAAATTTTTCCGGTCTGCTGCACCCATCGCTTAACGGCAAAATGGGAATCAGCATCGGCCAGACCAGTGATAAAGTCATCGGCGCTATGATCAAGACCCGAGGGGAAGAGTTCGTCAAAAGCCTGAAGGTTCAGAACATAAAACTCTATTCGATTGGCGCGCCGGCGCTCGTCCATACAATTGAATCGGGAGAAATTATTGCCTCGCCCGCCATCTTTCAAACCCACACACTGCTTGCGGCTTCCAAGGGAGCGCCGGTGGAGTGGATACCGATGGATGTAGTTCCAACCAACGTGGGCAGCGCGGCGATCGCAGCGGACCCACCGCATCCCCATGGCGCGTTGTTGATGGCGGATTTTCTACTGAGTCCCGAGGGACAAGCCGTCCTGGCGAAATTCTACTATGGCAGCGCAACCAAAGCTCAGCCGTTCAAAAAGTGGCGTCCCGAACGCGGACTCACAACCGACCAGTACGAGAAAAAATTGACTCACTGGGATGATCTTTTGAACTTTATCGCGCATAGATAAAGGCGCCGTTGTCAAGGTATCTTGGAACGCGCGGTCGGCGTTTATAGAACTCGCTTGAAAATAGTTTTCAGTCGATGCAACAGCTCGCTCAAAAATATCTCACGAGGTTCCTATGAAAAGAATTTTTTCTCTGTTCCCCTTACTTGTGGGTTTTGCCATTCTCGCCACCGGCGCGGATGCCACGGCCGAAGATTTTTACAAAGGTAAAACAATTCGTTTCATCGTCGGCCAAGCCCCCGGAGGCGGTTACGACACTTACATCCGCACGATCGCGCGCCATATCGGCAAACACATCCCCGGCAATCCCGGCGCCGCCGTAGAAAATATGGAGGGCGCAGGGAGCTTGATCGCGGCCAATTACGTGTACCGGCAGGCGAGCCGAGACGGTCTCACCGTGGTGAATTTCAACAACTCGTTGGTGCTGCAGAAAGGCTTGGGCGATCCGCGCATAAAAATCGATTTTCGCAAACTCGGTTGGGTCGGCGCACCGAGCGTCGGCGTGCCGGTGTGTATGGTCATGGGCTTTACCGGGCTAAAAACCCTGGACGACGTGCTCAAGACAAAAAAGCCGCTCAAGGTGGGCGCCACCCGCGCCGGGTCCGCCGGTTACGACCTGCCATTGATTATGAACAAGACATTGGGAACTAACTTCGAGGTCATCAGCGGTTTTACCGGCACGGCGACCACGCGCGTCGCGTTGCAGAAACGCGAGGTCAATTCTTTTTGCTCGCAATGGGAATCCATGCGCGTCACCGCCCGGGCTATGCTGGATGCGCCGGGAGACGACAAACTCATTCCGTTTATCATAGCGGAGCGCTGGGAAGACCCGGAGGTGAAAGACCTGCCGCTGTTCAAGGATGCCATCAAAGATCCAAAAAAATATGCAATCTATCGAGCCTGGTCCGCGCAGATGGACTTTCAGCGGCCGCTGGCTGTTGCGCCGGGAACGCCAAAGGACCGGTTGGCAATTTTGCGCAAAGGCTTGGAGCAAACGCTCAAAGATCCGGAGCTCTTGGCTGAGGCGAAGAAATCGAAGCTCGTAATCACCCCGGTTTCCGGCGAAAAAACCGATAAGCTCGTCGACGAAATTCTATCGATGTCGGCGGACGTCAAAAAGAGTCTTTCCTTTCTCGTCCGCAAGGCAAAGTCGTGAGGCAAAACGGTTCGTGCCGAGATCAGGGCCAGCGGCCTTAGGTACATTACTGTAGGAATCAATCGGCTGCTATGCCACCGCACGCGCGGGATAGGCGGAATTAAATCTGTTCGATGAAACAGACAAACTAAAAAAGGAGAACAAAGTCATGGATAAATTGTTTCTGAGGGAGCTGGTAGTCTGTCTCTCGGTTTTGGCGCTGGCCGGCATCGCGGCCTGCTCGAGCACCGACACGGCAAAACCGAACGCGGCGGGTGCGTCGCAAGTGGGGCAAAACGGATCCAAGAAGCAGGCCGCCTCGGGTATTTCCCAAGCGCAGACCCAGTCGCAATCGAGTCTGGACGCATTGCGGCGCGGCGAGAAGCCGACCACCGCGCCGAGCAGCGCGCTCAAAGAGGTCTATTTCGATTTTGACCGCTACGATCTTTCCGGCGATGCCCGCGCCACGTTAAAAGCATCGGGTGATTGGCTGAGAAGCAACCCGGCAGTGCGGGTTGAGATCGAAGGCCACTGCGATGAGCGCGGCACCAGCGAGTACAATTTGGCTCTGGGAGCCAAACGAGCGCAGGCGGCTAAGGACTATCTGGTATCGTTGGGCGTCGCCCCCGGTCGCGTATCGACGGTCAGTTACGGCGAGGAAATACCGGTTTGCCGAGAGCATAATGAGAGCTGTTGGTCGAAAAACCGGCGCGACCGATTCGTTGGTTCAAAAGCTAAACCCGGGGTTTAGGTCTTAACGCGCTCATTCTCAGGAAACGAAACGATGACGAAAGGGGACGGGTGCAGTGTTCGCACGGCCCATAGAAAGCGACCTTGTGGATCGCTCGAACGGCTGAATTACAAGAACTTTTCACCGTCCCTTTTGCGCTTTTTAAAGTAACGGCCAGCCCAACTCTTGCGAGTCGGGCTGGCCGAATTTTCCCGTTGTTAATGTCAGTGGAGCTTCAAGCGCACGGCTGTCTGGCCGTGCTTGGCGACAAGCTAGTGTTCGGAACCCACCTTGGGTCGCCACTTGTCGAATTTTTTCTCGGCCTTGTTGATGATCTCGGTAGCGAACATACCGCTAATGGCAAATATCAGCACACCGACGAAAACCTTATCAGTCTGAAACGTTGCGCCGGCCACCGTGATCATAAACCCGATCCCCGCCGTGGCGGCGTAAAGCTCTCCGACCATAACCCCGATCAAAGCCCGCCCAACTGCCAATCGCAGGCCGGTGATGATAAACGGGACTGTCGACGGAACCACTACGCTCTTGAATATCTGCCATTCCGAAGCGCCGAAACTCCGGGCGGCTGTCAGCAGATTGTGAGGGGTCGTCTTGACACCGTCGCGAGAGTTAATCAGCAGCGGGAAAACCGCGCCGAGGAAAATAATGCCGACTTTGGACAGAATGCCGATGCCCAGCCAGATAATCACCAGCGGCAATAGCGCAACGCGCGGGGTGGCGTTCATGGCGTTGACGAATGGATCGCAAATGTAGGCGAATTTCTTATACCAGCCGATCGCAATGCCAAAGGGGACACCGACAACAACCGACAAGAAATACCCCCATGCGAATTCGATACCGCTGACCCGAAGATCGTTCCAGATCTCACCCGAGCCGAAGAGCTGTACGGTGGCTTTCCAGATGAGCGAGGGCGCGCTCATAAACATGGGATTGATTAGCTGGAACGTATTTCCGACTAGCTCCCACGCGATAAGGAACAGACCGACGGAGATCGTTCCGAGAATTTTTTTCTCCTGATTGAGGTAAAATTTGTACAGCCATGAAGCTTCGGCTACTCGAATATCCATGAGCAGCTCTTCGCCGGCTGTAGTCGTGCGTTCGTCAGCCATGGTCATACCCTCCTAATCTACTTGATTCAGCCTCTGCCTCGTCTCGACGCCAATCAAAATCGGCGCCGGTCTATTCGCTTATTGGGAACACCTCCTTGATCTGGTTAGCGCGGTGGTCTGCGAGCGAGAATTTCCCCTCGAGAGAATGGGGTGATGCGTCTATGAAGCAAGCGCTGGCGCACACTCGAGGGATCTTGTGGGGGCGTGTGCTCACCGTTCAACCGGTTGTTGGCGCGTAGTTTATCTCCGATAAAATATCCAACAAAATTCTGCGGTCCCTTCCCGGGCCGGAGCTCCTCCTGGAGGGCCGATTTCAACTGGCTAAGCCTGGTGGATGGTAGTGAGTTAAAAAGCTTCAGTCAAGCGATATTCCCGAAGATATTTCCAGGGATTTCTGGGCGGCCCGTTCCCGCGATCGAAGGCTGCTTGAAGGGATATCCATCGATAGGTTTGCGCTCCTCAGCAGTTATGCTAATTTTAACATTTTCAAGGGGCGAAAAACCCGCGCTTTCGCAGCGTTTTCGCGCCAGCGACCTTTGTCATGACCCTATTACAATTTGACCTCTCCGTGCTGACTATTTCCGTAATGGCTGGCATCCTCGGTTCCTTGTTGGGCCTCGGCGGCGGCATCATCATCATTCCGGTCCTGACACTGCTGTTTAAGATCGATATTCGCTATGCCATCGGTGCGTCAATCGTCTCGGTCATCGCGACCTCCAGCGGCGCCGCGGCGGCCTACGTGAGGGAGCGAATGACCAATCTGCGGGTCGCGATGGTGCTCGAGTTGGCCACCAGCTCCGGCGCGTTGTCCGGCGCTTATCTAGCGGGGCAGCTAGCTGTCCGATGGCTCTACGTCATCTTTGGCGTCGTCATGGGTTATTCCGCGCTGATGATGTTTCGCAAACGGCACGAGGCGGCAACAGGCATACCCGTGAGCGCGCCGTGGGCAGATTATCTTCGATTGCATAGCAGTTATTACGACGAGGCATCCGGCCGAGAAATTATCTACCGCGTCGCGCGAACGCGCGTCGGCCTCGGCCTCATGTATATCGCGGGCGTCGTCAGCGGGCTCTTGGGGATTGGCTCCGGCGCTCTCAAGGTGCCGGCGATGGATCTGGCGATGCGCCTGCCGATTAAAGTCTCGACCGCCACCAGCAACTTTATGATCGGAGTTACCGCCGCAGCCAGCGCCGGAGTTTACTTCGCCCGAGGTGATATCGATCCCTTCGTCGCCGCTCCGGTGGCCACGGGAGTATTGATCGGCGCAGTGGTTGGGTCGCGTTTATTGGGCCGGTTGCAAAGCACCACGATCCGTCTCGTCTTCGTCGCAGTGCTGTTGTGGGTCTCCGGTCAAATGCTGTTGAAAGGACTGCGCGGATGACACAAATTGAAGCTTCAGAATTTTCTTCCGAGCTCGAAATCGAAGAACGGGTCCGCAAGGTCGAGTTGTTGATTAGCAACCTGCTCCGGCTGGGAGTTCTTCTAAGTCTAGCTCTGGTCGTGTGCGGTGCGGTGGTGAGTTTCGTGCAGCATCCCGAATATCTCTCGGACCGCTCTTTCTTCGGGCAACCCAGCGGGCCGAGAAGTCCTATTTTGCACTCGTTGGGCGAAGTCGGCACCGGGCTGAGAGCGTTTCAGGGCGAGGCCATCGTGACTCTCGGAATCTTGCTGCTCATCGCCACGCCCGTGATCCGCGTCGGAGTTTCCATTTTCGCGTTCATCTATCAGCGCGACCGGCTCTATACGGTCATCACGGCAACCGTCTTTTGCTTGCTGTTGCTGTCGTTCGTCCTCGGGAAAGCGGAATAAGCGAATCCGGGTCGAGCGGTGCGGAAACGCTGACAGCGCTGCAAACAGAACCGGAAATTTGGTACAAAAGCCGACGAGCCGAGTTCTCAGGCACACTGCGCTGGACGGGATTGTTACGACAGCAGGCGTGACCGCCGATCTTGTGCGAAGCGCGTGGTGGTGTAAAAATCACCGGTAATTTCGGATCGTCCATTAACGAGAAGGAAATATCGCGCACCGCAAATTACCGTGGCCATTTCTGACACTGACAAATTTCGCCGCGGCGTTCGCATGCCGGCGTTCTTGGCCCTCGAAGAAGAGCGGACCTGGGCGCCGATTTCGGCGGCTCCGGCAATTTTTCTCCTTCTCGACTTCGACGGCACGATTACTGAGCTTGCGCCTCGGCCTGACGGCGTCTATTTGAGCTCTCAGCGCCGGCAGTGCTTGAAAGAACTGGTAGCCCTGCCCGGAGTTTTGGTGGCGGTGATCAGCGGCCGGCCGGTGGATAACGTAAAATCTTTAGTTGGTCTCGATCGAGTCTATTATGTCGGTAATCACGGCCTCGAATGGGCGGCGCCCGGCCGTGCCAAAAGCGGCTGTGCCATCGATGCTCCGGTCACCGACGCGCTGGAATCCCTGCGCGAGCAATTTCGTGATTGTCGTACCCATGTCAAAGGCGTTTTCTTGGAGGATAAGGGGACAGCGCTGGCGCTACATTATCGAATGGCGTCGGAACAAACAGCGGCAGCCGCGAAAAGCGAATTTCTCCGCGCGGTGCTGCACCAACAGCAGCGGGGCATTGCGTTGGAAGTCTTGGCGGGCAAGGAAGTGGTCGAAGCCAAGCCGGCGACGATCAGCAAATGCGACGCCGTAATCTCTCTGTACAAACGATTCGGCGCCGACGCGTTGCCCATTTATTGCGGCGATGATTACACCGACGAAGGCGCATTCCAGCGGCTCGATAAGCGGGGTATCACGATTCTCGTGGCGGAAACGCCACGCCCCACCGCCGCTTCTTTCTATCTGAGAAATCCCAACGAAGTCTTCGAATTCCTTCACCGTCTGGCCAGGGCGCGAGCCAGCCGACATTGAGGAAGCGCGCAGGAGTGCCGCGGAGGCGGCTCGTTGTCGCGTCGCGGTTGTCGGTCGTCGAAGAGATCGGCGCCTCAGTGGCTCGCGGTTTGTAAGCCGCTTGCCGCCGCAACGATTTCATCCACGCTCCGGTCGAGGTCGAGGGGGCGGTTGATGCGCTTTCCGTCGCGCTCTGCGACCAAGGCGTAAATCTCCAGGCGGTTCCCTTCCGGGTCGAGAAAGTAGCAGGAGACGGTATTGCCCATTTCTTCGTACGCGTGGCTCACGCAGTGGTCGATGGGCACGCCCAGGGCCTTGAAGCGCTCGTAGTAGGCTTTGACATCGGCAGGCGTGTCCACACGCCAAGCGATATGGGCCACGATTTTGGCATTCCCCTCGCGTCCCTTGGTCAGAGCGAGCTCGTGGTCTTCAGTGTTCGGATCGGCGGTAAGAAACACCATGCGGCCGGCATTCTCCCGATATTTGACCAAGCCGAGAACATCTCGATAAAAGGCGACCATCTTCTCCAGGTCGTTGACGTAGAGCACCACATGGCTAAGACCTCGGATGGTTGGCATGGTGAACCTCCTCACTTAATTGGCGGTCAGCCTGTCGAATGAACAGCTGGTCGGCAATTAATGCTGTTCACCTGAGGCGAAACTAGCCGATTCCTGTGCGCGCTGTCAATGTACCACCGGCGAGAGAATCGAATCGATCGCTTCACTCTGCAGACTCCGATTTGGTTGCGAGAATAACTATTTTAACAATTCACGCACCAGCGGCGTCATCATCAGCTGCGTCGGCGAGTCGCCGCCGAATTTTCGCAACAGGGCGCGTATGCGCTCGCCGGAGCCGCCTGCTTGGGCAAGAATAAACGGAATTCGGCTGTCCTGCTCGCAAGCGCTGCCGTGCCAGGTGTGGTGCGCCACCGCGGAGAAGTAAAAGCGCTGCTCGATCGGCAGCCGAGAGCAGGCCTTGGCAAGTAACACAATATCGCCGGCGCGATTGCCAAACGGCCCGGCGCCGAGCCAATGCATGCGCCGGTCGAGATCGATCAGATCCGGGCGTGGATTTCGCTTCAGATAATCGCGGACCGGCACCAGGCGCTGGCCGTCGAAGATCTGAAAGGGCCGGGCGTTTTGACCTCGTGGCGCCGGTTCACGGCTGAAGATCAAGTCGATGGTGCCTTTCAACTCGGGAACGATTTCACCGGTCTGGTTCGCTTTATAAAATGCTTCGAGCGCGGGCAGAACGTCTTCCTTGAAACGCGGCGGTCTTGGCCAATCGCAAGCTTGATGTTCGGTAGTACAGGTCGAGCGGTCGGCCAGATAGATGTAAGCCATGAATCCCTGGTAAGCGAACACGGCTTGGAAGTCGGTATCGAACTCGCCGAGCGTGAGCAGCGGCTTGCGCACTCGGTAACCGCTTTGTTTGAGCAAAGCAAATGGCGAATGCTCGTCGTCGGTGCTCAATTTGTGCCGATCGTCATCCAGCGTCGGTGTCTGGCCGTGATCGGAGATGACGATGACGTAAGTATTTTTGAGGGCGTCTTTTTTTCTATAGGCCTCCAAGATGTCGCCAATGTTTTTATCGGTGACGAAACGCAGGTAACGAATCTGTCGCTCGAGCGGATCTTCCGAGACATGGGTAAAAATATCAATGCCGGGGAAGTAGACGATTTGGAGATCGGGCACGCCGTTGTTTGCAAGGGCTTCGATCGCTTTTTGCGTAGCGCTGAAGTCCAGCGCCGCGGCAAGCGATTTTTCGGGATCGATCCCCTTCAGGGTCCCCTTGACTAAAAAAGTCAAGAAATCGGCAAACGAAGCGGGAGACACCGTGGTGTAGAGCGCTGCTCCCCGGTGCACGGACAGCAGCGAAACGTCGGCCTTTCTCTTGGTCAGCTCGTAGAGCGTAGGTGTCTTGAGCGTCTTGCCGATCAGATCGTCGCTGACGACTTTGCTGACGTCGACGGTGTCGAGAACCGATACCGGCACAGGGGCATGGAAAGTCGCGGTCTCGCGCTCGAACCATTCATCGCCGACCACACCGTTGGCAGCGGGCGGCGTGCCGGTGAAAATTGCCGACCATGCCGGGATGGTGCTCGACGGTAAAATACTCAGCGCGCGCGGCGGCGCATAGCCGTGGGCGAAAAGACCCTGTTTTTGCTCTTTGCCGAGCAGGCCGGCGAGGTTCGGCGCGTTGCCGGAGCGAATCGCTCGCATCAATTGACCCGACGGAGTGCCGTCGAGCGCGAAAATGATCAAGCGTGGTCCGGCAACCGAGGCTGGCGGAGGGGTGGAATCGAGTTGCTTTTCGCCGCCGGTCCAGAGGGTGTCAACAATCAGCGCGCATGATCCGAGCAACAGAAGCAAGACCGAACACAAGGATGCATAACCCACAAGACGATATAGTTTCATGCTGCGCCTGACCATGCTGTCCGGAATTATTCGATCCTGGAGCCTGGCAGAAATTCATTTTCCTGGCAAGCCTCATTCAACCTTGACCTTAGCACGTTGTTAGAGCGAGAAAGCGCGACAGATAACCGTTGCTCGAACGGTATATAGCTCTCGACAAGACCCGCAGGTGTTGTGTTATATGAAACACGGATGAGAAATTCCAAACGCGCTACGACCACCCGGGAAAATACTTCGGACGAGAGGAAGGAAACCAAGAATGATCAGGCGATATTTTATTTACTCCGTGCTCGCGTTGGCGCTCTGCGCTGCAACGAACCTATCCGCGCAGGACAAAAAACTGGAATTGTTGCGTGTCGGCGGCGGATCGGCGTCGGCGACGCAGATGTCGCTATGGTTGGCGAAAGAGGGCGGCTACTACGAGAAGAACG
Source organism: Chloroflexota bacterium (assembly GCA_050257635.1). GTDB lineage: Bacteria > Desulfobacterota > Binatia > UBA9968 > UBA9968 > DP-20. Next base: position 14,307 of record JBLMXG010000193.1, read on the forward strand.
GCTTGAACGTGGAAGTGATCAGCATCCCGGGCAGCTCGCTGGCGATCCAGGCGATGTTGTCCGGTGAGTTGCCGATCATTCAGGCCGGCGGCGCCGGGCCGATCCAAGCGGCGTTGTCCGGGACCGATGCCGTCATCATCGCGACCATCGCAAAGAAATTTAACTGGTGGATATTCGGCCAGCCGAGCATCGCGCGCATGGAAGATCTGAAAGGTAAAGTCTTCGGCGTCACGCGCTTCGGAACGCAGTCCGATCTCGCCTCGCGCATCGCGATTCGCCGCGCCGGACTGGAACCGGACCGTGACGTGACCATGGTCCAGACCGGCGGCCCGGCGGAAACGGTGGCGGCGATGGCGGCGGGCAAAGTGCATGCGGCGGCGATCACGCCTCCGGCTACGCTGCAAGCAAAAAAACTAAAGCTCAAAGAGCTAATGGACCTTTCTCATCTTGACATCGAGTATCACGTCAACGGTGTTGTCACGACGCGCCGTTTCATCAAATCGAACGAGGATACCGTGCGGCGTTTTCTCAAAGCCTATATCGAGGGCGCAGTGCGCGGCATGAAGGACAAGGCGTTCGCGATGAAGACCATGGGCAAGTATTTCCGCACCAACGATAAAGAGGTGCTCAACGAGACGTACGAGCTGATCATCAAGAGCGGTTTTAGCGTGCCGCCTTATCCGGCCGGGATTTCGGGGTTGCTACAGGACCTAGAACGCACGATGCCGAAAGCCAAAAGCGCCAAGCCGGAGGACTTCATCGACAATCGCTTCGTGCGCGAGCTGGACCAGAGCGGCTTCATAAAATCCGTGTTGGCCGGGCGCTAAACGAGGCTTCAGCTCGGCGCCGCGCACAACCGCGAAATAATGTCTTCGAAAGAGGAAAGGATCTCAGCAATGCGGGTCAAATCGATTGTTGCTTCATTATTGTTGAGCTGCGGCTGGCTATTGGCCGGCTCCCGGGGCTTTGCCGCAGCGCCGCTCGATTCGGTGACCGTCGGGTATTCGTCATTCTCCGGCGCGTATGTGCCTCTTTGGATCGCCGTCGACGAGCATTTGGGGAAAAAGCACGGCCTCGACTTGAAGGCGATCTATGCCGGCCGCATTCGGCCGCAGCAGCTGCTCGCCAGCGGCGAAGTTCCCTACGTTATCGCCACTGGCACGGGCGCGCTGACCTCGCATATTCTCGGGGTCAAAGATCAGGCAATCATTTTGACGGTTATCAACAAGGTCAATTCGGCCATCTTCACGCGCAGCGACATTAAAAGCGCCGAGGACCTGCGCGGCAAAACCATCGCCACCGGCCGCCCCGGTGCATTCGCCGACATGATGGTCCGCTACGTTTTGCGCGCCAAGCTCGGGCTCGTGCCTGACCGCGACGTGAAGCTGCTCGCCGTCGGCGAAGCCCAGTTGGCCATGCCGGCGCTCGAGCGCGGCATCGTCCAGGCGGCTTCGCTAACGCTGCCGGTGACCTTGATTGCAAAAAAAATGGGTTACCGGGAGCTGGTCAATTACGACAATGTCGGGGTCATCTATCCTTACAATACTGTCACGACGCTCCGGCAAACGCCGGCTAAGAACCCCGAATTGACGGACAAATTCTTGAAAACGATGATCGAAGGCATCCACATCATGAAGACCGACAAGGCGAAGAGCTTGGCGGTGATGAAAAAATACATGCGCGGCGCCAGCGATGAAATACTGGAAGAGACCTACCAATACACCAGCGCCAACGTCGAGGAGGTGCCGACGCCGCGCCTGGACGTGATCAAAGCCGCGCTGGATATCTTGTCCTATCAGTATCCGCAGGCAAAGGAGACCGATCCGAACCTGCTCATCGACACGTCGTATATGAAGCGCATCGAGCAGAGCGGCTTCATCAAGGCGCTGTATAAGAAATAATCAATCACCGTCGCGGTCAGGCAGCCTTTTCAAATAAGATTTCAAGAGCTAAGATTTCTCCAGGAACAGTTGAGATCGCCGCAGGCAGGTCGCGGCGATCCAAGGAGGAATGATGGCGATAAAGCTCAATCACACGATAGTTCCGGCAAAGGACAAAGAAGCTGCGGCGAAGTTCTTCGCGAAAATTTTTGGCTTGAGTTTCGACGGGCCGATGGGTCATTTTGCGCCGGTACGCGTCAACGACGAACTGACGCTGGATTTCGACAGCGCCGAGTCCTTCGAGCACCATCATTACGCGTTTCACGTGAGCGACGACGAGTTCGACGCGATCTTCCGGCGCGTGCAGGACGCCGGTATTTCCTGGGGCAGCGGTCCGAGAGACGCGGCGAATCGCCAATTGAATTCCCGAAAGGGCGGGCGCGGCGTCTATTTTCGCGATCTCGACGGTCATATGCTGGAGCTGCTGACGCGGGTGTAAGCCGCCGGGTCAAAGAGAGCGCCATTCCGTCGTCCGTCAATCGCGCCTGAACGAGCTGAAAACCCGTCTAGTGTCCTGTCCGAAGGTCATTTAAAAAATTCGAATAAAGGCCGCGATGAAGCTAAACACAAATCCCCCTGTTTCCCCCTTTTCAAAGGGGGAATGTATTCAAAAAGCCGAGTCAAACCCCTCTTTGAAAAAGAGGGGTAAGGGGAGATTTATTCAGCAAACTTCTGGGCCACCACACTAGTTTCACTTCCGACCCCGACCCAAGCGTGCGGGGCGGCGCGCCCGAGGCGGTGCGATGGAGGCAAGCGGTTCGCCACAAGCGATCCTGGCCTGGCCCGCCGCAACGTCGCATCGTTACGTTGACTTCAAACCGGCGCGGTGATAACCGGCAAGGCTAAACATTCAAACGGGGGAGATCCATGCTCGACGGAAAACTGAGAATCGCGCCGACCTGTTATCACATGCTGCACCAGGTGCCGGTGATGACGGCGCACGAGATGAATTTCTTTTACGATGAGGGATTGGTGACGCCCCTCGGATCCCTGGGCTATGACATCATCACGGAAGCGATCGTGCCCTTCGGCCTCGAAAAGCTGGGCATCTCACAGGCGATGAAGGAAAAGTCCGTCGACATCGCTCTCGACGTTCAGTCGCGCACGGTATTTTACCAGCGCGCGCGGGGCGCCGATCTCTATATCATCTGCGGTTGGCGCAACCAGCATACCAACGTATGGGTGGCGCCGCCGCATATCAAGTCGCTGCAGGAGTTGAAGGGCAAGCGCGTTGGCATCAGCGATTTCAATAGCATTCGCCATTGGGCGATCCAGATTCAGCTCAAAAAGGCCGGCTTGGATCTGGAGCGCGATATCGAATGGGTGCGGCTCGGCGTCAACACCAGATTCCACGTCGACGCGATTCGCAGCGGCAAGGTCGAATGCGCGCCGGTGCCGCCTTGGAACGCGGAAGATTTGAAGAAAGAGGGCTGTAACGCGCTGGTGTCGCCGGCGGACCAGTATCCCGACGGGCGGCCGGAGCGGATCATCGCCGCAACCGGGCGCATCCTCGAAGAGCGGCCGGATCTGGTCAAGAGCTTTCTCAAGGCGATGATTCGCAGCTACTGGTTCATTCGCGACATGCCGAAGAACTACGAGTACGTCAACAATCTGGAAAAGCGGTTGCGTCTCAAGAGCGCCGATCCGGAAGAGCGGGTGGTGACCCATTTGCGCGCGCCGCGCGACCTCGAGGCGATGCCGTTTCCGCTCGACGGACGGGCGACAGGCTTCGAAGACATGCTCAAGGAAGAAGAGCGGCTCGGCGAGCTCAACTACGAGGTCCCGCCGATCAAGGATGTGGTCGCGCAAGATTTGGTCGACGAAGCTTTTCAGGAGTTGCGCGGACGCAAGGAGCTGGCGGAAGAGTTTGAGCGGGTGAGCCATGTCGCGAAGCGCTGGGGGTATTAGCATCAATCGTTCCAAATTAAAAATTGAAAGTTGAAAATGGTTGACCTGCGACATCATACTTGACGAAAATATGCCTGCCCTCATAATTTTGCCTTATTAATTCCTGTGTCTTCCCTCGCCATCCTTATCGATTTCGGCAGCACGTTTACCAAGATCACTGCTGTGGATTTGTCCACGGCGCGATTGCTCGGCAAGAGCCAAGCGCCTTCCACGGTCGGCAGCGACGTGCGCGAGGGGCTGATCCGCGCGCTGGTTGCTCTGCACGACCGTCACCAGGTCTTCGATCGATCGCCCAAAGATTTATCCGTTCTTGCCGGCAACACTGTTCTCGCTTCCAGCAGCGCCGCCGGCGGTCTGCGCATCGCCGTGGTCGGCAACGTGCCGGGTTTGACTGTCGAGGCGGCCAATCAAGCGGCGCTCGGCGCCGGCGCCAAGATTGTCGGTTCGACGGCTTTCAAACTCGGCGAAGAAAAAATCGGCGAGATCGAAACTCTGAGGCCGGACATGATTTTGCTCACCGGAGGCGTCAATGGCGGCGACCAAGCGACGATTTTGCACAACGCGCGGATGCTTGGCGCTTCCGCGTTGTCGGTGCCGATGGTTGTCGCGGGCAACCGCGCGGCGGCGGCACAGGCCGATGAAATTTTGCGCCGCGGCGGCAAAGAGAGCCGCCTCGTCGAAAACGTCATGCCGAAAGCCGGGACGCTCAGCGTGGAATCGGCGCGCGAAGAGATCCGCAAGCTCTTCATGGAGCGCATCACCCGAGCCAAGGGATTGGATGACGTAAAAGAATTCGCTTCAGTGGTCTTGCCGACTCCGATGGCCGTGCTCGAAGCGCTGCGGCTGGGTGCCGAAGGCAGCGACGGCGAAAAAGGCTGGGGCGATATGCTTTTGGTCGATGTCGGGGGAGCAACCACGGACGTCCATTCCATCGGCAACGGCGTTCCTGTCGGCGAGAACGTCATCGCCCAGGGTTTAGCCGAGGCCTATGCCAAGCGCACGGTCGAAGGGGATCTGGGCATTCGCTTCAACGCGGCGACCATTTCAGCGCGAGTCGGTTTGAAAAAACTCGCGGCTAGTTTGCGCCGCGACTTTCCGGCCGCCGCCGCGCCGGCCGGAGCGCTCGAGGAATATATCGAACAGGTCAGCCGGGAAACCGGCAGCGTGCCGCAAGAGGAGTGGCATTCGGCCGCCGATGCGGTGCTGGCGCGCGCCGCTGTCGATCTCGCAGTGGCGCGCCATGTCGGCCGGCGCGAACGCATCGTGGCGCGCCAAGGCGAGGCCTGGGTGCACTCGGGCAAAGACCTGCGCGATACGCGCACCCTGATCGGCACCGGCGGGGTGTTCGTGCACAATCCCTTCGCCCGTTACATCTTGTCCCAGCCGGATTCGGGCGACGAGCGCGTTCAAGCCCTGCGTCCCAGAAACCCCGATAAATTTCTCGATGCTTCGTATTTACTCTACGCTGTGGGGCTGCTCTCGGAGAGTTATCCCCAGGTGGCGCTAAAATTATTTAACAGTCAATTGCGCCCACTGCAGTGACAGCCCGGTTCGGCAAGAAAACTTCCGGCCCGGAGAAATATTCCAATGACCCCGGATGAATGGAGTGCTGCTGCAAGTTTGCGGCAATCGCGCCTCGGCGACGATGACTTTGGTGACGCAGAAGGTGATTAACCCATCCGCGCCGCGATCTCGGCGAGACGCTCCATTTGATCCAGGCTCTCGGCGCAGGGGCGCAGGATGAATTCATCGACGCCCATGTCCGTCTGAAGCCGGATCGACTCTTCCAGCGCGGCGCGGGAAGTTGGCAGGGAGCGCAATCGTTTCGCGGCCAGCTCAGGGTTGTAGCCATAGTTCGCATTAATGTATTGCTCGGCGTGCTCAGCGGCATCGGGTCCGAGCGCGAAATAGCTGGCGCCGACCCAGCGCGGCTTCCCCGAGCGGCCGGCGGCGCGCCAGGCGTGCTCGATGTCCCGCCATGTTTTAATCATGCTTTCCGGCTCGCCGCCCCCGGGCGCCATGTAACCGTCGGCCCACTTGGCAATGCGCTGCACGATCGCCGGAACGTAACCGCCGATGAGCAGCTCGGGCCCGCCGGGTCGGCAGGCGGGCGGGCCGATCGGTCCGATATCTTTGGACAACGCTTCGCCTGCCCACAGGCGGCGCAGGGTTGCGAGTTGTTCCTCGCTGCGCCGGCCGCGGCGATGAAAATCAAAACCGGTTGCTTGGTAATCGTTGGCGCGCACACCGATGCCGACGCCGAGGGTGAAGCGACCGTTGGAAATCACGTCGAGGGTGGCCGCCTGCCGGGCGAGCAGTGTGGTCTCGCGCGTCGGGGCGATGACGACGCTGGTGATCAGGCCGATGCGCCGCGTGGCGCCCGCAGCCAGCGCCAAGACCGACAGCGGCTCCAGCGCTTGAGCGACCACTCGATCGGTTACGACCAGACTGGAAAAGGGTCCTTGTTCGGCGCGGGTGGCCCACTCGATCATCAATTCGCCGGATGCGTTGGCGACCCGGCTGGGCAGACCTAAAGCGATGCGCATAGCTCCTCCGAGTGGAAGAAAATTGGCCGGCTTGGATGAAGCGATCGAAGCATTCGAGCCGAAACCATGGATTGTTACTTATGCAGCCCGTGCGTCGGCTGTCAATTCACGGCCTCAGGCCGGAAAAATTGGCTCGCGATGATTCGTGCCTGTCCGGCACTTTCAATCGAACATCGGCTGTGGCAAGCTCCGCCAATCAACCGAGCGGGGAAGTTGCGCGATGATGAAAATTGCGATCCGAAACCGGCGCCAATGGCCGATTCTCATCGGTATTGCGGCGTTTTGCTGGCTTGGTACGGCATGCGACGGCGCCGCTGCAGAAGCAAAGGAAAGATCTTCCACTGCCGGGATTTTTACATTGGGGCTTGTCTCTCAAGTGAACCGCTCGGCCATCGAAGCGCACTTTAGCGATTTCGCGGCGTACGTAGCGCGCAAGCTTTCTCCTCGACCGGGATTGCAAGGCAAAGTCGCCGTCGCCGCCACGCCCACAGAGATGGTCAAGCTCTTGCAACAAAAAGCGGTCGATTATTATTTCGAGAGTGCTTACGCAACCTACGTTATCAATAACGTTCACGGCGCAGGGCGAGCGCGCCTGCGGCGCTGGAAGGGCGGCTTGGCGGAGTATCAAAGCCTGATATTTTCCAGCCGCAAAGGCGGTATCGGGCGTCTCCAAGATTTGCATGGCAAGACCATCGTGTTCGAAGACCCGGGCTCGACCTCGGGTTATTTGTTGCCGAAATTCTTTTTGCTTCGAAACGGATTCAAGCTGGTGGAAAGGGCTCGCCCCGATTCTGCTCAGGCGCCGGCAGAGGCGGTCCGCTATTTTTTTGCCTATTCGCAAGTAAAGCTGATCGACTTGGTGGCGAGGGAAGCGGGCCATGCCGGGGCCTTCAGCAATCAAGACTACGAAGACCTCGATGAAAAGAAGAAAGCCGAGTTTACAGTGTTGGCGCAGACCGAGAGGTTGCCGCGCCACCTGGTGTCGATCCGCGCCGATCTGGCGCCCGAGCTCGCCGCACGGTTGGAAAAAATCTTGCTTGGCATGGACAGCGACGACGAAGGGCGGCGCATCTTGAATCAGACCGATCACACGACGAAGTTCGACATGCTGCCGGGCGGCGAGGAGGGAATGCGGCGGCGCTTGCTGGAGACTTTTGTCGCGCCTGAAAAATAAATCAACGTGGATCCCGGTTGCTTGTGGCGTCTTACCGGCTGGCAAATGATCCGATGATGGTTCTGTTCGCAACCATGTGACGACTTCGATTGATTTCACGGGTTTAGGCGAGCCCTCCCATCGGAAGTCCGTATCATTTTTTTCTCGCGACATTGGCCGGAGAAGCGGCCCGGAAAAGTGTCGCCGGCTGTGTTATCGTGCAAATCGGCGATTCGCTCGAATACGGGCCACAGCGGGCGCGCCGGCTTTCTTTGTGCAGGAGGCGATGATCGATGGTTCAGTTGGCGCAACAGTGGAATAAAATCCGCGGCTCTTTCACCCACACGCCGCAGGCGCTGCGCCTGGTTTGGCAGGCCAATCGCTCGGCCACGCTGGGCTTGGCCTTTCTTACTCTTGCCGGCGCGCTGCTGCCGGCGACCCAAGCTTGGGTCGGTAAGCTGATCGTCGACGGCGTGGTCGCTTCGATCAAGGGCGGACAAAGCGCCGAGCAGGTCCGGGCGGTTTTTTATTATCTGATCCTCGAACTGGCGCTCTTTTTGTTGAGCACGGCGCTCAATCACTCGCGCCGGCTGATCCAGCAGCTGATCCAACTTCAACTCGCCAACCGCATCCGCGCCGATGTCATTCGCAAGGCGCTCGCCATGGATCTTGCCTTCTTCGAGCATCCCGATTTTTACGATCGCCTGCAAAACGCCCGCCGCGAGGGCGGCTACAAGCCGGTCGAGCTGATCAACGACAGCTTTCAAATCGTGCAGAGCATGATCACGCTGATTTCGTTCGCCGCGCTGATGCTGCGCTTCAGCCCGTGGCTCGTGCTGATTCTGCTCGCCACGAGCATACCTTCGTTCATCGCCGAGACGCGATTCTCCGAGCAGGGCTTCCGGTTGCTCACTCGGCGCGCGCCGGAAACGCGCCAGATCAACTACCTGGCGCGATTATTGACCGAAGATACCGCGGCGAAGGAAATCAAGCTGTTCAATCTCGGCGACACGCTGCTGGCGCGCTACGTGACGCTGTTCGATAAATTTTTCGGTGAAGACCGCGCGCTCGCGGTTCGACGGACCGTGGCCGGTTTCAGCCTGGGCTTGATCGCCACCATGGGATTTTACGGCTCCTACGCCTGGATCGTCTGGCGCACGGTGCAAGGCAGTATTTCGCTTGGCGACATGACCCTCTATCTAAGCATCTTCCGCCAGGGGCAGTCGACCTTTCAGTCGATTTTAGCCGCCGTGGGCAACATCTACGAGAATAATCTTTTCATGGCCAACTATTTCGAGTTTCTCGACATCAAGCCGCAAATGACGCTCGCTGGCGCGGATAAAAAGCCTTCTGCTTCGTTGCGCTGCGGAATCGAGTTTCGCGGCGTCGGTTTTCGCTATCCGGAGAGCGACGAATGGGCTCTGCGTGACGTCGACTTGAGGCTCAAGCCGGGGGAGAAGATTGCGCTGGTTGGCCATAACGGCGCGGGGAAAACCACCTTGATCAAACTTTTGAGCCGGCTCTACGATCCGACCGAAGGGGCGATCCTGCTCGACGGCAGTGACATTCGCGAGCTCGATCCGCTCGCCCTCCGGCGGAAGATCGGTGTGATCTTCCAAGACTTCGTACGCTATCATCTCCCGGTGCACGAGAACATCGGATTCGGCCAGATCGAAGCCGCCGACCGGATGGATAAGATCGTCGAGTCGGCGCGTAAAAGCGGCGCGGAGGCGATGATCGAAGATCTGCCGGAGGGCTACCAGACCATGCTCGGCCGCTGGTTTCACGGCGGCCATGAGCTGTCGCTCGGACAGTGGCAGCGGATCGCGCTCGCTCGCGCGTTCATGCGCGACGCTGAAATACTGGTGCTGGATGAGCCGACAGCTTCGCTCGACGCCCAGACCGAGTATGAAATTTTCCAACACTTCAAACAGCTCACGGATGGGAAGATGGCGATCCTGATTTCTCATCGCTTTTCCACCGTGCGCATGGCCGACCGCATCGTCGTCATCGAGCACGGACGCATCGCCGAGACCGGCAGCCACGAGGATCTGCTCCACCAGAAAGGGATTTATTCCCGGCTTTTCAGCATGCAGGCGGAGGGATATCGATGAACCCAATAATTGGCGTTCAAGCCGTTCAAAACGTTCAAGTAGTTCAAGCTATGGAGTGGATAACCTGCTTCTTAAAACCGAAGATTCAAACACGAGGTGATTCATGAAACGCAGCCGATTCTATGGGCTAATCATTGTCGCAGTCCTGTGGTGGTCGAGTTCGACGCTCTGTGGCGCGGAGCCGTTTCGCGTCGGTTTCCCATCGCTCGCCACCGGCTTTGCGCCGTCGTGGGTCGCGGCGGACAAAGGGCTTTGGAAAAAACACGGGCTCGATGTCGAATTGATCTTCCTACGCGGCGGATCACGCACGGTTTCCGCCATGCTCGGCGGCAGCGTCGACTTCATCATCGGCTCGGACCTGGGCGCGACCACCGCGATTCTTCAAGGCGCGGCGATCACCCGTGTCGGTGTGACCACCAACACTCTGGGCTATTCGATGGTCACCCAGCCGTCGATCAAATCGCTGCGCGATCTCAAGGGCAAAATCATCGGCATCACGCCGGGCCGCGACGCGGCCTACGCCAGGATTGTGAAACTCTTGCGTGACAACGGCATGGACGCGAGCAAAGACGTGACTTTCCTCTCCGTGGGCGACGGCGGCCCGGCGGCGCGTGTAGCGGCGCTCTCCAGCGGCGTCATTGCTGCAAGTATGTTCACGCCGCCCTCGGACATGATCTCGGAAAAAGCCGGCATGCGCATTCTCACCAAGATCGACGTCGCCAACGTCGGCGGCGGCTTGAACGTCACCACGGCGGTGCTGCAAAAAAAACGGCCTCAGCTTTTGCGCTTCCTGCGCGGCTACATGGAAGCCATCCACTACTTGAAGACGCACAAAGACGAGAGCCTGAAGATATTTTCCAAATACGTGCGCAACCCCGATCTGGAAATCATGGCGCATCTGTACAATGAGATCTCGACCCGTGCCGAACCCAGTTTGAGGCCGCGGGACGACGCCGTGCGCGCACTGCTCGAACTCGCCGCGCTCGATTTTCCGCAAGCCAGGCGCCTGAGCGAAAAAGACAACTGGGATTTGAGCTTGATCGACGAGATCGAGAAATCAGGCTTCCTAAATCAACTCTACGGGCGCTGATTCAATCCGCGGTCAATTCTTCCGCCTGAGTCGCTTGACGGCATCAGTTCAGGAGAGTTACTCCCGCCAAGGCGCCAAGCGCGCAAAGAAACACCCACTGTCATTTCGACGAAACGGAGAAATCTGTCTTAGATCCCTCACGTTCGCGCGGCATGACGGGCCTCGGCCCGTCACTTGGCGTCTTTGCGGGCGCGATCTTCGTTCCGATTCCGATAAGCACCACGTTACCGAAAAATTCAGGGATGTTTGGTTAGGATTTTCCCTGATACAAGCCCGCGCTCATCCGCGAGACGACGCCCTCGCGCTTGAGCGTGGCTTCGTACTCGTCGCGAATAAACGGGTCTTCCTCGTCATAGGGGATCGCGGTGCCGCCGTCACGAATGTCAATGGCGCCCTCGTCGATGGCCTTTTCTCCCGGCCGCCCGGCTTGCTGAGCGCGGTGATTGTTGGGTCCATACCAACCCAGCAAGCGCATGGGCTCTTTGCTGACACCGAAGTGGGCGTGATACCAGTCGCCGCTCATGGGCGCGGCGCTCACCATGCCGACATGCTCGTAGTCCTGGCGGATGACCTGGTCGGCATGGCCGTCTTTCCACGGCGTGATGCCCAGTTTGGTCGGCCAGGTGTAGGTGTAACCCTTGCCCTTGATGCAGACGAGCACGGCGGCCGAGGCATGGGCATGAGCCTTTGAATATCGGCCGTTCTCATGCTCGCCGATGAATTGATAAAAAACGTTTCCGGTCATGTGCGGCTCCATGCGCCGATAGCCCGGCGAGCGGCGATTGTCCAGGGGCAGTTCGCTATTGAACACGTCGGGAATGATATTGGTCCGGCTCATCGCCAGGCCGCGCAGCGGATCGGGCTCGATGTCGCTGTTGGGCTTGAAGAAATCTTCGGCGTCGCTGTAACGGTCCGTGAAAACATAGGGGCAGGTGAAGATGAAATCGAGATTGCGCACCAGATTGATCATGTTCGGCGCCGTGGTCGCCGCGAGCAGCAATGCCGGAGTCGAACGCGCGTTGATGACCCGGTGGCGGGCGTTCATTGGGATCGAGAAAATTGAGCCGGTCTGCCATTCGAATTGATGTCTTTTCGCCGACCCTTCCACCCAGACTTCCGTGGTGCCCCGCCCCTCGACCGCTAAATATATTTCCTCGTACATGTGCTGCTCTGTATTCAACGCGCCCGCTCCCGGCACTTCGACCACGTAGCAACCCCACAGGCCCTCGGTGCCGTAGAGCTGGATGAAGGTGCCTCGACCGCCCAGCCGTTTCCATGGTTTGAGCGGCAAATCTTGCACGCGCTGCACGCCGATGCCCCGATGGATCGGCACGCCCTGACCCTCCATGAAGTCGTCGTAAGGCGCATTGGGCCGATTCCAGCTGCCGATGCCGGCGTTCTCGCCTCTTTCGGGCTCGCGCCACTGGGTTTGCGTCGAAGATGGTTTCGCCATGAGATGCTCCTCAGCTTGATCGGTTGAATCAATCGAACCCTATCTTACACATTGTAAAGTTGAAAAACAGTCGTGCCGTCCGCTGCCGGTTTGACGGTGAAGCGCTGCCGGGATATATCGTTTCACGCAATCACAAATTTAGGCCGGATGAAATATAATGGGCCGCTCAGCGCCAGGAGTCCATTCCATGGTCAAACAACAAGCAAACCTGTATCAACTCGGCGAGGGCGCCTTTGCGGTTATCGGCGAAGACGGCTTGACGAATTTCGGCATCGTCAAAGGTACGGATGGTTCCGCTCTTTTGATCGACAGCGACATTCGGAGAATGGACGAAATCGACGATGCCTTGGACAAGACCGGCTGCCGCGCGGTGCGCTACCTGCTCAACACTCACGAAAACTTCGATCATAGCTCCGCCAATTACTGGTTCGAAAAGAGCGGCGCGCTGGTGATCGGCAGTGAGGGCTGCTGGGCAGCGCTGCGCGACGACGGCGAGGTCAAGTTCGCCGAAATGGCCGGGCGGTCGCCCGAATTGAAAACCCGCTATCCGGACTTGAAAATGGGTCAGCTGCAACTAACCTTTGCCCAGGGAATTACGCTGCGATTGCCCGGAGTCGATGTGCAGGTTCGATTCGCGGCGCACAACGGCAAGAGCCACAGCCGGGGCGACGCCATCGCGTTCTTAGAGCGCGAGCGTATTCTGTTCGCCGGCGATCTGCTTTACACCGATTTTCATCCGGTGACGGTGTACGGCGATATTCCGAATTGGATCGAAAGCATCGATCAGCTTCTCGGCCAGAGCTTCGACTCGGTCGTTCCCGGCCACGGGCCGGTGTCCACGGGCAAAGACGAATATCGGAGCGCCTTGGAAAAATTCCGCGCTTATCTTGGCGATTTTCACGGCCGGCTGCGCGAGATGAAAGAGGGTAAAATCAGCGCAGGCGATGTCGAGAAACACATGAAAAACGGCGCCTACGCGAAGATGGGCAAAACCTGGATGGTCAAACGCAACATCGAGTTTTTCCTCAAACAGCCAAAGTAGCTAAAGAGTTATTTTTGCCCCAAGCTCTTCAAGCGACGGCGCGCGGGAATCCCAGCGCAGGTCTGATCGGTGGTTCGGTTAAAATTTGAGCGCAATCAGCCTATGCCTTTGCGTTCGAGAAACGCCTTGAAGCCTTCGCGCGGGGAGTTGGCTTTGAGTTTCCCTTTGCGGGCATTTTGCTCGGCGTCGAAGCGCTCACGCCAGCCCAGGCCGATGTCGTCGTTGAGCAATTGTTTGATGCCCTGGACCATGCGCGGATCGTTTTCGGCGATCTGTTTCGCCATCGCGATCGATATTTCGCGTAGGTCAGCGCACGGCACAAGCTGATTGAGCAAGCCGATGCGCTCGGCTTCCTCGGCCTTGACCGGCCGACCGGTGTAAAGCAGCTCCTTCGCTTTGGGCATGCCGACGACGAGGGGCAAAGACCAAGTCGAGTTCGCGCGGCCGTACTTCGCGGCGAGGAATTGAATCTCGGCGTGCTCGCAGCCGATGCGGATATCGAGCATGGTGGTCAGCTGCGCGCCGGCACCGTAAGCGAGGCCGTTGATCGCGCCGATAATCGGTTTGGTGAAAGTTGTCAAGTGCCAGTTGGCTTCGCGGCGGACTTCGGTGCGCGCAGCCATTTGCTCGGGAGTCGACTTCACCATCTGGTGGATGTCGCCGCCGGCGGAGAAGGCGCGCGGCCCGGCGCCGGTGAGGATCACCGCGCGGACATCGTCGTCGGTTTCGATCTTGGTCAGCTCTTCATCCAGCTCACAGGCGAGCTCGTAGCTGAGGGCGTTTAATTTTTCCGGGCGATTCATCGTGATGATGGCGACTCTGTCGATCCGCTCGGCGAGAATGTTTTGGTAGCTCATGACACGACTCCTCAGTGCAAGACGCATTACAACAGAAAGGCGGATAATGGGCAACCGAAGCAATCCGTTGCGCGACAGCGTAAACGGATGAGGATGGAAAAAACAGCTTCACCACGGAGGCACGAAGGCATTGAATAATTCTAAACTACAAGCTTCGCGCACTTCGTGCCTTCGTGGTGAAGTGATATTGTCCCGTCAATCTGGCCTCTGGGTAATAACAATCGATCGGTCGCCATTGCAAAACCCGAACCCGACAACGCTACGAAGCTCTCACCGGTTCGTAAACCACCGCTTGTTTGACCGCAGCGTCGATTTTTGTCGCCATGGGATTCTGAATCTCTTCGGCGATGTGGCCGATGGCGCCAAGGGTGCGGCCGATCAGCGCGAAGGCTTTGGTGATTTGCCACGGGTATCCCATATCCAGTGCGATGGCGCCGATGGCGCCGGTGACGTTGACCGGGATCAAGCGCTTGCGCCGTTCGGTCGTGAGCGCCGAGAGCTTCTCGATCAGCCGGCAGTACTTGCCATAGACGCGGGTCTCTTTCGCGATGCCCATAAGCGTCTCAACGCGAGGATCGCCTTCGGCGTGGGTGCGGTGGCCGATGCCGGGCATCCGCTGCTTTCTCTTGTCGTAATCGTCGATAATCGAAGCGGCGATGGCATCGAGGTCGGGATTCTCGGTCTCCGGCGGCATCGCCTCGACCAGCATCTTGGCCGACCATTCCGACGAGCCGAGGTGGACGCTGCCCGCGCCGCAAAGCGCGGCTGCGACCGCAGCCTGCATCGCCTCCGGCGCGCAGTGATAGATGAGCCGCGCCGCGATCACATGGGATATCAGGCCGTGCTCGACGAGAATGATCAAGAGCGCGTCGATCATCTTGGCTTCATTGGGCGTCGGCAGCCGGCCGCGCAAGATGAGGGACGTCATGTCCGTGAAGGTAATCTTGCCGACCAATTCTTTGTTCAAATCGTAGCCGCGCACGAGTATGCGATGCAGCTCCGCTTTGCCGATGCCCGTAACGATTTTTACCGATTCCGCCATGAGAAATTCCTCCGTGGAAAAAATTTGCTGCTGGGATAGTAGGCCAAGGCTCCGCAGAAGGTCAAACGGCCGTCGATCCCCCGTTTATTTCTGCGTGTTTTTGTGAATAATATGCGATAAATTTTCAGTCGAAATCGATCTTCTCGTCATCTCCGGCGGAACCCGTCTCGGCTGGCGAAGTCCGTTAGAGCGAGGTAAATGGACAATCATGGGCGACTATATCAAGGAACATTACGAATTCCCCCTGACTCGGAAGAGCGAGAATAAACCGCTCAAGGGCTTGCGGGTGATCGATGCCGGCAACATGGTTGCGGCTCCGTTTGCGACGGTGCTGCTCGGCGATTTCGGAGCGGATGTGATCAAGATCGAGCATCCCAAGTACGGCGACGGCCAGCGCAAGCTGGAGCCGATTATGAACGGCATCCCGCTCTGGTGGAAGGCGGTCGCGCGCAACAAGCGCTGCATCACCCTCGACCTGGGCAAGCCGCTGGGGGCGGAAATTTTCAAGCAACTAATCAAGGGCAGGGATGTGATCGTGGAGAATTACCGGCCGGGCACGTTTGAAAAATGGGGCATCGGGCCGGACATTGTCCGCGCAATCGATCCGCGCATCATTCTTTTGCGCATCTCCGGTTTCGGTCAAACTGGGCCCTACAAAGACCGAGCCGGCTTTGGCCGCGTCGCCGAGGCGATGAGCGGCCTCACCAATCTCATCGGCGAGCCGGACGGCCCGCCGATGTCCCCCGGTTATCCGCTCGGCGACCTGATCTCGGGGATTTTCGGATCGCTGTCGGTGATGATGGCGCTCTACCACCGCGATCTGCGCGGCGGCGAAGGGCAGGTCATCGATCTGGCGCTGTTCGAGGCGGTGTTCCGTTTCCTGGACTTCGATCCGATCCAGTACGATCAGATGAAGACGGTGCATATGCGCACGGGCAATCGCGTCGCCTACGTCGCGCCGAGCTCCATGTTCAAAACCAAGGACGGCAAGTATTTGACGCTGGCGGCGAGCACCCAGAATGTCTGGGAACGGCTGGCCGAAGCGATCGGGCGCAAGGATCTCGTCACCAATCCGAAGTTCATCGACAATCCGGCGCGAGTGGAGAACTCGATCGAGTGCAACGGCATGGTGGGCGCCTGGATCGAGCAGCACACGCGTGACGAGGTGATCGAACATTTCGATAAATTCGGCGTGGCCTACTCGGCCGTATTCGACATGGAAGACGCCTTCCGCGATATTCAA
Source organism: Chloroflexota bacterium (assembly GCA_050257635.1). Lineage (GTDB taxonomy): Bacteria > Desulfobacterota > Binatia > UBA9968 > UBA9968 > DP-20. The sequence goes on from JBLMXG010000193.1 coordinate 30,695, forward strand.
TACCGCGCGCGCGAAGCGATGGTGCGCGTGCCCGACCCGGACCTTGGCGAGGCGATCGTGCAGAACGTCGTGCCGAAGTTCTCCGCCACTCCCGGCTCGGTGGATTTTCTCGGCCCCAAGATGGGAGCGCATAATGAAGAGATCTATTGCGGCGAGTTGGGCTTCTCCAAAGAAAGGCTCAAGGAACTCAAAGACGCCGGGATTATCTAGGCCGCGTCACGATATCAATTCAGACAACAGCCTTGTGCAGTGGCGACCGGCCGGTCGCCACTGCGTTCCATCGGGACCGCCGCAGTTTCAGGTCTCTCATCACTGGCGAAAAAATTTCAGATGAAGTAGTCAGATTGAATGCGTTTCGGCGCATGACTCTCCGCCGACTCCGACTTCGGGAAAGGATTCGCTTCGATGTTGACGAACCTTGCGCCGCCGCAGATCCGCGGCATGACTGGCCTCGAACTCGCCGCCGGCGTCTTCGCCAAATGTTCCGATCGGCTCGCCACCCAGCTCCACGTTTCGCTCACCTCGGGCAAGCGCGACTCCGGGCCGCTGCCGCTCCGCATCGGCATCAACGGCGATATCTACGGAGGCATGCGCGCGCCCATCGAAGTCGGCACGCGCCGGGTCGATATCGCCTACGTCAATCCGGCTGCGCTGGTGGCGATGGCCTACCGGGGCAAGGGGTACTACCGAAAGAAACTCGAGCTGCGCGTGCTCGGGTGCTTTCCGTCGTGGGACCGGATCGCGCTGGTAGTGGCGAAAGAGCTGGGGGTCAAGTCGCTGCACGACATCGCGCGGCGGAAAATTCCGCTGCATGTGTCTACGCGCATGTCCGGGGTCAACAACGGGACCTATTTCACGATCTCGACGGTTCTTGGCTTCTACGGCATAAGCTTCGACAAGATCAAACGCTGGGGCGGAAAGATTCAGGAATGCGGCCGGCCCTTCGCGCCGGAGCGGTTGAAGGCGATCGCCCGGCGCTCCGTTGACGCGGTGTTCGACGAGGGCGTGAGCACGCCAGGCGGGTGGCTTGACCAGGCGCTTGGCAACGGCTACGAGATCATTCCGATCGAGGCGGCGGTGATCAAGAAACTCGAGCAGCTGGGCTACAATCGGACGGTTCTACCGAAGAAGCGCTACCGGCCGCTCAAAGAAGACGCCTTGACCATCGACTATAGCGGCTGGGCGCTGGTGACGCACAAGTGGCTGCCCGACAAAATCGCCTATGCCGCCGTGCAAACCATCGACGAGCGCAAGAAGGCGATTCCGGTCGACGACGACCGGCCCCTCGACATGAAGAATCTCTGCCGCGGCACGGAGAAATGCCCGCTGCCGGTGCCGCTCCATCCCGGCGCGGCGAAGTATTATCGGCAGAAGGGATACCTGCGACGGGGCGAATTGGAGTAATGGAATAGTGGAGTGGTGGGTTCCGGAAAAATGCAATACTCCAACACTCCATTACTCCAATCCCGAATGGAGGAACCCGTGAGCTATCAAGTCATCGGTCAGCCGGTTCCGCGTGTCGACAACGTCGGCAAAATCACCGGCGAGGCGCGCTACACTTCCGATGTGCATCTGCCCGGCACCTTATGGGCCAAGACGCTGCGGAGCCCGTATTCGCATGCGCGGATTCTGCGCATGGACACGTCGCGGGCGGAAAAGGCCCCGGGAGTCCGCGCCGTCCTCACCGGCGCCGACGTGCGCGGCATTCTGTACGGCCGGCGGTACCGTGACATCTCGGTTTTGGCGCAGGGCAAAGTGCGCTTTCTGGGCGAGCGCGTCGCCGCGGTGGCGGCGGATACGCTCGAGCAGGCGGAAGAAGCTTTAGAGTTGATTCAAGTCGGCTACGAGGAGCTGCCCGCGGTCTTCGATCCGATCGCAGCGGTGCAGGAAGGCGCGCCGATCGTACATCCAGATGTGGCCAGCTATAAAGGACTGCCCAAGCCACTGGAGCAGCCGACCAATCGATTCGTTCATGACGTTTTTACCCGCGGGGATATCGGTGTGGGATTTGCCCAATCCGATCTGATCATCGAAAACACGTTCACGGTGCCGCGCGTGCACCAGTCTTTTATCGAGCCGCACTGCTGTTTGGTCTGGATCGACGAACAGGGACGGGTGCAGATGTGGTCGCCCAACAAGGTACCGCACGGTCTCAAGCAAAGCATGGCGCAAGCTTTCGGCATTCCGAAAGAAAAGATTCGCGTGAATCCCGTGGCGATCGGCGGCGACTTCGGCGGCAAGGGGGCGCCCATCGACGAACCGATTTGCTATTTGCTCGCCCTGCGCAGCGGCAGGCCGGTCAAAATGGTCATGGAATACCGCGAAGAATTTTTTGCCGGCGCGCCGCGTCATGCGGCGGTCATGAAACTGAAGACGGGTGTGAAACGCGATGGAATGATCATCGCCCACGAAATGGACGCCTATCTCGACGCCGGCGCCTACGGCGGCTTTCGGCCGGGGGCGGTCATCAACGGCATCGCCCATGCCGGCGGCTGCTACCGCGCCGAGCACGCGCGCATCTCGATTTCGCGCGTCTACACAAACAATTTGCCCGGCGGACAGATGCGCGCGCCGGGTGAGCCGCAAGGTTTTTTCGCCGCTGAGTCGCATATCGATTGCGTCGCGCGCAGGCTCGGCATGGATCCCTATGAGTTCCGCATGAAGAATCTCATGGAGGAAGGAGATGTCACGCTGACCGGCGGTCATTATCAGGGCATCAAAGCCAAAGAGACTCTGAAGGCGGCGGCAAAAGGCGCGGGGTATTCGACTGCCAAAGGAAAATATATCGGGTGTGGCATTGCCATGGGCTACCGGGGACCCGGCGGCGGCACCACCTCGCTCAAGGTCGCGCTCAACGCCGACAGCTCGATTGTGATTCACACATCTTTCTTCGAACAGGGGACCGGCACTTATACGACGCTCAGACAGATCACGGCCGAAGAGCTTGGCTGCAACCCCGACGAGATTCAGATCAGGACGTTGGACACCGATTCGGGCGTTGCGGCCGATACCGGTCTCGGCGGCAGCAGGGGGACGCGCGTGGCGAGCGGCGCGGCCTTTCAAGCAGCGCGCGCGGCGAAAGAGGAATTGCTACGCCTCGCCGCCCCGATGTTGGAATGGTCGCAGGCCGACATCGTTCTTATGGGCAGAAAACTCGTCAACAAGAAAACGAAAAAGCAACAGCGTTGGGATGATCTGCTGGCGCGGTTAGGACGCTCGGTCATCGGAGAGTCGCTCAATAAAGACGACGACCATTCTCCGGTAACGGCTTTTGCCGCGCAGGTCGCGGAGGTCGCCGTCGATCCCGAGACCGGTGAAGTTACCTTGCGCCGATTAACGACGGCGCACGATACCGGTGTGATTATGAACCCTGTCGGACATCAGGGACAGGTCGAGGGCGGCGTGGTTCAGGGCATCGGCTATGGCTTGATCGAATATTTGCCGGTGCAGGACGGACGCGTCCAGGTGGCCAACTTCGGCGAGTACAAGATCCCCACGGTCAAAGATATCCCGGCGCTCAAGACGGTGATCGTCGCCGGCAATGAAGGCGTCGGCCCATACAAAGTAAAAGGGATCGGCGAAAATCCAATCTCCCCCGTCGCGCCGGCGATCGCCAACGCGATCGAGGACGCGGTCGGCGTGAGAATCAAAGATCTGCCGATCACGGCCGAGAAGGTTTACGCGGCGCTGCGCGCCGCAAGCAAGGAGTGAATAGTAATGGATAAGGAGTTTTCGGTCAGGACTCCTCACTCGTGACTAGTAACTCCTTACTATCTTTGGAGGAGCAATGCCATTCGAATCGCTGAGTGAGTTCATCAAGGCGGCCGATGCGGTCGGCGAAGTTCAATTCATCGAGGGCGCTGATCTGGATCTCGACGTCGGCGGGCTCACCGAGCTGACCGCGGAGCGGAACGGGCCGATGCTCGTGTTCGATAGGTTCGCCGGTTATCCGACGGGATTCCGCGTCGCGGCGAACGCCAACCGGACGCTGCGCCGTTTTGCTCTGGCGATGGATCTGCCCCTCGACATCCACCCCCTGGAACTCTTGCGCCGCTGGCGCGACAAGCGCGCCGGTGCCGTGCCGCTGTCGGCGAAAGTCGTAAAGGACGGACCGATCCTCAACAACGTCCAGAAGGGCGACGACGTCAACATCGAAAGTTTTCCCGCGCCGCGCTGGCACCCGGGCGACGGCGGGTGCTACATCGGCACCCAGGACATGGTGATCGTGCGCGACCCCGAGCAGGGCTGGGTCAACATAGGCTGCTACCGGGCGATGATCCAGCGGCGCGATCGGGTCAGTCTCTGGATCAATCCGCAAAAGCACGGCCGCATCCTCGCGCAGAAATATTGGAAGCAGGGGAAAGCCGCGCCGGTGGCGGTCGTTTTCGGCTGCGAGCCGGTGACCTGGATGACGGCGTCGATGTCGCCGCCGTTCGGAACTTCCGAATACGAGCTGGCGGGCGCCTATCGCGGCAGTCCGGTAGATGTGATCGAGCTGCCGCTGACAAAATTGCCGGTGCCGGCGCAAGCGGAGATCGCGATCGAAGGCGTGATTCCGCCGGAAAGCGAAGAGACCGCGGTCGAAGGGCCGTTCGGCGAGTGGCCCGGCTATTACACGCATCAAGGGCCGGAAGCGGTGGTGCGCATCGAGCGCATATACTATCGCGACGATCCGATCATCGCCGGAGCGCCGCCGCTCAGGCCGATCAACTGGAGCAACTTCACCAACTACGTCCATCTGTGGGAACATCTCGAACGCTCGGGCATCACCGACGTGCAGGGAGTCTGGGGATTTTACAATGGATTGCTCACCGTCGTTGCCCTCAAGCAGCGCTACGCCGGTCACGCCAAGCAGGCGCTGATCACCGCCGCGGGCTTTCGCCACGGCGATATGAAGACTTATTACGTCATCGTCGACGACGACATCGACCCGACCAATCAAGAAGAAGTTCTTTGGGCCATGTGCACGCGCGTCGATCCGACCACGGCGGTCGACGTGGTGCGCGACGCCTGGACCGCCGACCTCGATCCGCGCGTCTCACCGGCGCGCCGCGCGGCCGGCGACCTGACCGTCGGACGCATGCTGATTAACGCGTGCAAGCCCTTCGCCTGGCGCGAGCAATTTGCCAAGACCAATGTGTTCGATGCCGAGGATAGAAAGAAGCTTTTGGCAAAGTGGGGCGAGCTGTTGGGGAGGATCGGAAAGAGATAAAAGACGGAAGAACGAAAAATCGGCAGTTAGACATGTCTGGCTGCAATTGCTAGAGCATCGGCAGAGGAACGGCATAAGGAGAGGCCCATGGAGATTCGGCACAAACTGATCAGCGCGGATTCACATGCGGGGTTCGATCGCAACGATTTTGTCGAGCGCATGTCCGCGAGCAAATGGGGCGAGCGTATTCCGCATATCGTCGAGATGAAAGAAAACGGTCGGTCGATCGATCGCTGGTCGGTCTACGGCGAGCCGCGCCACAACGATGTCGGCAACTGTCCGGCGCTGATGGGCGAACCGTTCCCGACCTATCCCAAGCGTTATGCGGAAATTCCCAAAGCCTACCACGATCCGAAGGCTCGGCTCGACGCGCTCGATGCCGATGGCGTCGACGGCGAAGTGCTGTTTCCCAATCCGCCCGGTGGAACATTCTATGAACCTGGCGACGCCGAGTTCGAGTTGGACGTGGTGCGCGCGTACAACGACATACTCGCCGAGTGGTATCGCGTCAGTGACCGCTATATTCCGCTGGCCGCAGTGCCGTATCTGAGCCCGCCGGAAGTGATCAAGCGCGAGTTCGAGCGCGCCGCGTCGATGGGCCACCGCGGCGTTAACTTGATGGGGCAGATGCCCAGAGGGCTGCCGCACATCACCGATGCGTACTGGTATCCGCTTTGGGACGTATGCCAGGCGTTGGAATTGCCGATTCATTTTCACGGCTCGGCGGGTTTGAGCGCAGGCGCCTCGGTGCGCAAGTGGAGCGGCTATTCGCCGCGTCAGGCCCACTCGGCGCAGACGGCGACTTCGGCCGTGACGCCGGCGCAGATCGTGCCACAATTCATTTTCTCCGGCATTACGGAAAAATTTCCTGGCTTGAAGAGCGTTTTCCCCGAGGCCGGCGTTGGCAGCCTGAACTACGTCATCGCTTCCTGCGACCACGAGTGGGAGAGCCGCCACCTCTGGACCGAAGGCATCACCACGCGGCCGAGCGAGATCGTGCACCGGCAGATGTACGTGAACTTCTGGTTCGAAGCCGAGGGCATCAAGCTGCGCGACGACATCGGCGTCGATAACATCATGTGGGAGTCGGACTTTCCTCACGTCGCGTCCTACTATCCGCACTCCTGGCGTGAAGTCGAGCGTGTGCTCACCGGCGTGCCCGAAGCGGACCGGCGCAAGATGCAGTACGAAAACGCCGTGCGCCTGTACAAGATCGACGCGAAGTTGCCCGCATAAATTTTCTTGATTGGCAGCGTTTGAGGAGGGAAGCCGATCCCACACGACAGACCCAGTGCGGCTCGCCTCAATCAGATCTCGAAGTACCTCCCGCAAAGACGCAAAGACCGCAAAGGTCGAAATTATAAATTGATGATTATCCGCAAGAAATTTATTTTATCCCTCTAAACTTGGCGACTTTGCGCCTTGGCGGGAGGAATTTCTGTTAGAGAGGAAAGATTGCATGAATTTGAAATATGGCTTTGTCAGCGCGGACGATCACGTGCAGGAGGTGCCCAATCTGTGGGTCGATCGCGTCGAGAAAAAGTTTCGCGACCGAGCACCTCGTTTAGAAACGGCAAAGGACGGCAGCGAACAGTGGCTTTTGGATGGCCAGTTCCTTCTCGACGGCCGCGCCGCCCGGACCGGCGCCTTGATGGCCGATCGCAACGAAGACCCCAAACGCTGGGCGGAAGTGCCGCTGCCGGCGTTCACGCCCGCTGAACGATTGAAGTCAATGGATTCGGCTGGCATCGATTATTCGGTGCTCTACCCGATCGTGGCGGGGTTGGCAGGCGAAGTTTTCGGTCGCCTGCAAGATTCGGATCTCGAAATCGCTTGCGTGCGCGCGTACAACGATTGGCTCATCGATGAATGGGCGAGCGCCAGCGATCGCTTCATCCCGCAGTGCCTGGTGCCGATCTGGCCGGCAGAAGCGGCGATCGCCGAGCTCAAGCGCGCCGTCGGTAGGGGACATCGCGGCGTGATATTCCCTTCGCTGCCCATGCATCTGCGCAAGGTCCCCCACGTGAGCGGACCGGAGTACGATCCGTTCTGGGCGGCGTGCGAAGAGTTGAACGTGCCGGTCTGTCTCCACGCCGGCGCGTCGCCGGAATTGCAGTCGCCGCTTCCGCCGCAGATGAAGCCGGCGCTGGCCGCCGCCGTCGACGCTGCGACCAAGCCGGTGTCGAGCGTCTTTGTTCTGTCACTTTACTCGTTCTCTCGGGTGCTATTGCGCCACCCGAAGCTGCGCCTGGTGTTGGCCGAGAGCGCGCTCAGCTGGGGCATGCTCTATCTGGAATGGGCCGATCACCAGTTCGAACACGACGGTCTGGCGCGCGAGGGCTACGATCTCACGCCGTCGCAGATGTTCAAGCGCCAATGCTTCTTCAACTCCTGGTACGACCCGATTGCGCCCTTCACCGATTACATCGGTGCCGATCATATCCTCTGGTCGGCGAATCTCCCGCTCGCAAACTCCACCTGGCCGCGCACACGCGAAACCATCGATCACTGTTTCAAGGGCGTGTCGACTGAAGCACGTGAAAGCGTGTTGTGGAAAAACGTGGCGGAACTGTATCGATTATGACACTGACCGTAGGCGCCCTTATTGCCTGCTTGTCTCCCTATTTGTCTCGCC
>JBLMXG010000194.1:0-12961 GCA_050257635.1 Chloroflexota bacterium
CGCGAGGCGGTCGAGACCGTGATCCAGCATATCCACGCGGCGAAACAAGTCGCGCTGGATACCGAAGCCGATAGCCTGCATAACTATTTCGAAAAGGTCTGTTTGATCCAGCTCTCTCTCGACGGCGATCACTACCTGGTCGATCCGCTCGCGCAATTGGACCTCAGCGGATTGTTGGCAGTATTAGCCGACAAGCCCTTGGTTTTGCACGGCGCCGACTACGACCTGCGCATGCTGCGCGCATCGACGGGCTTCCGGCCCCGTCGTGAAGTTTTCGATACCATGGTTGCGGCGCAGCTGCTGGGCCTAGAACAGCTCGGGTTGGCGGCTCTGATCGAGCGCTACTTTGAGATCTCGATCGGCAAAGCAGGGCAAAAGTCGGACTGGTCGCGCCGCCCACTGCGCGAGCAGCAACTGATTTACGCGGTCAACGACACGCGCTTTCTCGAACCGCTCGCCGAACAGCTGCGCGCGGAGTTGGGCGCGCGGGGGCGGATCGAATGGCATCGACAGAGTTGCCAGGCGATGGTCGAGTCGACCGGACGCGATCGGTCGCGCGACCCGGCAAATGGCTGGCGTATCAATGGGGCCGGACGGTTGACTCGCCGGCAACTGGCCTATCTGCGCGAGCTCTGGTGCTGGCGTGACGAGCAAGCGCGCGCCGCCGATCTGCCGGCCTTCAAGGTATTCGGCAATGAGCCGCTGTTCGAGCTACTCCAATGGGCGGAGTCCCACCCTGAGGTTCCGTTGCACCAAGGACCGAAGCTGCCGCGCAATATCCGCGGCGCGCGGCTGCAAAGGCTTGAAGAGGCGCTCGCCCGAGCCGCCAGTTTGAAGCCGGCCGAATGGCCGCAACAGCGGATCCTCAAACGCAACGACGGGGTCCCGGCTGACGGCCGGGAGCGGTTCGTCGCCCTGCGCGGCGAGTGCGCGCGCATCGCGGCGGACTTGGGCATCGCCGCTTCGACTCTGGCGCCGCGAGCGGCGATCGAGGCCATCGCCCGCGGCCGTTTGCGAAGCCTCGATGAGATTACGAAAAGTGCCGGCCTTTTGCGCTGGCAAGCGGAACTGGTGCAAGGCGCAGTGGACCAGGTAGAGAACGTAAGTAAAAATTGAAAGGGAAAGTACCCACCTATTCTCTGAAGTGCATCGCTTATTTTGAATCTTAACCCGACTGCGGCTCCGCTGTGGCGCAGAGACTCGTTGTCGATCGGAAGCAACAGGCCTCGCTCGCTACGGCGCTAGCAGGGTAATTTTCCAGCCGCTCGGTTGGCGCGTGTAGACTTCGCGCTCGTGCAGACGGTCGGGCTGTTCTTTCCAGAACTCGATACGCTCGGGCACCAAACGGTAACCGGACCAGTGCGGCGGGCGCGGCACGGGCTGGTCCTCATACCTGGCCGTCAAGTCAGCCACCATACCGAGCAGTTCTTGGCGCGAAGCCAACTCTCTGCTTTGACGCGATGCCCAGGCGGCGATCTGACTGCCGCGCGGGCGGCTGGCGAAATATTCATCCGCCTCCTGATCGTTGACCAGCTCAGCCACGCCTTCGACCCGCACCTGGCGCTTCAATTGCGGCCACCAGAAGCAGAGCGAGGCGCGCCGGTTGTCGGCGAGTTGGCGCGCCTTGCGGCTCTCCAGGTTGGTGTAGAAAACAAAACCCCGATCATCGACGCCTTTCAACAGCACCATCCGCACGGTGGGTTCTAAATCATTTCCGGCAGTCGCCAGTGCCGCGGCATTATGGGGTGAAGTCCCAAGCTGCTCCGCTTGGGCTAGCAATTCCTTGAATCTCGTGATCGGTTCCTTGGCCATGCTGTTTCCTTGCTCATCATCAAAATGCTCCGCGAAAGAAATCCTTTCCATTTCATCACCCGGTCGCGCTCGATGCAAACCGCGACGCGCTGCAACAGGAAGAAAAATCACAAGGTAAAATATCCTGGCTGGTTTTGGTTTCAATTCGCCGCGATAAAAAGAAGCTATTCGAGGCCGAGCGCTTTCAGATCCGCAGGTGTGATCCGGACCTCGGAGCGGGGTAAGAGGGCGATATCAAAGCGGCGGACAATCTCCCGAGCATGAACAAGAGTAGGCGCCTCGATACCCGAGGAGCGAGCCACCCAGGAGACAATTCGGCGCGGATCGACGCCGGCGGTGCGCAGGCGGGCAAGCGACAGATCATCGCTGCGTTTGGCGAGACGGCGACCCGACTCATCGGTGACCAGCGGCACATGCCACCAACGCGGATGAAGATAGCCGAGCGCCTCTTGGAGCAACCATTGACGCGCGCAGCTTTCGAGCAGATCGGCGCCGCGGACGATTTCAGTGACACTTTGGCGCGCGTCGTCGACGACGGCGGCGAGCTGGTAGGCTGGCAGGCCGGCGCGGCGCGTGATGGGGAAATCGCCAAGCATCGTGCGCGCGTCGTAGTCGTGGACACCCTGAAGCTCGTCTTCGATGCGCACGATCCTGTCGGGAACGAGGAAGCGCAGAGCGGCGGGACGTCCGGCGGCCCTTTCTGCATCCGCCAAAGTTGCGAACTTGCCGCGGCAGGTTCCGAGATAGATCGCATTCGTCTCGCCGGCGTGCGGCGCAGAGGCCGCCGCTTGGATTTCACTGCGCGTGCAGATACAGGGGTAGGCGAGGCCGCGGGCGAGAAGCGATTCGGCGGCCGCGTCGATGTCAGCGACACCGCGCGACTGCACGTACGGCTCGGCGTCCCAATCCAGTCCGAGCCAGCGGAGATCTTCGATCGTCGCAGCGAGCATGCCCGGCTTCACGCGCTCGCCGTCCAAGTCCTCGAGCCGCAGGACGATCCGGCCGTCGCGCGAGCGCGCGTGCCACCAGGCGAGCAAAAAGGAGCGTGCGTGGCCAAGGTGCAAGGGTCCCGTGGGACTCGGCGCGAGTCGGCCGACGATGGCAGTGGGCTCAGGCCTACGGACGGTATCCATCTAGAGTCGGAAGGTTCGGGTTATGCAGTAAGCAGCTTTCGTTGATGGGCGTCTTGCCGATTCCACAGACTTTAACTTCTTCACTGACCGATGGTCGCCTGCTGTGTTGTGATTTTCAACAGGCCGGTGAGAGCGCAAATCGCGGTGCTGCCGGAGCTGTTTTGGAGCCGAGTTTTTGGGTGTGGGAGCGGTGAAGTGGACAGGCTTGACAAAACTCGACCCGGCGCCCTATGAGAATAAAATCAAGGGAATGACCAGGTCTTATTTAGGTAAGCTCATCGATGATTTTTCATCAACCACGGTCCGAGACGAAATTGCCGGCCGATCTTCGCATTTCCAGATCTCAAGACGTTTCACCGTGCAGCGCATCCTACGCGGCGCCGCGGACGACAGGCAACCGCTTGTCCCAATTGTCGGAAAGAAAAAACCGCAAGCGATGAAATCTATTTGCTTGTGTTTTCTCTTCAGCGCGATCGCTTCGATAGCGTCGGCTCAGGTGCGCTATCAATTCGATGACACGCCCCGCCCTGAGGCCGATGTCATCATCGTAGATTCCGCGCTGCGGGTCAGGGGTGGAGGAGAGCTCTGGCTGGTTGGCCGAGTGTTTAACCGCGGTCTCAAGCCGGCGCGCAATGTTCGTGTGTTGCCGAACCTGACAAATCGATACGGAACTCCACTCCCAGCGTACAAAGTAATGCTTTATCCGTCGGACGTGCCGCCGACGAGTTTCGCCAACTTCGAGGGGCGAGTGTTGCTATCGGCGGATACCGATGTGATTGCTAATGCTACCGTGGCATGGGACCCATGACGAGTCGGGCGAACGACTCGATCTCCGGCTCGTCTCCTCCCAAAGTGAAATTCAGAGCGGCAAAGGTTTAACTCCCTGCGCGTCGTCAACACTGCAGACCAGCCTCCGTGCAGCGAAAAGGCAGATCGACGATGATTCGTACGGTGTAGCCGCGTCGATTTAGATCCCGGCGCGATTCACGACTAACTATGGGAGAGCTCTTCCCGCAAGCTCTGACACTCGGCGCAGAACGCGGCGTCGGGAGAAGTATCGAGTCGGCGCGCTTCGATGCGGCCGTGGCACGCCAGACAGATGCCATACTTCCCTTCAGCAATCCGGATCAGGGCGTCGTCGATGCGAGCAACTTCTTTGACGTACCAGTCCGTCAGGTTGCCGAGCAGGTCGACTCGGCTTTCATAGGCGGCATGGTCGATCCATTCTTTATTATCGTCCACCGCGCGCTGTTCCTTCTGCACATGCTCGAGGGTCATCATGATTTCATCGCGACGTTTCTTTAGCCGCTCAGAGCAAGCTCCCGTATCGTAATTACTCATCGTAGCCTCCCCCAAGGTTTTGACGATCTTTGCCATCCCGCCCAGAGACAGGTCGCGCGGTTTTCTGCGCTTGCGGCAACTTACTTTCTCTGTCACGCCTTTGCTTCAGCCGCACCATTGCTGTGCGCTGGCGCGACAAATTCTTTGAGGCCGATGGCCAACTCCTTGAGCCGGCGCGCCGCAGCTTGACTGACCGACTCGGCTTCCGGGCCGCCTGCCGCAGCGGCGCCTGTAAGTATTTCGAGGCCTTCATCGATTGTGCGCACCGGGTAGATATGAAATCGCCCTTGCGCCACGGCTTCGATCACGTCGCGGCGCAACACTAGGTGGCGCACGTTGGCTTCGGGAATCATTACGCCTTGGCTGCCGGTGAGGCCCACCACACGGCAGACGTCGTAGAAGCCTTCGATTTTTTCATTGACACCACCGATGGCCTGAATTTCACCCCACTGGTTCACCGAGCCGGTGACAGCGATCTCCTGGCGTAGCGGCATGTTGGCCAAGCGCGACAACAGGGCGTAAAGCTCGGTGGAGGACGCGCTGTCGCCTTCTACGCCAGCGTAGGACTGCTCGAAACAAAGGCTGGCGGAAAGCGCCAAGGGCTGCGCTTGGCCGAAACGGTTGCGCAGAAAGCCGGCTAGGATCAGCATGCCCTTGTCGTGGATGCTGCCGCTCAGATGCGACTCGCGTTCGATATTGATGATCCCGGCCTGGCCCATGCCGACGCTGGCGGTGACCCGACTGGGCCGGCCGAAAGCGTAGCCGCCGATTTCCATCACTGAAAGGCCGTTGACCTGGCCGACTTTTTTGCCCGCGATGTCGACCAGGATGGTGCCATTGGCGATCAGCTCGCGAATGTCCTCTTCGATTCGATTCGAGCGGAACGCCCGGCTTTCGATGGCTTTTTCAACATGACGCTCCGACACCAGCTGGCGGTCTTCCTTGCGTGCCCAGAACGCGGCTTCGCGCACCAGGTCGGCGATCTCCGCATAGGACGCCAGCACCTTGTCGCGATCGCCTGCCCGGCGCGCGCCGAATTCAAGCAATCTTTCGATGCCGCTCGGGTCGAAGTGCGGCAGGCCTTCGTCGGTGCAGAGATTGCCGACCCATTGCGCGTAGGCGAGCTGATGTTCCGGGTCGCGCCGCATCACCGGATTGAAGTCGGCGCGAATCTTGAACATCTCGTGAAATTCGTCGTCCCAGGCATAGAGCAAGTGGTAGAGATAAGCGCTGCCCACGACGATGACCTTGGTGCTAACCTTGACCGGCTCGGGTTTCAGTCCCGAGGCGGAGAACAGGGCGAAGGGTTCGTAGGTTTCCATTTCGATGCGACCGCTGCGCAGCGTCCGCTTGAGGACCTTCCAGACCGCCGGCTCGGTGATCGCGTCTTCCAAACTAAAGATCAGATAGCCGCCGTGGGCGCGCAAAAACGAGCCCGACTTGATGCGGGTGAAATTCGTGACCACGCGACCGAAGCGATCGACCACGCGCTCGATGGTGCCGAATAAATTGAGATAGGTCGGCGCGCTTTCGACGATGATCGGCGCGCCGGTGGTTTGCGCATTGTCGACGACGACATTGATGTCGTATTCGAGATACGGGTCGCGCTCGCGCGGCGGCGGGAGAAACGGCATCCCAAAGGACGGCGGCGCTTCTTTGAAGTCGTCGAGATTGCTCAGCACGCGGTTTTTGACTTCGGCGAGATACAGATTGACTTCGTCGTTGGCCAACTCGTATTCCATCCGCTGCAGTATCGGCACCAGCAAGCTCTCGCAAAAACGACGCTCGATGGCACGGATGTCCTCTTCCATTTCGCGCATGATTTCCTGTTGCTTGCGCGCCAACCGCTCCATTTCCACCGAGAGTTCCTGCTGACGGCGCTCAAGCTCCTGGCGCTCCTCTTCGGGGAGGGCGGCGAAGTCCTGGGGCCGCTGCAACGGTTTGCCATCGACGACTGGAACAAAATAAATGTGGCCGCGGCTGCTCGCTTGCACCTGGAAGCCGCGCTCGCGGGCGAGCGCGGCGAATTGCGTATTGAGCTCCTGGGCCCGGGCATTGTATTTCTCGGTCAACGAGGATTTTTCCTTGTCGAAGGCTTCCTGGCGAAAGGCTTTGGGCAATTCTTCACGCAGGGTTTTGACCAGATCCTGCATCATTTCCCTCAGCCGTTTGCCTTCGCCCGGCTTCAAATAAATCGCCCGCGGCGCGTCCGGCTGTTTAAAGTTGTGCACGTAAACCCAGTCGCCAGGTGTCGCACTGGCAGAGGCGCGCACCGCGATCCAGCGGCGCACGTTCTCCAACTTCTCCGCCCCGGTTAAACCGGAAACAAAGATATTGTAGCCGTTGCCGCCAACTCCCAGGCCCAACTCCAGCGCTGCCAACGCACGCTCTTGACCGACGAATTCCGCCGCGCGGCTCAAGTCACGCGTCGAGGAGAAATCGCCGGCGAGCTGGCTGGTGAAGCGCAATTCTGCGGCGCTCAGCTCGCGCCGGCGCGCATTCGGCTTGGTTGTGGTTTCGGTGTCGGTCGAGACCATGCGCCCGTTCATTTCGCTTCTCCTCTCCGCTGCTTGGATTTCGGAATGATCACGCGTAATACGCCGTCGTGAAACTCGGCCTTGATCGCTCCCTTATCGACGGACTCGGGCAACTTCATGCGCCGCAAAAAATGGCCGGAGGAACGTTCCATTGTGTGAAATTGGCCATGATTGTGGGTCTTTTCCAGCGAGCGCCAACCTTGCAGCACTAAGTCTCCATTCTGGATCTCGACCTTGACATCGCTGGAGTTGACGCCGGGAAGGTCGGCTTCAAGGATAAAAGCTTCGGCGGTCTCGTAGAGGTCAACACAAGGGTTCCAGCCGCGAACTTCACGGCAAAAGCCCCAAGGACGATGAATGATTTCATCAAACAGTCGTTCCACTTCCTGCGGAAGATGCATTGGAAACGAAATCAAGTCAGTTTGTTTTTTTGCCATCGGCGTACTCTCCCCCTCTGCAACCATCCGCCGGGGCGTATGGCGCTGCTCGCGCAATTCCGAAAATTTCAAACGCAATGCCTATGCCAGCTAAGAACCCGAAAATCTAACACTAATTTCGTTGCCGTAGAGAAGCGATTCGCAGACGCAAGAAGCCGTAGGGGAATTTCTTGCAAGCTTGCGAACCGAGTGGCGTTAATCCGAATAATTCGCCTGGCACATCGGTTGCGTTTTTAATCACTGGGACGAAATCCGATGCCCGAAAGGAAAGGTGATCCGCCATGAGAGAGACGACGATGGCCGACCTCGGCAGCGATCTGTCGCTCGCGCAGCAATACTTCGACAGTTTGCGCCGCAGCGAACATCTGGAGCCCGAAAAGGCGTTGCTGATCGCGTTGCTCGAAGACGCGATCGATACCTATCGAAAATTTAGTCGGTCGCACGACCTCGAGGGGAAGGAACAATTTCGCGAGGCCGAAGAGTGGATTTTAGCGCGCGACGATCACTGGATTTTTGCCTTTAACAACGTCTGCGAGTTGTTGGATCTCGATCCCGATTACATCCGCCGCGGGCTTCGTGAAATGAGCGCAAAAGCCCCGGTCGAAACCACCACAAATCATCGCCGCGTTGGCCGTAGACGAGCGGCATGATCATCGGGGTGGCGGCTGAAACCTACGCTGGCGAGCGGCGCGTCGCCCTCGTGCCGGAATCCATCGAACGGTTGACTCGCAAGGGCCTTGAAGTTCGCGTCGAGAACGGCGCGGGAGCGGCGGCGGGTTTTGCCGATGAAGAATTTGGCCGCGCCGGGGCGCGGCTGGTCTTGTCGTCTCAGGCGCTTTTCGGAGCGCTCGATCTCGCAGTAAAAATTCACCCGCCGAGCCTTGAAGAAGCCGAAGCTTTGCGTCAAGGCGCGAGCTTAATTTGCCCGCTTTACGCGCGCCGAAATCCGGCTGTGGCGCGGCGCCTTGTTGCGCGCAACATTTCCACGTTCGCCCTGGAAAACCTGCCGCGAACCACCGTTGCCCAAGCGATGGATGTCTTGAGCTCGCAGAGCACTGCCGCCGGCTATCGTGCCGTGATCGTTGCGGCCCACGCACTCGCGAAGTTTTTTCCCTTGCTCATGACTCCGGCCGGCACCATTGCGCCGGCGCGGGTGTTGGTCATCGGCGCCGGTGTGGCGGGGTTGCAGGCGATCGCCACGGCGCGCCGGCTCGGCGCGGTAGTCGAAGCGTTCGACGTGCGTCCGGCGGTGCGCGAGGAAGTTGAAAGTTTGGGCGCCAAATTCATTGTCGCCGAGTTTGCGGGCCCCGTCGAAACCGCGGAGGGTTACGCGCGCGAGCTTGACGACGTGGCGCAACGGCGCGCCCGCGCCGCAATCGAGCGCGCCCTGGTGAACGTCGACGCGTGCATCACCACGGCACTGCTTCCCGCCCAGCGCGCACCGCTCTTGCTCACCGCCAACATGGTCCGGCGCATGCGGCCGGGGTCGGTGATCGTCGATCTGGCGGCGGCGCAGGGCGGCAATTGCCAGTTGACACAACCGGGCAAAGACATCGTCCAAGACGGCGTCGCGGTCATCGGCCGGTTTCATCTCGCCGCGGAAGTCGCCCTGGATGCCAGTCGAATGTACTCGCGCAATCTGGAAAAGTTACTCGATCACCTGATTCGCGACGGAGTTTTGCATTTCGACGGCGCCGATGAAATCAGTCGTCGCTGTCTGCTAACGCACTGCGGCACGATTCTTGACGAGGAGCTGCGCCGGCAGCTTGAAGAGCAGGAGGGAGCGATGTGCTGATGGAATCGGTCTTGTGGCTTTATATTTTTGTCCTGGCGGCTTTTGTCGGCTATCAAGTGATTGCCGGGGTGCCGCCGCTGCTGCATACGCCGCTAATGTCGGCGACCAATGCCATCTCGGGCATCTCGCTGGTCGGCTCGTTGGTGACCGCTGGCGCGGATTATAATCAGATCAGCACGGTTCTGGGATTCGTCGCGGTCACCTGCGCGACGATCAACGTCGTCGGTGGATTTCTTATCACCGACCGCATGCTCAAAATGTTCAAACGGCCGAGCGCACCACAGCCGTGACTGACTCCATCGCCGAGCTCGCCTATCTGATCGCCTCTTTGCTGTTTATTCTCGGACTGCGCGGTTTGCGCGCGCCGGAGTCGGCACGCCGTGGGCTGGTGCTCGCCGAAGCCGGCATGTTGATCGCGATCGTCGCTACGCTGCTGCGCCATCATCTGGTGCACTACGAATGGATCGTCGCCGGAGTCGTCATCGGCTCGGCCATCGGCACCGCCATGGCCGTGCTCATTCCGATGACCAAGATGCCCGAGCGCATCGCCCTGTCGCACGCCTTCGGCGGTTTGGCCGCCGCGTTGGTCGGCGTCTCGGAATACTACCGACACGGCGGATGGCTATCGGTCGGCAAGATGGCGGCAGTGGGCTTCGAGGTGATGCTCGGCGCCGTGACTTTTACCGGGAGCTTGATGGCCTTTGGTAAATTGCAGGGCATGATCGCGGAGCGGCCGCTCACCCATCGGTTTCAGAATGCGCTCAATCTTTCGCTCTCGCTGACAACTTTGGCGGTGATCGGCTATCTGATCGCCAGCGCCGCGGCGCCGTTCTTGTTTTATATCGTCGTGGGGCTGTCGTTTCTTTTGGGAATCCTGCTCGTGCTGCCGATCGGCGGCGC
Organism: Chloroflexota bacterium; assembly: GCA_050257635.1. GTDB lineage: Bacteria > Desulfobacterota > Binatia > UBA9968 > UBA9968 > DP-20. Next base: position 9,956 of record JBLMXG010000194.1, read on the forward strand.
CGACATGCCGGTGGTGATTTCGTTGCTGAACTCCTACGCCGGTCTGGCCGCCGCCGCCACCGGCTTCGCCCTTTCCAACAGCGTGCTGATCGTTTGCGGCGCCCTCGACGGCGCGTCGGGATTTTTCCTCTCTATCGTCATGAGCAAGGCGATGAACCGCTCGTTCGCCAACATTTTATTCGGCGCCTTCGGCAAACACGCCAACAGCAGCGACGCGCGCGAGCAGGAGATTCGAAAAGCGGCGCGTAGCGCGACCCTGGAGGATGCGTTGATCATGCTTAAGAACGCGGCGTCAGTGATCATTATTCCCGGTTACGGGATGGCGGCGGCGCACGCCCAACATGCGGTGCGTGAGCTCGGCGATCTGCTGGAGCGGCGCGGCGCGACGGTCAAGTACGCTATTCATCCGGTCGCCGGCCGCATGCCGGGCCATATGAATGTTCTCTTGGCCGAGGCCAACGTTCGCTACGACCATCTCTTCGACATCGACGCGATCAACAGTGAGTTTCCCGCCACCGACCTAGCTCTCGTAGTAGGCGCCAACGACGTCGTGAATCCGGCTGCGAAGCATGATCCGCACAGCCCGATCTATGGCATGCCCGTGCTCGACGCCGAATTGGCGCGCTCGGTGCTAGTGCTCAAACGCAGCATGAGCCCCGGTTTTGCCAGGATCGAAAACGAGCTGTTTCTCCGGCCCAATGCGATGATGCTGTTCGGCGATGCGCGCGCGACCCTGAGCGAGTTGGTGCGCGCGCTCAAGGCCGACTAAATCATTCTCAAGTAATTTCTATTGGTTCCGCGGCGTAACGGTTTGACAGGTTTCAGCGCCTGTGCGCTCAGCGCGGCCAGTAAAGCAGCAGCGGCACTCCGGCATGGCGCACGCAAGCGCCAGCGACGCTGCCGAGGACGGTTCGCTCCAGAGCGGTGCGCGCGTGGGTGGTCATGGCCAACAGCGTATCGGGCATACCGCTGAGATAAGCACAGATCGCCTCGGCCGGATCACCATGCAGAACCTCCCATTGAGCGGCTATGCCGTGGGCCGCTTTGATCTCGCTCGCCTTGCGATGAAGATAGGACGATTCGTGGACGTCGTGCAGTTCTTGCGGGGTCAACACGGTTGGGGCGGGTAGGACGGGCAATACTTGGAGCAATTGCAGCCGCGCCGACAAACACTGCGCGGCTTGCACGGCGTGTGGAACAATCTTCTCCGCGAACCGGCTGCCGTCAAGCGCTACCGCGATGATGTCGATCTTGCGCGGCGCTTCGCGCGCTTCTGCCAACGGCCGAAAAACAATCGCCGGCCGTTTGGCTTCACGGATCACGCGCAGGGCGACGCTGCCCAAAATCGCTTCGACCCAAGCGCTCCGTCCATGGGTGGTGAGCGCGGCGATCCGGTGCGGGCCGCGCTCGAGTTCGGCGCCGATGGCCGCCGCCGGATCGGCGGAAACGATCCAGCGCAGCTCGGCGCCGTACTGGCGTGCTCTGGCGCGTAAGGATTCCTCGTCGGCGGAAAACTCAGCCGCGTCCGCGACGACGCGTAGTAGCACCAATTTACCTCCGTTCGACGCGCTGAGAACGCGCGCCAATGGGAGGATCGTTTCCGCCAGCGCTGAGCCGTCGAGGCAAGCTAAGACTTCCTGAAACATGGCGTTTCGTTTATTCCGCTTTAGCGGCCGACGACGCGCACGGTGCTTGCCTGGGGTCCCTTTTCCCCCAATTCTTCAGCAAAGAAAACCTCAGCGCCGACTTCCAGCTGTTCGAAACCGGGATGCAGTACGCTGTTTTTGTGAAAGTATAATTCCCGCCCGTCCGGGGTTTCGATAAAACCGTAATTCTCGATTGGAAAAAGTCTGATTACCCGCGCGAGCGGCGCGGTCTCATGAAGTTTCGTCTTGCCGCGCCGCCGCCTGATGTAATCCTGCAGTTTACGACCGGCAGCATTAAAAGCGTCACGGATGGCGACGTAGACATCCTCATGTGCGGCGTGCTTGCTCGGTTCATGGCTCTCGGCCAAATTTTTCTCCAATTTTTCAGGATCGGGCGCTTTGGCGGCATCAAGACGCTTGGGCGCGCGATTGACCACCACTTCGCCGCCCGGCACGGTCATATCGATGCGCACCTGGTAAGCTTTGCCCTTATGATGGTGGCGATGCGGCGCCTCGACGATGACTCGACAGCTCATGATCCCGTCAAAGAGCGAATCGAGCTTGGCCGCTTTCTCGCGAATATTTTCCTCGATCGCATTGGAAGGCGGCATGTTGCGAAAGGTAATCTGCAGCGCAGTCTTCATAGTTTCTTTCCCTCCTTAGTTCCTAAATGCGCCTTTGCCGGGGTAAAAAAGCGGCAAGAGACGTGCCAGGATGTAGCTTTCCGCCACGGATTTAAATGGGTGAAATTACGGATGTTTAAAGCGCCGGCTTTATTTTTCGAGCGCTTCGGTTGCAGCCGTGGGAAAAGAGTTAATTCGAATTAGCAGGGGTGAGAAGAGAGCTTGAGTTTGTCCGGGGCCGAGGACTTTTTGCCTCGGCCAATTGAGGAATTAGCCTGTGTTAGCGAGAACCAGACAACGGCATGGTTCTTGCCCCAAAAATTATTTGAAAATTTGTTTCCTTTGTCGTATTTGCCGTCGCTTCATCCAAGGAATTTGAGCGAAGAAGGAGACCGCTATGGCGATTCTAAAAAAATTAAAGGAAATGCTCGAAGGGGCGAAAGTGGGCTTCGAGGTCTTTGAACACCCGTTGGCCTACACCGCGCAGGAGATTGCCGCGCGGCAGCATATCCCCGGCGATCAACTTGCCAAGGTCGTGGTCCTGGAGGTGGATGGTGTGATGGCGATGGCGGTCATCGCCGGCAATCACAAGATCAGTCTCGATACGGCGCGGGCGAGCCTAGGAGCGAGCCGAGTGCGGCTGGCGAGAGAAGACGAGTTCACCGCATGTTTTCCCGATTGCGAGGCTGGCGCGATGCCTCCCTTCGGAAATCTCTTCGGAATCAGGGTGATCGTCG
>JBLMXG010000195.1:0-4660 GCA_050257635.1 Chloroflexota bacterium
ACCACAGGGGCGCGATTGCGCCGTCCGTAGAACCATACCCGACGGTCACTTTTACCAGCGGCTTCGTCTGCGCCGCCGCCGTGCCTGGAGCATGGAGATCGAGACCAACCGCAATCACCGCGGCAATCAACAGATGGATGGTTCGTCGCTTTCTCATGACACGACCTCCGTCAAGACAGCGTCTCCAGAAGACTCCCGTACCCCTTTCCTTCGGCTTGATCAAGGGACTCCTTCCAGAGCCACCCGACATGGCGCAACATTTCCGCACAAGCCGTCGGTGAAATGTTGCCGATGCTCGCCATCCGCACCTCTCCAATTCACGACGAAATTCGGTCAAAGCGTTGGTCCGGTTCAAACTGTTTTAATCGCGAGAAGGGCGCAACGATTCCGCTGCGTCATAAATTACTGCGGGTCATCAGTCCGGAGACACAAACGAAAAAATCGACGTTCGGTCGGGCGGGATTGATCGCTCGCCTGATGGCGACGACGCAGGTTTTCGCCTATTTTTTTCTCTTGGTCAGGGTTTCGAGATCGGCGAAAGGCCTGTAAGTAGCCTGCGGCTCTTCCTCGTCATGCACCGCTGTCTCGCCGCTCGCCTCCCGATCCAAGGACCGAGAGTGCTCGCTGTCGTGGCAATACAGGCATAACAGTTCCCAGTTGCTGCCGTCGGCGGGGTTGTTATTGTGGTTTCGGTCCTTATGGTGGACGGTCAACTCGTGAAGGTTTTTGCTGGAAAATTCCCGCCCGCACCAGGCGCAGATCCAGGGCAAAATCTTGAGCGCCCGATCGCGGTAAAGATTCCCGCGCCGCGTCCGTAATTTCCGCGCCTCAGCGAGAATCTGCTCCAGCTCGTCGCGGTCCGGCGTGGCTTTTTTTGCTGCCATGGCGAATCCGAATCAAACCTCCCGCCGTGAATTCGAAATGCAGATTGTTTTCGACCGGAATTCTAATGCCGTGCGCAGGCCTCAGCAAGACTCTAGGGGAACAAATCAACTGCCGCAGCACCTGCGAAGAGCTTCATGATCTGACGGTCGCCTACAGAGACTGAAAATGCCCCGGGAAAGGCTCCTCGCATCCGCTCGGAATGACATCAGCTGTTATCTCAAACGAAGTGAGAGATCTTTCTCCATTGCTTTTTTTTTCAATGGAGATTTCTTATCGACGTTTGTACCTCTCCTGACTCGGTATCGCGACCCCGGGGCTATCTACCTGCGCTCTTGTCGGTCGTTCTCATAGAGCTTTTTGACAAAGCCGCTCGCTTCGATCACCCGCATAATTTTGTACGAGACGAACTGTTCCGGGTCGGCGTTTTTTGCCGCAGGCACCCTGGTTGAGAGTTCCGTCAGAATCGTTTTTATACCTTCGATGGTCGGAGCGGGCAACGGCAGATATTTGCTTGCGACAGTGTTGTAAGCATCCTCCAGCACCTCGCGATCGTCGTTGCGCGAATATTTTCTTAGCACTGCCAGGGCGGCTTCTTTATTGCGCTTGAAATCATGGATCGCTTCGATGTAGGCGATCATGAACGCTCTCACGACCGCTTCGTTTTTCTGGAGATAAGTTTTCGTCGTGCCGATGGCCAAAGTCGGATAATTCAACCCCAGATCTGCAAGATCTCCCAGCTCACGAAAACCCGCTCTGCGCGCGATCAGCGACGAGGTACCGCTCAGCACTCCGGCGTCGAGTATTTTAGTCTGCAGCGCGCGGACCGTGTCCTGTGATGTGCCGATTTGCAAAATGCTGACATCGCGGTCGGGATTGAGGCCCCACTTCTTGAGCGCAAGCCGAACGGCGAAGTCCGAAGTTGCGCCGTAGCGGCTGACGCCCAATTTCTTGCCCTTGAGTTGCGCCGGGGTGGTAATTTCCGGCGCGCTGAAAATTTTGAAAACGAATCCGTTGATAAGCGCGGCGATGAGGACTGTATCGGCTCCTTGCAATGATGCCTGCACCAAGCCGGAACCGGAGAGCGAAGAAATTTGTAGATCCTTGGCGATCAACGCCCGCAGCGATACCGATCCGGTGCCCATGCCGACGAGCACCACGTCGAGTCCGTGCTTCTCGAAAAGTTTGGTATCCTTGGCAAACCCTAAAACTGCGACTCCACCGTCGGTCGAACCATAGCCGACGACGACTTTAGTGAGCGGTTTTGCCTGCGCCCGCGCCGTGCTCGGAGCGCAAAGCTGGAGAAATAACGCGATCGTGCTTACAAGGAGCAGATGGATGCTTGGGTGTTTCCTCATGCCGCGGCCTCTAAGAAAATCACTCGGGGTGTTTGGCGACGAAGTGGTCCCAAGCCCGCTCGACCGAAGTCGGCTTGAAGGTCCGTTTGGCGATCTTCTCGGCTTCGTCGCGCTCGATGAACATCGGCGCGCCGAGCCTCATCGCTTCAGCTTGCAGCCGCGCCGACTCTTCCAAAAAAAGCGCCAAGATGCAAACTTCCCGAATCGACTGCCCGACCACAACCGCGCCATGGCCGCGCAGCATCAACGCCTTTGCGTTCCCCAGGAGCTTCGCCATCTCCCCGGCCCGCAAGGGCGACTCGACCTGCCCCGTTCCGGTGTAAAGCGGCACGCCTTCGTAGAAGATCGCGCTGTAGTTGTGCATGGGGCGAATCGTCTGGCCGACTACGCTCAGCAGAATCACCGCCGGCGAGTGGAAATGAAAGACCGCTTTGACATCGGGACGGGCCTTGTAGATCGCCTGATGCAAAGACGACTGCGGCACCGGCTTGTCGAAATCGACAAAAAACAATTCCTCGCTTTTGACCAGAGCCGGGCTCTTCCGCGGCATGAACAGCATCTGTTTGCCGTCGTCGCTCTGCATGCTGAGATGAGCAAACGCGTCGCTCAACCCCTCGCGATAAATAATCCGAAGCGCCTTGATGAAATCGCTTTTGATCGGATCTAAAGGTTCATCGGCCATATTCGATCCCCCTTCCGTCGGGCGCTGCAGAATAAATCAACACTCGGGCACGACCCTATCTTCGTCCACTATGACTTGCCCGCCTGCGAGTATTCAAAGCCTTGGAGCGTCCCGTCGGGCGTCCTGACGACGTGCTTGAGCGGCGCGCCCGAAAGATAGCGGCGCGTGTTGTCGCGCACCAGCTCGCTCATCCGCCGCCACAGTTCCCGTCCGCCCGAACCGCCCACATGGGGCGTCATCAGGAGGTTGGGGAGATCCCAGAGCGGGCTCTCCGTGGGCAACGGTTCTTTGGCGAAAGCGTCGAGCCCCGCCCCGAAGATGCGGCCTTCGGCGAGGGCGCAGGCCAGGGCCGCCTCGTCGACCACCTTGCCGCGGGAGATGTTGACGAACACCGCCGTCTCCTTCATGAGCGCAATTCTTTTAGCGCTCAGAAATCCCTGGGTGGAGGCGTCGAGCGGCATCGCCACCATGACCACATCCGCGCTGGGAAGCACCTCGTCCACCTTCTCTCTCGGCACCACGCGGTCGATCTCGGGCACCGCGGGTGTTGGCGCACGCGTAACGCAAATCACCTCCATGTCGAAGGCCTTCGCCTTGCGCGCGATGTCCTGACCGATGCGTCCCATGCCGAAGATCACCATGCGCCCGCCATCGGGCGCGATCAACTGGCGGGACATCGCCTGCCGCGCAAAATCGCGCCGCGCGCGCAGCGGCTCGAACTTCCGAAAGCCGCGCATGACGCCCAGCATCAGCGCGATTGCATGGCCGGCCAGCACCCGCTGACTCACGTCACCGCTATTGGTGACCCAGACGCCGTCCGGCAGCCCCGCTTTCAGAGCAACATCGATGCCCACAGTGGTGAACTGTATCCACTTGAGTGCCCGCCCCTTCTCGCGCACGAGTTTCGCGAACTCCGGCGTGAAGGCTGAATTATAGACGTGAAAAATTTCCGCTCCGGCAAGCGCATCGGAAAGGGCGTCGAGGTTATCGGCCTTGACCGCCTCGATCTCGGGGAATTCCCGCAAAAAAGCTTCGTCCACCACATCGTGGGTGGCGTGCACGAACTGGGCTATGCGAACTGTCACGGTGGTTCCTAGAGTTCGGTAAGACTGAGACGGCTATCTGTCGCAGGGCTACATTCTTCTAAAATCTAAAATCATATTCTCTCGACACACGGGTAAGCAGAGCGTTGTACTCCAACTCTAAGGCGTCGTAATTTTTCCAGGCAAACGGGTATGGCCGGATATTTGTGGCCATGAAGTTGAGGATCAGGAATTCGTCAAAGACTGGCAGCGCAACTTTTCGCAGCCGAGTTTCAGCATCAGCTGCTTCTTGAATCGGATGTTTATACTTCTTTCCATCCGTTAGGAACCGTCTGCGCCCTTCGTAGGACACATACAAATTCGACCAGTTGATCCCAACAAAACCGATGCATAGCGGATTTCCGCCATGTTTCTTGAACATCGTTACTTGCCGCTGCAAGTCTCCAATTACGCGGTCGACTTGCTTGATCATCGCCTTAGCTAAGATCTTCGCTTCAACGCCGATCTCGATGTTGGCGGTGGGGCCGCGAGCGACCATAAAGTTCTTTTCAGCAATAGCGACCGCAGATGGTACAAGCTCCCCAAGAGTGCCGTCACCGCGCCTGGCCGTCTTTCCAATGGTAACATTCCTCAAGTTGATAACTCGGTCGTGAGCGGCAATTCTTGGCGGCAACTTCGCTGTTTTGCCGACTGCA
>JBLMXG010000196.1:0-6491 GCA_050257635.1 Chloroflexota bacterium
CCGCCGTAGAGGTAATGGGTCAACGTCCGGTCCCATTCCGAGTTTTCCTCGAGATCGGCGTCCAGGAAATAAACCGGCACGGTAAAATCACCGGAGTCGCTAACTTCATATTTCCACGCGCACAGCTGCACAGCACGCTCTTCAATCGTCACGGAAACCCGTTGCGGCATTTCAGTGAGAAAATCTCCGACCACCCAGTCCACAGGCTCTTCGCTCTGCCAGCCAGAGGCGTCCAGACGCTGGTAGAAATACCCCCTACGGTGCAGCAGCGTTATCGCAACCATTGGAATTTTGAGGTCGGCGGCGGCCCGAATCGTATCTCCGGCCAGTACTCCCAGCCCGCCACTGTAGGTGGGCACGCCCGTTTCGAGGCCAATTTCCATGGAAAAATAGGCGATAGACCGATGATTCATATCCGTTGCGCCAGCGACTCCCGGATGTAGTTGAGCAATATGTGTGCCCCCACTTGAACCCCTAGCCTGATCGATAAGCGACTGCAATACAATTGCGGCAATGCCTCGTTCTCAACTTTGATATCGCAGCCTGTGCTGACTTCCCGGTTGTGAGAAAGGGTAAAATAGGATGGGCCCTTCCAAGGGCGCAAGGCGAAGCTTTAGCTCGATCGCCGCTGGCACAAACTATGCGTCGTCGTTTCAATCTGTTTTTGGGATAATAGAAGCTGGTGGAGACAACTAATAAAATCGCCTCATCAAAGCGGGGGCGCGTCCTGATTCTCGGTGCCGCAGGCAGGGATTTTCACAATTTCAACGTGTGCTTTCGCGATAATCCAGACTTCGAAGTTATCGCCTTCACCGCTGCGCAGATTCCCGGGATTGAAAACCGTCGCTATCCGCCTGAATTGAGCGGACATCTCTACCCTGACGGCATTCCTATCTATCCGGAAGAGCAGCTGGAAGAATTGATTCGCGCCCACGATATTCAGCAAGTGATCTTTGCCTACAGTGACGTGTCGCATGTGTCGCTCATGCATCTTGCCTCCCGCGCGTTGGCCGCCGGCGCGGATTTTCGGCTCCTCGGCCCCGAGCGCAGTTTTCTTGAGTCCATACGGCCGGTCATCTCGGTGTGCGCCGTGCGCACCGGTTGCGGCAAAGATTCCGTGGTCCGGCGCATTGCCGCGCTGCTGCTGGCGCGCGGGCTCCGTCCGGTCGTGGTTCGGCATCCCATGCCTTATGGAGATCTGCGCCGCCAGATCGCGCAACGTTTTGCCGTTATTGAGGATTGCGACCGGCAGCATTGTACGATCGAGGAACGCGAGGAATACGAACAGCACATCAAGGAGGGCGTCACCGTTTATGCCGGCGTCGATTACGCTAAAATTCTCGCCGCAGCGGAGCAGGAGGCCGACGTCCTTCTTTGGGACGGCGGCAATAACGACTGGCCTTTTGTGCGCGCGGACCTGGAAGTGGTACTGCTAGACCCTCATCGCGCCGGCCATGAACTGCTTTACCATCCCGGGGAAACCAATCTGCGGCGCGCCGGCGTGTTGGTGGTGAACAAGATCGATTCCGCCCCGGTTAGCGGCGTCGAGCAGGTGATGCGCAATATCGCGGAGATCAATCCCGCGGCGACGGTTATCCAGGCGCGCTCGAAAATTTCTGTGGACAAACCCGAATTGGTTCGCGGCCAACGCGTTCTGGTCATTGAAGACGGACCAACGCTCACCCATGGGGAAATGGCCTATGGCTCTGGAATCATCGCGGCGCAACGATACGGGGCTGCAACGATCGTCGATCCGCGACCATGCGCGCGCGGCAGCTTGATTCAAACCTTCGCCCGCTATCCTTGGGTCGGCAAAGCGCTCCCTGCCATGGGCTACTCGGATGCGCAACTTGAAGATCTCGCCCGGACGATGGAAGCCGTATCGTGCGATACCATTATCGTCGCGACCCCGGTGGACCTCGCGCGGCTTATTCCCTTGCCCAAGCCTTTTTGCCGCGTGCGTTATGATTTAGAAGAAATCGGCCATCCCGATTTGGCCGAAATCGTCTCACGCTTCCTGCAAAAGCACAGCGATCGCTCCCCACGAGCCCCAAAATGACTATGACACATGAAGACGCTCAGGCCACCGAGACCCTTCAAGGACTCTCCACAGCAGAGGCCGAAGCGCGGCTGACAAGCGAAGGCTTTAACGAACTCCATGCCTCCACACGCCGCAGAACGATCGAGATCGCCTTAGGAGTCGCCGGCGAGCCGATGTTCTTGCTGCTCATCATTGCCGCGGTGATCTATCTAATTCTCGGCGACATTCGTGAAGCCCTGATTCTAGCGTTTTGGATTCTCGTGATCATGGGCATAACCATCTTCCAGGAAAGAAAGACAGAGCATGCTCTGGAAGCTCTGCGCGACTTGTCCAGCCCTCGAGCTCTCGTCATCCGCGACGGCGAGCAAAAACGCATTGCCGGCAGGGAAGTCGTGCGCGAGGACCTGCTCATTCTCACGGAAGGTGACCGGGTTCCGGCTGACGCTGTCTTGCTGTCCTGTAATGATCTTATGGTGGACGAGTCGCTGCTTACGGGAGAATCCGTGCCGGTGCGCAAAGTCGTCTGGGATGGGATTCAACCGGTGTGCCGGCCGGGCGGCGACGACGTACCATTTATTTACGCCGGCACCATGTTGGTCCAGGGGCGCGGCGTCGGCAAGGTCGTTGCCACCGGAGTCCACACCGAGATGGGACGAATCGGCAAGGCGCTGCAATCCGTCGAAACCGACGAGACCTTCCTGCAAAAAAAATCCGGCAATCTTATCCGCAATTTCGCCACCGTTGGGCTATCCGTCTGTGCCTTGGCCGTGGTTCTTTACGGCCTCACGAGGGGAAGTTGGATCAATGGTTTTTTGATCGGCATCGCTCTGGCGATGGCGCTCCTGCCGGAAGAGATCCCCGTCGTTCTTACCATATTTCTCGCCTTGGGAGCGTGGCGCATGTCGCAAAAGCGGGTCCTCACCCGACGCATGCCGGCGATTGAAGCCCTGGGCTCCGCAACCGTTCTATGCACCGACAAAACCGGCACGCTGACACTTAACCGCATGGCGGTGCGGCGGTTGTGCGTCGGCGAAGACGTCCACGATGTGGACACTCAAATCGACCAGACACTGCCGCAAAAATTCCACCGCCTGATGCGCTATTCGGTTCTCGCCAGCGAGACCGATCCCTTCGATCCGATGGAGAAGGCGTTTAAAGAACTGGGGGATCGCTATCTCGATCACGGATCGAGGTTCGAACGCTGGACGCTCGCCCACGAATACTCGATTTCACCCGAACTGCTCGCGCTGTCGCATGTCTGGCACTCGGGGAACGGCGAAGAACACTTCATCGCCACGAAGGGGGCGCCCGAGGCCGTTGCGGATCTGTGTCATTTTGATTCAGACCAGAAACGAAAGCTCTCCGTTCAAGTCGACTCTATGGGTAGCGATGGTCTGCGCGTTCTCGGCGTGGCCAAGGCCTCTTTTACCGGGACATCTTGGCCGCCAAGTCAGCATGATTTTGACTTTACGTTTCTCGGTTTGATCGGGCTCGCTGACCCCGTGCGTGTAACCGTACCGAGCGCCATCAGAGAATGCACTCAAGCCGGGGTTAAGGTTGTCATGATCACCGGCGACTATCCCTCAACGGCCGTAGCTATTGGCCGAAAGATCGGCCTTGCGACGAACGGAAACATACTGACCGGGCCGGAAATCGAAAGCCTGCACGAAGGAGAATTGCGCCGCCGCATGCAAAAAAGTAATATTTTCGCTCGCGTGCTGCCTGAGCAAAAACTGAATTTGGTGGAAGCGTTCAAGGCCAACGGCGAAGTCGTCGCCATGACCGGCGATGGGGTGAACGACGCGCCGGCGTTAAAGGCCGCGCACATCGGCATAGCGATGGGCGGACGCGGCACCGACGTCGCGCGCGAAGCAGCCTCGCTGGTTCTTCTCGATGATGATTTCGCCAGCATCGTAGAGGCGATTCGCTCCGGCCGCCGGATCTTCGATAATCTACAGAAAGCGATGGCCTTTATTTTCGCGATTCACGTGCCGATCGCGGGGCTTGCGCTTATCCCCTTGATCCTGGATTGGCCGCTCGTTCTCACGCCCGTGCACATCGTTTTTTTAGAGCTCATCATCGACCCGGCTTGCTCCATCGCTTTTGAGGCCGAGCCTGCGGAACCCGACATCATGCAAAAACCACCGCGCGATCCCGACACGCCTCTTTTCGACACGCGCCATATTCTCTTCAGCTTGCTTCAAGGCGTCATCGTGCTCGCAGCAGTGCTTGTGGTTTTTGCCTTCGCTCTCTATCGCGGTCAAGGCGATGCCGATGCCCGGACACTCAGTTTTTCAACGCTGGTCATCGGCATGCTGGGGCTGATCGCCGTCAATCGCTCCTGGTCGCGCAATGTTATTCGCGCGCTGCTTTCGCCGAACCGGGCCTTCTGGTGGGTTGCGGCGGGGGCATTGGGATTTCTGGCGGCCGTCCTTTACGTACCGTCGCTGCGAAGCTTATTCCGTTTCTCGGTGATGCATCCTGATGATTTACTGATCTGTACCGGCGCCGCTCTATTGAGCAGCGTGGTTATCGAGTTGCTTAAATTCAAGCGCGAGCGCAGCTGATTCCGGCGATGAGACTGCGCAACGTTTTCAGCGTTTGCTTACTGTCAGAATAGCCCCCTGGGGAATTTACTCCGTTTTCTGTTCCCAAACCACTCGGAGAAACTTGTTGTTATGCGACCACTTGTAGGCCAGCGTTCCGCCGCGCGCCTTGCGCACCGAGCGGCCCAGCCGCTGCGCCAGTTTCTCGGTGGTCGTCTCCACCCTCCACTCGCCATTGTGCTGCGTCACGCCCATGATTCTCTCTAATGGATTCTTGTTCCGCGCCTGTTCCTCTTCATTGCGCATGATTCTAAGAATCTCTTGCCGCTCGGCTGTGTCCATCCCTCTCAGACTCAATTCCCCGGAGGGATATCGGTCTTTCATCTTCCTACAGGCCGGACAGTAGATCGGATGCACGTGTACCGGCGCGTTGAACCCTGCCGGTGCCGCCAGCATCCAATGGCGCCGATGGTAAAACGCTCCACAACCCGTGCACTGAATCACTTCTTTGGGCGAAAGCCTGGGCAGGTAAGTATCCCGTTCGACATCGACTTTTTTCTTATACTGGGTGTTATACCTCTTGGCTGCTCTCATGGGGGTTCTCCTTACTCACCCTCTCTGGCCGTGAGTTTGTCGATCCACGCCCCTAACGGCCCCCGAGTAACTTTGCGGATTACGGCTTCGAGCTCTCCTTTATCCATCCAGATTCCGCCGCACTTCGAACAGCGATCCAACATAATCTCGTGGAAGCTGTAAGTCTCCATTAAGCCGGAACACCTGGGGCAGTGAATCTCGCTTGCTTTGTCGACTTTTTGCAGCTGTTCTTTGAGCTTGTTAATTAACTCCCGGTCTCGCTCGGCGAAATAAATATCTTCTTTCGCGCGCTCGACCAGTTTCATAGTTTCGCCAAATCGATCCTTTTCATCTGCCATAACCTCGCCTCCTGCTACTTTCCTAACTCGCATGTTCGGTGCCAATGTCAAGCTTAGCTAACGCGCAGAATACTAGAATCTTTCCGACCGCCGAATCGGCTATAAGAGCGCCCAATAGTTCTGTTTCCCGTAGTTGCGAAAAATTTCTGGATTAAATCTCAACTATGCAAAGCGCCGTCCTCTGGACGCGTCATATAATGCATGCGATATGGCTTTGTAATCCCGAACGAATGAGGGATCTGAGATTTCCCGCTGGCGTCCAAAATGATAAGACAAGACTGATTTTGCCCTCGCGATACACGAGGGCATCTTTTTTGCGTCGAGGTTTTTTGACGATTAGTAGAGGAGGAGCCACAGGTGAAAATTTCTATTGTATTGCTTCTACCGCTAATAGCGCTGTCATGGAGCAGTAGCACCACTCTCTTGCATGCTGCGACGGATCAAGGGGAAACTTTTTACGTCCAGTATTGCAGTTCTTGCCATGGTAAAGATGGGCGTGGCAGCGGTTCCGTTAGTCCTTACCTTAAAATAAAAGTTCCTGATTTGAGCCTTCTCAAGAAGAACCACAAAGGCATTTATCCTTTGGACGATGTAATGGCCGCGATTGATGGCAGACGCAGCATACGAGCGCATGGCGATCGCCGGATGCCGGTGTGGGGCGAAATCTTTTATGAACAAGTTGAGAAAGAAAGGTATTCGGAGCTGACTTCCCTTTTGAAGGCCAAAATGATTGCCGAATATGTCGCACGACTACAGCGCTGAATCGGACGGAAGATTTGGGGTCATGCCGTAGCGGAACCAAGCGCTGTTGTAGAATCTGACATGCGATAGGGTTGCGCCAGCAATAACGAGCCGTTCTATGAGAAGCCGGCGCGCAAAAGTTTCAGTTAATCCTTTTCCTCGTAATTCCCATCCTTACTCTCGTATCACTGCCGCTATGGCGGTTTTTCTGAGTAAAGCAGCAAAGCATTT
>JBLMXG010000197.1:0-3285 GCA_050257635.1 Chloroflexota bacterium
GGCTTTTTCGTGTTAAAGAGCATGGGGTGATGGAGCCGAGGAGCTCGGCCGGGGACCAAGTCTTTCGGAATCGGAAACCCAGTTGGTCAGCGGCTTTCTCCCAGTGTCGCCGGAGGGAGCAAAGACCCCAGCAAACCTCGCAACGTTATCAAATATCAGTTCACCAAATAACGAATCATGAGCCGCCGCGGACGGCGCGCACGTAGAGGTGCGTCGCGGATCAGCCGTGGCCCAATCGAGCGCCAGGATCCGACGATAATCACTCATCGAGGTTTAACCGCCGATATCGGCGTGTCAACGGCACCGGCGTAGAAGACGACAATTTCCGCGGGAACTTTTCCTTCATTAAGCCCATAATGCGGCGTGTTGACCACCTCGACAATGGGATCGCCGGCTTTGAGATGCAGCGTCTTTCCCTCTGCGGTAACGACCGTGAGTTCACCGTTCAGCAGCACGCCGGCATTGATCACCCCATGGCTGTGAGTCTCGAGTCGTTCTCCTGCAGGTATGCTGATTCGCCTGATTGTGATCTCGGGCTGACCTTGCGGGTACTGAGGCAAAGATTTTCCATCCCAACTTTTGGTAGTCTTAACGAGCTCTTTGACGACTATGGAGGACTCGTTTGCTTCCTGCCCGATCCGAACCCTGGCACAGCCAAGCTGAACAAGAAGAACGACGCTGGAAAGGAGTGCGCTGGTTCTAACCGTTTCTATAATCATTGCCTCCTCTCTTGCGTCTCTTAATCACGGGATTTCTTTCCCTGGTGGTATCGTCTCGGGAAACGCGACGAGCGTGGCTAACGAGCGAGCGAATCCATCAAGGCCCGGAAACAGCGTCGCGCTGTTCATGTTCATATGTTGGAGCTGCCACAGAAGCTTTTTTCGGAGATCTACCGAGTCACCGATGATGAATTGCAGCAGCGCGTTGTGCGGCGGGCTTGGCAGCGCGGCTGCGAGGTTTTCTTCAAAGCTACGGGAGACGTCCCCAGGGCACAGAAAGACTCCCTGCTGAATGACGAGACGTTCATTGAGTCTGAAGGGGTCGACGGGCAACACAAGAGCAGTCGGCGGGCTTCGATCGAAAACTTCGCTGAAGCACTGGCGCGAGTCGATGTAGCCGTTTTCATCTATGCAATCCTTGCATGTGCCTGAAGGAAGCAGCCTCAAGACAGCCGCGTCAACAGCGGTTCGATCGAGTGCCCAGATCGCCGCGGCACCGTCTGCATTTTCGATGGCGAAGTAGAGCGCGACATAGAACGACTCGGTCCAATCCTGAAGCCGCGTGGGGGCGCCGTAATGTCGCATTAAAGCCAACCACTCCAAGACATTGTCGAGGTTTGGAAGATTGAGGCTGTAGTGATATGACTGACGGATGAATCGGCGGATCAAGCCTTTCTCTATAATTGGCGCCCGCGTCAACAGATGCCCAAATCGGAGAACTGTCCGCTCGAGGGTCGTTTGCAGGCCCCAGTTGTTGGTTAGCTGTCCTCGAAAAAGCCACTTTGTCGATGCAAATCCCCGTTTCCGTTGATCGAGAATCTCATCCAACGAGCTTATTGGGATTCGCGTGATATGAGGTTCTAGAACTGATGTCATCGCCATTGCTTTCACCTGACCAGTGAGTGGTTTACTACCGCAACAGGAGTTCCGAAGCTTGGGTGTCGCGCAACTTTGCGCGCTTGCCGAACGTTACGCTAATACTCTGCATCATTACGTAGAAAACCGGGACGAAGGGGATCGCCAACAGCGTAGAAGAGAGCATGCCGCCGAAGACCACTGTACCGAGTGATTGTTGGCTCGCCGAGCCCGCGCCGGTCGCGGTTAACAGAGGCACCACGCCCAAGATAAACGCGACGGAAGTCATCAGGATCGCCCGAAAACGACGCCGGGTCGCCTCCACAGCGGCCTCCACCGCGTTCATTCCCTGCGCCTTGAGTTCCCGGGCAAACTCCACGATCAAAATCGCGTTCTTGGCGGCAAGCGCGATCATCAGCACGAGGCCGATCTGAGTATACAAGTCATTAGGGAAGCGCCGGATCGCAAGCGCGATCACGATACCGACGAGCGCCATAGGAACGCTGAGAATGACTGCGGCGGGATCGGTCCAGCTTTCGTATTGCGCGGCGAGTACCAAGAAAACCAGCGTGACGGCGAGTGCGAAAATAAAATACGCTTGCTTGCCGATCAGCTTTTCTTGATAGGAAAGTCCCGTCCATTCGTAGTCCATGCCCTGCGGCAGCACGTGCGCGGCCGTCCGTTCCATGAAACTAAGCGCCTCGCCGGAGCTGAACTTCGGCATAGGGACCCCGGTAATCGTCGCGGCAGGATAAAGGTTATAGCGGGTAATGAGCTCCGATCCGAGCACCCGGCGCGCCTCAACTAGGCTGCCGAGTGGCACCATCTCTCCGCTTTCACTGGTGACATAAAGATTGCCGATGTCTTGTAATTTCCGGCGATATTCGGCTGCAGACTGGACCCGAACCTGAAAGCTCTGGTTGAACTTGTTGAACAGGTTGACGTAGGTCGATCCTAAATAGGTCTGCAACGTGCTCGAAACATCTTTGAGTGCCACCCCCAGCGACTTGGCCATCGTTGTATCGATATCCAAGTAGAACTGCGGGCTGCTAGCGCTGAATGTCGTGGAGCCGACGCGCAGAAAGCCCGGCCGCTCGCGCGCACTAGCGAGGATTTGTTGCGTTGTTTTCTGCAATTCACCAAGACCTGCTGCCGCGCGATCTTCGACGACCATCTGAAACCCGAATGCATTTCCCAGGCCCGGAATCGGCGAAGGGGGCAGCATCGCAAACTGCGCGTTCTGCAGTGACAAAAATCTCCCCTGAAGCGTGGCGAGGATCTTCGTCTGAGTAAAGCCCGGCGGCCGTTCTCCCCAATCATTATATATGACAAAGGCTGTAACTACGGTGGATAGCTTTGCTGAGTCGAGCGCCGAGTAGCCTCCGATCGTCACCCACCCTTTGATGCCGGGGATCCCTTTCAGACTGGCATCGATGGCAGCCGAGAGCTGCCGCACCCGGAGCTGCGAAGCGCCGGCGGGGAGACGCGCGACGATAATGCAGAATCCCTGATCTTCCAGAGGCATGAGCGCAGTCGGATAGAACGCATAAGCAACGCCGGCCAGACCGACAATTAGAAAAAATAGACCCACCATGGAGCGCGGGCGGCGCACCATCCACTTGACGAGACCCATGTAGCGCCGCTCCACCGCCTCGTACGCCCGGTTGAATCCCCGGTAAAACCAGTTCACCTTCTTGTCCTTCGCCACCGG
>JBLMXG010000198.1:0-8092 GCA_050257635.1 Chloroflexota bacterium
GATGTAGGCCGCCTGCTCGCGTCCGGCGCCGCGATAGGGACCGATCGGCGCGGTGTTGGTCAGCACTAGGCTTATCTCTACGTCCAGCAGCGGAACGTCATACATCAACGGGGAAATTCCGAACGTGTGTGTCATGGCCCCCTGGCACGACGACGAGGTTGGCTGGTGTGATCGTGCCGCTTGTATCATGCTCCGCCCGGCTTCCCGCAGTTTTCTGCCTCCAAGTTTTCTGATTTTGATTTCTGATTTTGGCGTACTCTACCGCCATGGACGAAACCCAGGCGCTTTTTGACACCTTGCGCAGTTCGGCCGATCAAGGCGTCGTCACGGCGATTGAATCGGTGGTCCGCGACGGCACCGACCGGCAATTGTGCCGTATCAATGTCCTGAGCTTTGCCCGCGAACACGGGCTGAGCGAGGAAAAGACGATCACCGGTTTCCTGCACGCTGCGCGGCTCGGGCTGTTCGAGCTGACCTGGAACGTTCTCTGTCCTGGCTGTGGCGGCGTGCTCGATGCCACCCACACGCTCAGCGACACTCGACGAAATGGTCGA
The DNA here is from genome assembly GCA_050257635.1 of Chloroflexota bacterium. GTDB lineage: Bacteria > Desulfobacterota > Binatia > UBA9968 > UBA9968 > DP-20. Next base: position 555 of record JBLMXG010000198.1, read on the forward strand.
AGTCGCCTTTACGGTCAGCCCCGCGCCTGCGGCGAATCGCGGCACACGACCCCCACTCGCTCCCGATCTGGGAATATTTCCGGTAGATTTTCTGGAGCTCCGGGGTCGATCTGCCCGAAACAAGATTTGAAGAGCTTCTCGAAAAAATCACCATCGAGGCAATCGAGCTCCCGCCCGGCGAGAAGGCGCTGATATCGCTGCAGCTGCCGGAGGAATTTGTGATCGTCTTCGAGCCCGTCACGCACGCGGCCCATTTCATCGATGTGAAAGGCGAGCCAACCCGCGAGCGTCAGAATCTGGCGATGATTTTCAGCAAGGTTCATGCGCCGACCGGCACCACGACGATGCGGCCCGGACCGCTGCGGCTCGCGCTTGAAAACCGCAGCGACACGCGCACCCTGCCGTCGGTCTGGATCGCCGGCGACGAGCTCCATCAGCTGCTTGGCAAACGGCGGCCATTCCTGACCGCGAAGCGGTTATTGAGCAATCAGACCTTTCGCGACATCTATCGAACCGACACGCTTGACGTCGACCAGGGGCTCAAGATTACCAGCCTCACCTTCCTCTTTACCGACCTCAAGGGCTCGACCGCGCTTTATGACCGTGTCGGCGACATTGTCGCCTACGATCTTGTGCGCGAGCATTTCAGGATTCTCGGGGAGATCGTTTCCTCCGAAGGCGGCGCAGTCGTCAAAACGATCGGCGACGCGGTGATGGCTACCTTCCCGACGCCCGACCGCGCTGTTGCTGCGGCGCTTCGCATGCGCGATTCCGTGCAAGAATTTAAGAACGATCTGTTGGTCAAGATCGGGATTCACGAGGGTCCCTGTCTCGCCGTCACGCTCAACGACCGGCTGGATTACTTTGGCCAGACCGTCAACATCGCCGCCCGCGTGCAGAACCTTGCCCAGTCCCGCGCGATATTTGCGACTCAATCCGTCGTGAAAAATTCGCAGGTCTCTAAGTTGCTGGAAGAGAGCAGGCTCGAGCTGACCGAGCAAAGCGCGGCCCTGCGCGGTGTCGCCGATAAGATGACGGTATTTCAAATTCCCTGAGGTTTGCGCTTGCCGGTAGCTCTCACCGCCAGCCGAGCCCTGGCGCGACGTGCTTCAGGATCGCCTCGATGACGTGGGCGTTGTAGTCGACGCCAAGCTGGTTCGGCACGGTCAGCAACACAGTATCGGCTTCCGCGATGGCCTCGTCGCCCTTGAGCTGCGCAATGAGTTTGTCCGGCTCGTCGGCATAACTGCGGCCGAAAATGGCGCGCTCGGTTTGGCTGAGCATGCCGATCTGATCCCCCTCCTTACCACCGCGCCCGAAATACATGCGGTCGCGGTCGTCGGTCAGCGCGAAGATGCTGCGTGAGACCGACACCCGCGGCGTGCGCGCGTGCCCCGCCTCCTTCCACGCCGCGCGATAGAGCCTGATCTGCTCGGCCTGCTGGATATGGAACGGCCTGCCGCTCTCGTCGATCTTGAGTGTCGAGCTTTGCAGGTTCATGCCGAGCTTGGCCGCCCATTGCGCCGTCGCATTGGTGCCGGCGCCCCACCAGATGCGCTCGCGCAGGCCCTCGGAATAAGGCTCGAGGCGCAGGAGGCCGGACGGGTTCGGAAACATCGGGCTGGGATTGGGCTTGGCGAAGCCCTTCCCGAGCAGCAGTTCGAGGAAGACCTCGGTGTGGCGCCGCGCCATGTCGGCGTCGGTCATGCCCTCCGGCGGCACGTAGCCGAAGTAGCGGAAGCCGTCGATCACCTGCTCGGGCGAGCCGCGGCTGATGCCGAGCTGCAGGCGGCCGCCGGCGATGAGGTCGGCGGCGCCGGCATCCTCCGCCATGTACATCGGATTTTCGTAGCGCATGTCGATGACCGCGGTGCCGATCTCGATCCGCCTGGTCCTGGCGCCGCAGGCCGCGAGCAGCGGGAACGGCGAGCCGAGCTGGCGGGCGAAATGATGAACGCGGAAATAGGCGCCATCGGCGCCGAGCTCCTCGGCCGCAACCGCGAGCTCGATCGATTGCAGCAGCGCGTCCGACGCCGTCCGCGTTTGCGACTGCGGCGACGGGGTCCAGTGGCCGAAGGAGAGAAAGCCGATGTGTTTCACGGGCCTATAAGCGAGCTAAGTTCGGTTTGAAGCAGGATTGTAAAGGAGTTGGCCGACGGCGTAACCCGCCTGTGAATGGAAACCTGAGCCGTCGCTCTCGAAGAAGCGACTGGCGTTCGCGACCTGGTAGCGGCAGCCGATCATATAGTTCCCGCACAACCCGCCCGCGACGATCTGCACAATTGTTTCAGGCCCCGCGGCTAGTCTAAGGCCTGGTCCAAAAAACAGGTCCAAAAAAAATAAGTCCAAAAGCCAAGTCCAAAAGCTAGGTCCAGCGGCAGGAGCAGTCTCAATGCAGGCAGTATGGCTCTTGGTGGTCTATGCCCTGATCATTGTGATCGGAGTCGCCATTGTCGTCGCAACCGGCCTGTTCGTATTGGATCGAAAGTATCCGCCGCTGAGCGTGCCAGTTTCCATTTTTCTGTACTTCTCCGTGTTTTTCTTCAGATGGAAACTTGCAGTTCGTTTGACGGCACCTCGGCATTAGCAATTGCTTCGAGTGGTTTCGAAGATTCTGATCGCTTTAGCGCTGTAACCACTGGTTGAACCCTTCCCAAATACGTCGTAGTCTTGAGTTACAGGTCTCGCAGACGACGGGGGTCCGGATGCCGGCACAAGCTCCGGCGGATACGCAAGCGTTTCCTGATCATTCGGCCGTTTCGATTCACGATGGCATAGCGCTGGCACTCTCCGGTGGTGGATACCGCGCGATGGTTTTTCACGTGGGCGCGCTTCTCCGGCTGAATGAGGTCGGTCTCCTTGAAAAGGTCGCGCGGGTTTCCAGCGTCTCGGGAGGGTCGATAACAGCCGGCGCACTCGCCATTTCTTGGCCAAAACTCCGCTTCCAGAACGGGTCCGCAGATAACCTGGACATCGTAGTCGATCTGATCCGCAAAATGGCATCAACGACTGTCGATATGGGGGCCGTAATTGGCGGAATCCTACTACCCGGAACTGTGAGCGATCGCGTAGTGGCTGCATATGACGAAGTGCTCTTCAAAGGAAAGAAACTTTCCGATCTTTCGGAGGAAGCTGCGAACGTTCCCCGTTTTGTCTTCAACGCGACGAACGTTCAAACCGCCGCGCTGTGGCGGTTTTCGAAGCCCTATATGGGAGACTACCGAGTTGGGCTCATCCGAAATCCCGACGTCCCGCTCGCAATCGCGGTGGCGGCCTCCTCGGCATTTCCTCCCGTGCTGTCCCCCGTCACGCTGGAAATTGAGCAGCCGGTTGCTGCAACGGAAGGTGCAGACCTTTCACACCCACCGTACACAGAGACCGCCGTGCTCAGCGACGGCGGTGTGTACGACAATCTCGGACTCGAAACGGTTTTCAAACGTTACAAGATACTGCTGGTCAGTGACGCCGGGCAGAAGATAGCTCCGGAGGAACAACCTCATCATGACTGGGTGAGGCATTCGATGAGAATACTCGACACGGTCGACAACCAAGTGCGAAGCCTAAGGAAGCGACACCTCATCCATTCATACGTCACCGGCGAGAACACGGGCTGCTATTGGGGCATTCGCACGCATTTTGCCGACTATCATCTCGCCGATGATCCCCTAGGCTGCGCTCGCAGGAATCCAGACTATCTCGCGGCGATTCCAACTCGCCTCGAGGCGGTGGATCACACCATGCAGAACAAGCTGATGAACTGGGGTTACGCAGTCTGTGACGCTGCCATCCGTGCCCATATGAAGCCCGCCGAGTTCGGAATTACAGTTGGCACGCCGAAATTTCCATTCTCTGATCAATATTGATGAAAGCAGCTGTCCGCCAACGCGGCGGACAGCCAGGGAGACTGAAATGGCATCTGCATCCACCGCGGTGCTTAATCTTCCGAACACACGCAAGCTGACGATCATTGCGCAGGACCCTTCTGTCAGAATTGGCAACCGGATCTTGACGGCGGAAGTTGAAGTTCCTGCCGAAGAACTTTTGCCCGGCCCGTGTGGTTATAGGATCAAAGTAGTGGATTATGATGCCACGAACAACGTTCTCTACGATGCAGCCGAACTTGAGCTCAAGAGTGGCAACTATCTCGATCCATTTTCGAAGCAATCGATGCAAGGAAGTACCGTAGCTGCCTTCAATCGATCCCTCCTTGAGAATCCGAAATTTCATGCCCAAAATGCCTACGCTATAGCGATGCGCATTCTTGCGCGTTTCGAGTTCTCGCTTGGACGCCGCACCGCTTGGGGATCGGACGGGCATCAGCTCAACGTCGCGCCCCACGCGTTCGCTGAGGCGAACGCCTTCTACTCCAAGGAAGATCGTGGGTTATTTCTAGGCTATTTTGCCGGCAGTGACGGCCGTCCCATTTACACGTGTCTATCGCACGACGTTGTGGCCCATGAGACGACTCACGCGTTACTCGACGGCATCAGGCCTAGATATCTAGAACCCTCATCGCCGGACCAAGCGGCCTTCCACGAAGGCTTCTCAGATATCGTTGCCTTACTTTCCATTTTTGCCCTCAAAGATGTCGTCGCGACGCTCCTCGATTCCGGTGGGCGCTCGCATCTGATCGACCAAAAGTTTCTCACTCCGCAGGCTCTGAAGCAGTCTGTGTTGTTCGGATTAGCGGATCAGATGGGACAGGAACTGTCGCAGGTACGCGGGCAAGCCTTACGTCGATCGGTCGAGCTCAAGCCAGGCATGAAATATATGAGCATGACCGAGTTCCTCGAACCTCACAGACGAGGAGAACTGATCGTCGCAGCAATGATGAACGCGTTTATAGAAATTTGGGTATCGCGGCTGAATAAAATTGGATACCTGCAAAAAGGCAAAAAGGATCGGAGCCTTGTCGTCGAAGAGGGCGCGCGCGTCGCCGGTCATCTGCTCACAATGTCCATTCGCGCACTGGACTATTGTCCCCCGACTGACATCAACTTTTCCGATTATCTCTCGGCCCTTCTTACGATTGATCGCGAAGTCGTCGCCGATGACTCGAAATACGGCTATCGAGATTCATTAATCTCGAGCTTCAAAGCCTACGACATCTCGGTCGCAGATGGCACGAATTCAGACGGCACTTGGGTCCAGTGTGCTGGTCAACTCCTGTACAGTCGAAGCCATTTCGATTCCATGCTGCGCGACAAGGAGGAGGTTTTTCGTTTTGTATGGGAGAATCGCGGACCGCTCGAACTCTCAAAGGACGGTTACATAGAAGTGGAGAATGTGCGCCCGTGCTATCGGATCGGTCCCGATGGTTTCATCCTGCATGAAACCGTTGCTGAGTATGTGCAAATCCTCACGCTGAACGTCGATGAGCTTAAGAGCGCTCTTAAGATCAATCCGCCACCCGAAATGCCCGGGTGGATGCGCGTCGAGCTTTTCGGCGGAGGCGCGCTTATCTTCGACGAATACGGCCGGCTCAAGTATCAGATCGGCAACAGACTTGAGAATGCGGAGCGACAGACAGCACGCCTCCAGTATCTGTGGGACTCGGGATTCTACGACCGCCCGGCTAAGGACAGCTCGCGTTTGGCCGAACTGCATCTTGCACGGGCAATGGCTTGAAGAGAATTGTCATGGCGAAATCACCAAAGAAATTGAATATCCGAACCTATCATGTCGGGTTTGGTGACTGCTTCCTCTTAAGTTTCGAGTACGGAGCTGACAACGAGAAACACATCCTCATCGATTTCGGGTCGACTGGGCTGCCTGAAGGAACGCCCAAGACGCGAATGATGGACATAGCGAAAGATATAAAGTCTCGCTCCGGCGGAAAGCTCACGGCAGTGATCGCAACGCACCGACACAAAGATCATATCTCCGGCTTTGAAACCAAAACCGGTGGCAAAGGTACCGGAGACGTCATCAAGAGTCTTAAGCCGGAACTAGTCATCCAGCCCTGGACAGAGGATCCAGATCTTGCGCCAGACGCCGCGGGTCCGGCCGGGCAAAAGTTAGGAATTGGAACACGCGGATTCGTTGCCGGGCTACGCTCAATGCAGGATGTGGCACTACAGGCCATTCAGCAAACCAAGCGTACGAGATATTTCGGGGCGGATCTCCGGCAGCAGTTGCATTTTCTTGGCGAGAGCAACATCAACAATCCGAGCGCCGTGAAGAACCTGATGACGATGGGTAAGAAGACGAACTACGTTTACCATGGCAAGGACTCGGGTCTGAAAGCGCTATTACCAGGCGTAACCGTCGACGTGCTCGGGCCGCCCACGGTCAAACAGACGGCCACGATCAAGAAGCAACGGAGCAAAGACCCCGACGAATTCTGGCACTTCTGGCGTTATCAAGCTGCCGCAATGGTGTTGACAGCACCGGAAGGCAAGGATCCGTCGGTCCTATTTCCCCACTACGTCCGCGCCAGGGGTCCCCGCTTTCCTGTCGACGTACGATGGCTCATTTATCGCACGCGCAAGTCCCGCGGCGATCAATTGCTACAGATTGTCCGTATGTTGGACAAAGCTATGAATAACACCAGCGTGATACTGCTATTCCGTATCGGAAAGGAAAGCCTGCTTTTTCCAGGCGATGCGCAAATCGAGAACTGGCAGTACGCACTCAGTCGCGAGCCCAATCAAAAACTTCTGTCGGCCGTCAACGTGTACAAGGTCGGTCATCACGGAAGTCTCAATGCGACGCCGAAGTCTCTATGGAAACTTTTTAAAAATAAATCGACCAACGCCCAAAGCACGAAACGGCTCAAATCCCTGATGTCGACGATGGAACATAAGCACGGCAGCGAAGCGAGCCATACCGAAGTGCCCCGCGCCACACTCGTAAGTGCGCTGAAAAGTCAATCAGAACTGTTCTCGACTCAGTCGCTCAAGAGTGCCGCTTTTTTCCAGGACACTTCGATCGAGTTTTAGCAGAAGGTTCGACGCGACACTTGCCGACGGCGGCCTGTTCGCGCGCGACCCGGCCCGGGCGGCGGAGCTGTCGAAGAGGCGCGCTAGTGTCGTTGAGACGATCGCGAGAATGGAGGAGGAATGGCTAGCGGCGAGTGAAGTGCTGCAGAGTTGGCAAAAGCGCGATCAGAACCGCCAATGCTTCATCCATTTGAGAAGCGCGACGCAATATTTTTAATTTCAGCCGGTCCCCAGGCGCGCACCAGCGTTGTCGAGGCGATTGCTAAGGCAGAGGAAGAGTGGTTTGCGGCGAGTGAGGCTACCCGCACCCTAGCTCAAAAGCTCATCGAGAACGTTTTGGAAGTATGCAGGGAATGGAGCAATAGTTGCTCTCGTAACTTCTGCATTGGCGCGAATCCACGCCTTTGCCGCGCTGTAGTTTGTTACGGCCGGCGAAATGACGCCCAAACGCTTTGCGATTTCTCGGTCGACAAAACCATTACAGGGATAATTAGCTCCAACAGAGTATCGCTCTCGATCGCCTCAAGAATTGCGGCATTGTTGGCAGCGAGCCATTGTCTTAGCGTCGCCACCGATCTTGGTGCCAGTGGTGATCGC
>JBLMXG010000199.1:0-5065 GCA_050257635.1 Chloroflexota bacterium
ACGGCAGGCAAATCCCCCTCTTTCCACTTTTGCCAAAGGGGAATGAAAAGGGGATTTCTTTCCCGGCGGAGAATTTGGTCGTCGCTGGTTTTCGCCACGAATGCCCGGATTAACTATCCGAACAAAAGGAGACGGCGATTCTCCGCTACTACCAGCGTGTCAAGTTTCTGATCGACCGCTACCGTCGATTGTTGGTCCTCGGCATTCTCTCGCTGATCGCCACGGACCTCGCCGGCATCGCGCTGCCTTGGCTGATCAAAGACGGCATCGACGCGGCGCTGCGCGCTGCCGAGGCCGACCGCTCGCTGGTGCGCTATCCGCTCATGATTCTCGGCGCCGCGGCGCTGCAGGGATTTTTCCGCTACTGCTGGCGCATCAACATTCACGGTTTCTCGCGCCGCTGCGAAGCCGATCTGCGCGACCGCGTCTTCGCTCATCTGCAAAAACTGCCGCTGAATTACTTTCAGTACACCAAGACCGGCGACTTGATGTCGCGTCTGACCAACGACATCCACGCGGTCCGCGAGCTCATGGGCTTCGGTTCGCTGGCGATCATCGACGCCGTGGTGGTGATCGTTTTCAGCCTGACGCTGATGATCACCATCGATCCCTGGCTCACGCTGTGGTCGATGATGGCGATGCCGCTGATCCCGATCGTCGTGCGCTACTTCGGCCGGCATATTTTCCGCTGGTCGCGCTCCACCCAAGAGCAGTTAAGCGTCATGAGCGAGTATGTGCTGGAAAATTTCTCCGGCATCCGCGTCGTTCAGGCTTACGCCCAGGAGCAAAATCAGATCCGCGGCTTCGACGGGATCAGCGCCGAGTACCGGCGCAAGACCCTGTGGCTGGCGACGCTGTGGGGAATTTTCTGGCCACTCATGCAGGTGATGGCCGGGCTCGCCGCGACGGTGGTGCTGTGGCTCGGCGGGCGCCAGGTCTTGCAGGGGACAATGACGCTCGGCGAATTCGTCGCCTTCAACGGCTATCTCGCCATGCTCACCTGGCCGCTGATGGCGATCGGTTATACCGCCAACCAGTATCAGCGCGGCACCGCGGCGCTCGCCCGGCTTGCCGAGGTGCTGGATGCGCCGATCTCGCCGCGCTACGGATTGTTATCTGCGTCGAACGGTGAGGCAGCCGTGTCGGGCGCGATCGAGTTTCGCAATCTCACTTTTGCCTACCGCGCGGATCATGCGCCGATCATCAAAAATTTGACCCTCAAAATCCCGGCGGGGAAAATTTGCGGCATCGTCGGCGAAACCGGCGCGGGCAAGAGCACGCTGGTCAATCTCTTGCTGCGGCTGTACGAGCCGCCCGATCAGACCGTCTTCATCGATGGCGTCGATATCAAACAGACCGACCGGCACCGGCTGGAAAATGCCATCGGCTACGTCGCTCAAGATATTTTCCTCTTTTCGGGGTCGGTGCGGGAAAACATTCTGCTCGGAGTCGAGAACGGCGCGGCGAATCAGGTCGAAGCAGCAGCCCGGGTTGCCCAGCTGCTGCCGACCATCGAAGCGTTTGGCGCGGGGTTCGACACCGTCATCGGCGAGCGCGGCGTGCGTCTGTCCGGCGGGCAAAAACAGCGCACGGCGCTGGCGCGCGCGATCATCAAAGATCCGCCAATCCTGATCCTCGACGATGCCTTTTCGAGCGTTGACGTCGAGACCGAGGAAGAAATTCTCCGCGCGCTCCAGCAGTTTATGCGCGGCCGCACGACGTTGCTGATTTCGCACCGAATCTCGACGGTGCGCGGCGCCGATGTGATTGTTTATCTGCGCGGCGGCGCGATCACCGAGCAGGGCACGCATGAGGAACTGCTCGCCCTGGGCGGCGCTTATCGGGAGCTTTACCGCCGGCAGAGTCTGGCGCGCCAAGTCGAGACTCTGGCGGGGAGCGAGGAGCGGCTGTGATCGGCGACTTGCAGCAGGAAGACGAGATCCTCGGCAAAGCTTACGATGCGCGCTTGATGGCGCGCATGCTGCGCTATCTCCGACCCTACTGGAAACTGCTGGCGGTGTCGTTGAGCTTTTTGCTGCTGCAGACCGGCACTCAACTGCTCGGACCCTATATCACCAAGATCGCCATCGACCGCTACATCGCCCAGCATGATGTGCGCGGCCTCGACCTCATGGCCCTGGCCTATTTGGGCGTGGTCGTTCTCGGCTTCATCGTGCTGTTTGTGCAAACCTACACGACGCAGTATACCGGGCAGCGCGCCATGCATGACCTGCGCATGGATATTTTTTCCCACCTACAAAAACAAGATCTGGCTTACTTCGACCGCAATCCGGTGGGCCGGTTGATGACCCGAACGATCAACGACGTCGAAACGCTCAATGAGCTTTTCAGCACCGGCGTGGTCGGTCTGTTGGGCGACGTATCGATGGTTTTCGGCATCGCCGCGATGATGGTCTGGCTCGACTGGCGCTTGGCGCTGGTATGTTTGACAGCGTTTCCGGTGATTCTCTACATCAGCCGGTTTTACCGCCGGCGCGCCCGCGAGGTTTATCGCGAGAGCCGCTTGGTTCTCGGCCGCCTCAACGCCGGCTTGCAGGAAAATATCGCCGGCGTGGCGACGATCCAGGCCTTCGGCCAGGAAGCGAAAATGTACCGGCGCTTTCAAGACGTGAACTTCCGCTACCGCGACGTGCTGCTGCGGAGCATCCGCTACAATGCGCTGTTTTTTCCCGTGATCGAACTATTCAGCGCGCTGAGCATCGGCCTGCTGCTCTGGTACGGCGCGCACCAGATCCTTGCTCATGCGGTCCAAGCCGGCGTGCTGGTCGCTTTCATTCAGTACATCCAGCGCATGTACCAGCCGATCCGCGATCTGGCGGAAAAGTACAACATCATGCAGGCCGCCATGGCGTCGTCGGAGCGGATCTTCGCTTTGCTCGACACTCCCGAGACGGTGAAGAATCCGCCGCAGGGGAAAACCCCCGGGCGCTTCACCGGCGCCATCGAATTTCAAGACGTCTGGCTCGCCTACAATCCGGGGGAGCCGGTGCTACGAGGCATTTCCTTCTGCGTGCGCCCCGGCGAAAAGGTTGCCCTGGTGGGCGCCACCGGCGGCGGCAAGACCTCGATCATCTCGGCGCTCTGCCGTTTCTACGACGTGGAGCGCGGCGCGGTCCTGGTCGACGGGGTCGACGTGCGCGCGTGGAACAAGCAGGAGCTGCGCCGTCACTTGGGGCTGGTGTTGCAGGATGTTTTTCTTTTTTCCGGCGATATCGCCAACAACATTTCGCTCGGCGATCCGCGCATCGGCGAAGCGCAGATCCGGGAAGCGGCGCGGCGCGCGCATATCGCGCCGTTCATCGAGAAACTGCCGAACGGCTATCGGGAAGCGGTGCAGGAGCGCGGCTCGACGTTGTCGCAGGGGCAGCGCCAACTATTGTCTTTCGCTCGCGCGCTCGCGTTCGATCCGAAAATCTTGATTCTCGACGAGGCGACCAGCTCCGTCGACACCGAAACCGAAATGTTGATTCAAGAAGCCCTCGACGAACTGCTCAAGAACCGCACGTCGCTGATCATTGCCCATCGCCTGTCGACGATCCAACATGCCGATCGGATTTTAGTTGTTCATAAGGGCGAGATCCGCGAGCAAGGGAGCCACGACGAGCTCCTGGCCAAAGGCGGGCTTTATGCCAGGTTGTATGACTTGCAATACCGCTTTCAGAAAGGCGACGGTCCGGTCAGGGAATCGGCGGCGGTGTCGTGACGACGTTGGGCGCGGCATGCCGCACCCCGACAAAAATTTGCCGGCGTGAGGCGTCGATGGCGTAGGGGCGATTCATGAATCGCCCCTACATGGATGCCGGGTTAGACCAGCAACCCAACAGGCGCCGGCACGCGGAAACCGGGAAAGATTTTTCCCAGCTCCTGTTGTCCCAGATGGCGCGCAAGCAGCTCGCCGCAAACCGAGCGATAGTCCGTGGTCAAGGCGAGGTCGCGCCCTTCGTTGAGCACTTCCGGCGCGAGGCCGGGCCAGCGGCCGTAAACTTTGCCGCCGCGCACGCCACCGCCGATGACGAACATGACATTGGCATGGCCGTGGTCGGTGCCGCGGTTGCCGTTTTCCCGGGCGGTGCGGCCGAACTCGGACAGGGTGACCACCACGACGTCATCCATCCGGTCGCCCAGGTCCTGGTAAAACGCGGCGAGGCCGGCGCCGAGCTCTCTCAATCGGTTGGCCAATTGACCCGTGGCGCCGCCTTCGGCGACGTGGGTATCCCAACCTTCGATCTCGGTAAATGCGATCTCCAAGCCAACATCGGCTTTGATCAGACGGGCAATCTGCTTTAAACCGATGCCGAATTTTCCGGCCGGATAGCTCGCAGCGCTCGGCGGGATCTTGCCTTCGATGGCGCGCAGACGGGCCATCGCTTCGAACAAACTCGTCCCGCCCCGACGCAGCAGCGGATCGGCCGACGCGGCGTAGAGTTTTTGCAGCGCCGGCGCCATGGCGGTGTTGTGCAGGCGGAATTCTTCGATCGACGATATCGATAGGGTGGGCGCGCTGCCGGCCATCATGCGCGGTGTCTGCGCGCCGACCGCGACGCCGCGAAACGGCGAGTTGCCGCCCGGTTTTTCTTTGAGATAGCGATTGATCCAGCCGTCGGGCGTGCCTTTGATTCCCGGCGTGCCGAGCTCCATGTAATCCTGCGCATCGAAGTGCGAGCGGGTATTGTCCGGCGAGCCGGCGGCATGAACGATCGCGAAGCCGCCCTTGTCGTAAATCAATTTGAGCGGCGCCAGCGCCGGATGGAGTGCGAAATAACCGTCGAGATCGAGGCCGCGCTCTTCGCCGGCGGCGGGCTCGGCGACGGCGATGCTCGGACGCAGCGCATAGTAAGCGCGATCTTTGAAAGGCACGACAACGTTGAGCCCGTCCATGCCGCCGCGTTGAAAAACCACCACCAGAGCTTTGCCTCGGCCGTCCTGCTGGGCGCCCGCGGCTCGCACCAAAAAACTCGGCGGCAAGCCGAGGGCGATAAAACCGAGGGCGGAGGATTTGAGAAAACTTCGGCGCGAGTTATTCATGATTACCTCCGTTGAAACT
>JBLMXG010000200.1:0-4035 GCA_050257635.1 Chloroflexota bacterium
CGAGCCATCTGAAGATTTAAAATTCGAGGACAAATGGCTGCGCGCTCTGATCCGCGATCTGCAGAGTCATCGCGGCCGCAGCATTATCATCGCGGGGGAAGAGCAGTCGCCGATAGTTCACGCCTTGGTCCACGCGATGAATCATGCCTTGGGTAACGACGACGCTACCGTGGTCTATATCGACTCAGTCGCGGCCAATCCGGTCGATCAAACCGAATCGTTGCGCGGTCTGGTGCGCGATATGGAAGCCAATCAGGTGCAAGTGCTGATCATGCTCGGCGGCAATCCGGCATATACTGCACCGGCGGATCTCGACTTCGCAGGTCATTTGGTAAAGTCGAATTTTAATGTTCATCTGTCGCTTTACGATGACGAAACCTCGGCCCTGTCGCACTGGCATATCCCGGAAGCTCACTATCTGGAGTCCTGGAGCGATGTGCGCGCGTTCGACGGTACGGCGACGATCCTCCAGCCGTTGATCGCGCCGCTGTACGGAGGGCGCACGGCTCACGAAGTCGTAGCCGCCGTCGCCGGCGCGCCGGGGCGCTCGAGCTATGAGATCGTGCGCGATTTCTGGCGGCGCCAATTTGCCGGCAATGATTTCGAGGCGAGGTGGCGCTCGTCGTTGCACGACGGCTTGGTCGCCGGAACCGCTTTTTCACCGAAAGCGGTGCAAATCAAAAATATCGGTAGTTTCGCGGCGCAAGCTTCCCGCTCTGCGGTCAGGGCCAATAGCTCCGCGCCTGCCACTGATACGACTCTTGAGGTTATTTTCCGCTGCGATCCGACGATTCTCGACGGCCGTTTTGCCAATAACGGATGGTTGCAGGAATTGCCCAAGCCTCTCACCAAGCTCACTTGGGACAACGCCGTCCTGATCAGTCCTGCCACTGCCGAGCGTCTAGGCATCGGCTACCAGATTGGCACTACCGGTGGCGAGCGCGGCACGGTTTATGCGGACGTTGTCGAGATGACCTATGAGGGGCGTCAGCTACGCGGTCCGGCGTGGATTTTACCGGGCCATGCCGACAACTCCGCGACCATCGACTTGGGATACGGGCGAAGCCGGGCCGGCAGCGTGGGGACGGGCGTGGGATTCAATGCTTACAGTATTTTGACTTCATCCACAGGTTTACAAGGAGCAGGGCTGCGCGTGCGGAAAACCGGTGAACGCTATCTTCTTGCTTGCACGCAGTTTCATCATTTGATGGAAGGACGCCATCTGGTGCGCGCGGCAACGATTGATGAATATCGCAAGAATACGAATTTTGTCCGTGACACCGAGAGGGAAGAGGACAGCCGGCGCAGTCTTTATCCGGGGTTTAAATACGACGGCTATGCCTGGGGCATGTCCATTGATATCAACGCCTGCATCGGCTGCAACGCCTGTGTGGTCGCATGCGAAGCGGAAAACAACGGACCGGTGGTCGGCAAGAAAGAAGTTCTGCGGGGCCGCGAGATGCACTGGATTCGCATCGATCGTTATTATCAAGGCGATCTCGCCAACCCGCAAACCTATCATCAGCCGGTGCCGTGCATGCAATGCGAAAATGCTCCGTGCGAGCTGGTTTGCCCGGTGGGCGCCACCAGCCACAGCGACGAAGGGTTGAACGACATGGTCTACAACCGCTGCGTCGGCACTCGCTACTGCTCAAACAATTGCCCTTACAAAGTCCGGCGCTTCAATTTTTTCCTGTACAGCGATTTTACGACCGAGAGCTTGAAACTTCTCAGGAATCCCGACGTCACCGTGCGCTCGCGCGGTGTCATGGAAAAATGCACCTACTGTGTGCAGCGCATCAATCAGGCGAAAATCGGCGCGGAAAAAGAGGACCGCAAGGTGCGCGACGGCGAGATCGTCACCGCTTGCCAACAGGCCTGTCCGACCCAAGCCATCGTTTTCGGCGACATCAACGATCCGGAAAGCCGGGTGGCCAAGTCGAAAGCGACGCCGCTCAATTATAGCCTGCTCACCGAGCTGAACACCAAACCGCGAACCACGTACCAGGCCAAGCTCAAAAATCCCAACCCGGAGATCGAAAACGGTTAGTCGAATGGAGTCCAACCAACAAAATCCATCGGGCCAAGCGGATCCCTCTCTGCCGGTGATCGCGCCGGGTCATACTTTTGGCTCGATCACGGACAAGATCAGCTCGATTGTTCTTACCGGCCGCACCCCCCGCTTCTGGTATGTCGGTTTCGGACTTGCCTTCATTCTCGTTTTGGTCCTTCTCTTTTGCATCGCGGCACTGATCGCGGTCGGCGTCGGCCTGTTCGGCATCATGATTCCGGTGGCTTGGGGATTTGCCATCGTCAATTTCGTCTGGTGGATCGGCATCGGCCACGCCGGAACATTGATCTCGGCGATCCTCTTGTTGTTGCGGCAGAAGTGGCGCCAGTCGATCAACCGCTTCGCCGAAGCGATGACGCTGTTCGCCGTCGCGTGTGCCGGTTTGTTTCCCATCCTTCACCTCGGGCGGCCATGGTTTGCCTACTGGCTGTTTCCCTATCCGAGCACCATGGGAATTCAGCCGCAGTTTCGTAGCCCCTTGGTATGGGACGTATTTGCGGTTTCGACCTATTTTACGGTGTCGCTGCTGTTTTGGTTTTTGGGGCTTATCCCCGATCTTGCGACCTTGCGCGACCGGGCGCGCAGCCGAGTGCCGCGCTTTATCTACGGCATGCTGGCGATGGGCTGGCGCGGCTCGGCGATTCACTGGCACCGCTATGAAATGGCCTATCTGCTTCTCGCCGGTCTGGCCACGCCCCTGGTGGTTTCCGTTCATACCGTGGTGAGCTTCGATTTTGCCGTGGCGCTCGTGCCGGGCTGGCATTCCACCATCTTTCCGCCTTACTTTGTCGCTGGCGCCATCTATTCCGGCTTCGCCATGGTGCTGACCATCGCCATTCCTCTGCGCAAACTCTATGGTCTCGAAGACTTCATCACTCTGCGCCACCTGAAGAATATGGGCATCGTCATGCTCGCCACCGGCATGATCGTCGCGTACGGTTATTTGATCGAGACCTTCATGGCCTGGTACAGCGGCGATATTTTCGAAAAATACATGATGATGAACCGCATGTTCGGTCCCTATGGCTGGATGTACTGGCTGCTGGTTCTGTTCAATATTTTGATTCCGCAAGCGCTGTGGTTTCGCCGCTTGCACACCAACGTGCTGGTGCTTTTCGTGATCGCGATATCGGTCAACATCGGCATGTGGCTGGAGCGCTATGTCATCGTCGTGGTGAGCCTGCATCGCGATTATATGCCGTCAATGTGGGGCATGTACTCGGGCACGATCGTGGACTACGCCGTGCTCGCGGGTTCCATCGGGCTGTTCGTTTGTCTGCTGTTTATTTTCATCCGCGTGCTGCCGATGATTTCGATTTTTGAGATGCGCGAGCTGGTGCACGAGGAAGAGGCCAAGAGCGAATAAATAGGATTTATGGCTAGCGCGGCCACTCCAACCAACAAGTTTACAATTTACGGACTGATGGCTGAGTTCGACAGTCCGGAAACGCTGCTCGAAGCGGCGCGGGGCGCTTTCAGCGCAGGCTACCGACGAATGGATGCGTACTCGCCTTTTCCTGTAGAAGGCTTGGCCGAAGCGATCGGCTTCCATCACTCACGGGTGCCGCTGATCGTGCTGATCGGCGGCATCCTCGGCTGCCTCGGCGGGTTTTTCCTGCAGTATTGGGCGGCGGTCATCGATTATCCGATCAATATTGGCGGCAGGCCGCTCAACAGCTGGCCGTCCTTCGTGCCCGTAACTTTTGAGGTGACGATTCTCATCGCCGCACTCTCGGCGGTTTTTGGCGTGTTGGCGCTGAACGGTCTGCCGATGCCCTATCACCCGGTTTTTAACGTCGAGCGATTCGAGCTGGCGAGCCGCAACCGGTTTTTTCTATGCATCGAAGCGACGGATCCCAAGTTTGAGTTGGAGAGAGTACGAAGCTTTTTCCAATCGGTCGGCTCCCAAGGCATCTACGAGGTCGAGCCGTGATCGCGATGCAAAGCGAACGATCGAAAAAACG
>JBLMXG010000201.1:0-7569 GCA_050257635.1 Chloroflexota bacterium
GGCGTGGGCTGATGTTCGGCATATTCGTAAGCGCCGCGTTGACGATCGGAGCCTTTTTCGTGGTCGGCGCCGAGGCCACCCAACACTTTTTTCTTTTGCTTCAAAGGATGATGACACACGACCGTGATTGGTGGGATCAGGCACGCGGCATGCACAATCTCAGAGCTTTGGCGCTGTATTGGCTGCCCCCGGCGGCGCAAGCCTATTTCTGGTGGAGCAGTTGCGGTCTGGTTATTTCGCTCGTCGTTTGGGCTAATCTGCGCGCCCGGCAACGTCCCGACACTTTTGCGGCTTGCTGGATTACCAACATGATCGGGTTACTACTGGTGAGCCCGCATCTCTTTACACACGATCTAACAATTTTAATTTTACCTTGCGCGCTCTTTCTGGTTCGCTTCAAGAAATCCGTTCCAGCCCCAGTTGGAATGGGTCTAAGCTGTGTCGCCGCGCTGCCGATTCTGAATCAGTCGCTGCCGACAATCACGGCAATCGCCTTATTGAGCCTCTTCCTGCTACATTTTGGATCGACCGCCGCCACGCTCACGCGCTAACTTGCTCGTTGCCGCTGCGGCGAGTAGGCAACGTGCTCACCGGATAAAGGTGCCGGACAGCTTATGTTGCAAGTGGCTTACCCCTTTGGATAAAGCCCTTTGATAAACCCGCTATCCTCCAACTGCTTGACGAAGCGCAGATCCATGAAATTTTCCGGCGCGTAGTTCTTGGCGCGCGGATCGCGCGCCGCGACCTGATCCAGAACGAATCGAACGCCGCCGACGGTCGGGTAAGGCACCCGCGCCAATTTGGGCGCGTAGAAGGCCACCGTCGAAGCGAGCGTGACCGGATCCTTGACGCCGGTGTACTTGCCGGTCACCTTCATCGCCATGTCGCGGTTGTTTTTGTAGATGGCGATCGCTTCCGTATAGGCGCGGACAAAGCGCTGTACGGTGTCGGTGTGATCCCGGATATAGGATTTCTTGGCCGCGATGCCGACGAAGGGGAACTCCAGCCCCATCGACGCGATGTCGGCAATTTCTTTGTAACCGAGCTTTTTCGCCGCGTCGGTGAACGGATCGGCGAGCGCCCCGGCCGCAATGCGTCCGGAAGCGATGCCGCCCATGATGCCGGGATAATCCTCCAACTGCACCAGCGCCACGTCTTTCTCAGGCTGCAGCCCCGCCTTGCGAATCGCAAAGCGCGCCGAGATATCGGTGTTGGAGCCGAAACGCGTGATGCCGACAGCTTTGCCCTTGAGATCCTCGATCTTGGAAACCGTGCCCATAATGACGATCGGCGTCGTGTTGAGCGCCACCGCCACCAAGGTTACGTCCATTCCCGCCACGCCCGCGGCCACCATCGCCGGGCCGCCCATTTGCGCCATTTGAATCTCGCCAGCGACCAGGGCCTGGGCCATGGTCGAACCGCTGCGAATGTAGGTGACGTCGGTGCGCAGGCCGTTTTTTTCAAACAGACCCGCTTCGCGCGCCATCCAGAGAACCGCGTGCGGACCGGAGATTGCGGCGTAACCGGACATCACGCGATTCGTCCCCTGAGCCAGGGCAAAACCGTGAACCAAGAAAAAACTAACTACAAGTAAAAATTGTCGCATCAACTGCCTCCTCAAACTTGATTCAACTTTAGTTCGGCAGTATAGGGGTAGGCGGCATTCGAGATCAACCGAACATCAGCTGCGCTTTTCGAAAAAGAAGGAGAATTGCATGAAATTAAATCGTTGGGTTCGATATTTCAGTGCGGCCTTGTTTCTTTTCCATGCCGCGCCGGCGGCGGCCGCAAACATCAATGTCGTCTGGACCAGTGAAGTCGGTCAGTTCGCGCCGCTCTGGGTCACCAGGGAAGCGAATCTGTTCGCCAAGTACGGCAACAACGTGCAGCTTATTTTTATTCAGGGCGCGAGCTCGGCGGCGGCTGCGCTGGTCTCCGGCGATGCTCAAGTCGGCATGTTTTCGCCCCAGGTGGTGATCGAGACCTCCTTGAAGGGCCTGGATCTCACCATGTTCGGCCGCCTTGGCAATACCATGGACAACCGTATCTTTGCGCGCAAGGGCGTGAAGAGCATCAAAGAGGTGAAGCGCCTGGCGATCAGCCGCTTCGGCAGCAACGCCGACTTCGCGGCGCGCTATTTGCTCCAACGCGAAGGCATGAAACCCGACGTCGACGTCGCGCTGTTGCAAGTGGGCAACCAATCCAACCGTATCGCCGCTGTCGAAACGAACAACGCGGATGCAGCGATGCTTACGCCGCCGATGACGCTGCAAGCGCGCAAGCTCGGCCTGACGCTGCTGCTTGACGCCTCCAAGCTGGGAATTCCCTACTCCAGCCTGTTTTTCGTCGCACGGCGCTCGTACATAGACAAGGACCGCGCCGATCTGCTGAATTTCACCAAGGCCATGATCGAAGGCGTGCACTATTACAAAGCCCACAAGGAATTCTCCATGAAGGTCCTGGCAAAGTACATGAAGGTTCAGGATCGCGACGTGCTCGAAGAGAATTTCCGCGAGTACGATTTTCCCCTGAAGCCCTATCCCCTGAAAGAATATTATGAGCTGCCGATTCAGGCCGTGGCCAAAAAGGACCCGAGAGTCTTGAAGGAGAACCCGGACCGGTTTGTCGACATGTCGCTGGTCAAAGAGCTCGACAGCAGCGGCTTTATCGACAAGCTCACCCACGAATATAAATTGAAATGACGAAGCGATGGATCTGCCATCTCAGGACTGCATCACCCCGGCAAGTGCACCGAACTGAAATCCGTGGAGGTTATTTATGGCGAGCGCGCGCGGAGCGACTCTTCTAGGGCCGGATAAATTGGAAATCAGAGAGTATCCGATTCCCGACGTTCCGCCGGACGGCGGCCTGATTAAAGTCGAGATGGGCGGCGTCTGCGGCACCGACGTCAAATATCTCCACGGCAAGCTCAAGGTCGACTATCCGATCATCCTTGGCCATGAAATTCTCGGCCGGGTCGAAAAGCTCGGGCGCGACGCCGCGCGCATTCACAAAATCAAGGAGGGCGACCGCGTCATTCTCAAGGGCGCTCTCGGCTGCGGCCGCTGCGCCGATTGCCGGCGCGGCAATGCGCGCTTTTGCCGCCAGCGCACCAATTACGGCGGCCGGACCAAATGCGACAAGCCGCCGCATCTTTTCGGCGGCTTCGCCGACTATCTCTACCTGGCGCCCGATGTCCTTGCCACCAAAGTCAGCGATTCGCTTCCCGCCGAAGCGGCGGCTCTCATCGGCTCGGTGATGGCCAACGGTTTTCAATGGGCGATTCGCCGCGGCGGCGTGAAAATGGGCGACTACGTCTTGATCCAGGGCCCCGGCCAGCAAGGGCTGTCCTGCACCTTCGCTTCCAAGCATGCCGGCGCCGCAAAGATTTTTATCACCGGCATCGGCCGCGACAAACCGCGGCTCGATCTCGCCAAGAAATTCGGCGCCACCCGCACCATCAACGTCGAAGAAGAAGATGTCGTCGAAGTGATCAGCGCGGAAACCAACGGCGAGATGTGCGACGTCGTCGTCGATGTTTCGGGCAACCCCAACGCCATTCTCAAGTCGGTGGACTGCCTACACCGCCAGTCGACCATGGTCCTCGGCGGCCTGACCGGAGACACCACGGTGACGCCGATGCTGATGGACAAACTGGTGTGGAACGAGATCAAGCTCCAGGGCTGTTTTACCGCCGACAACGACGCCACCGAAGCCGCTTTGCGCATCATCGAGGAAACGAAATTTCCGGTGGAGCAAATGGTCAGCCATGTTTTTCCGCTGCAAGACATCGAGCGCTGCATCCGCGCCATCGGCGGCGAAGTGCCCGGCACCTTCCCGACTAAGGCATTGATCAATCCGGCGCTGGGGTAGGCGTATCGAATCCTTGTAGGGGCGATTCATGAATCGCCCCTACATCATTGCCATCCGAATGATCGAAGGACTCAAAGGCAAAGTCGTCATCGTCACCGGCGGCGCCCACGGCATCGGCAAGGCCTACTGCCGAGGCTTCGCGGCAGCCGGCGCCCGTGTCGTCATCGCCGACATCGATGAAGCCGCAGCGGAGCGCGCGGCCGGCGAAATCGGCGCGGCCATCGGTATCGGCGCAGGGGCGATTCATGAATCGCCCCTGCATGCGGTGCGCGTCGATGTGTCGAATGAGGCGGCGACCCAGCGCATGGCCGCGCGCGCGCGCGAGCGCTTCGGCCGCATCGACGTGCTGGTCAACAACGCCGCGGTGTTCTCCGTCGTGCCGATGAACCGCGGCCGGATCGAGACCATCGATCCGGACGAATGGGACCGTCTGATGGCGGTCAATCTGCGCGGCCTGTTTTTCTGCTGCCGCGCCGTGCTGCCAACCATGCGCAAACAGAAATCCGGCAAGATCGTCACCATCGCCTCGGGCACGGTCTTCGCCGGCGCTCCCGGCAGAATTCACTACGTCACGTCGAAAGCCGCGACCATCGGTTTTACCCGCACCCTGGCGCGCGAAGTCGGCGACGACAATATCAACGTCAACTGCCTGGCGCCCGGAAACACGCTATCGGAAGAAAACCCGACCGAGCAAATGGTCAAATTCAGAGAATCGTCGGTGGCGCTTCGATCGCTCAAGCGCATTCAAATGCCCGATGACGTGGTCGGCGCGATGCTGTTTCTCGCCTCGCCGCTGAGCGATTTTATCACCGGCCAAACGATCAACGTCGACGGCGGGATCTCGTTTCTATGATATCGGGCTTTAAACAATTGGAACTTTTGGAACCACTGGAACCATTGGAACGGAGCTTTTATGAACCCAAGTTTTCCGATCATCGATGCCGACGGCCACGTGCTGGAGAAAGACCGCGAGCTGCACGATTATCTGGGCGGCAGATATTCGAGCGCGCCGCGATTCGAAACCTATTCCTATTTTCCGTCCCTCGACGGCTGGAACCGCGGCACCGGCGTGCCCGGAAAAGATCCTGAAACCCCCGCGCCGCGCTGGCTCGAATTTCTCGACGAGCTCGGCGTTCACACCACCGTGCTCTATCCGACCGGCGGCTTGGGTCTCGGCCTGGTGCAAAATCCGGAATGGGCGTGCGTGCTGGCGCGCGCTTACAACTCCTGGCTCGCCGAGCGCTTCTGCAAGGCAAGCCCCCGGCTAAAAGGCGTGGCGCTGCTGCCGGTGCACGAGCCCGCCGAAGCCGCCAGGGAGCTGGAGCGGGCAAAGTCGCTGGGGCTCGTCGCCGGTCTGCTGCCCGCGGTCACCTGGTTGAACAAAGGCTACGGCCACGCCGATTTCGATCCGATCTATGAAGCGGCCGAGCGTCTGGACATGCCGCTCACCATTCATGGCGCGCCGAGCCGCGGCATGGGCTTTGATTTTTTCGATAAATTTCTCCAGGTCCACACCCTCGAGCATCCGTTTGCGATCTTGATCCAGTTCACCCACATGGTCTTCGAAGGGGTGTTCGTCCGCTTTCCCAAACTGCGCTGCGCTTTTCTCGAAGCCGGCTGCGGCTGGCTGCCCTATATGATGGACCGCATGGACGAAGAGATGGAAAAGCCCTACCGCGTCCAGGCGCCGCTGCTCAAACAAAAGCCAAGCGAGCTGATTCGCAACGGCCAGGTCTGGGCGACCTGCGAGGTGGAAGAAAAGGCCCTGCCGCAGGTGCTGAAGCAGTTCAATCCGAAATGTTTGATGTGGCCGTCGGATTATCCGCACGAGCGGCTCCCCGACATGTTCAAGCGCGACATTCCCGAGTTTCTCGAGCGCGATGACATCAGCGATGAAACCAAGAAAGCGATCCTGCACGACAATCCGGTGAACTTTTACCATCTGAAGATCTGAGGGGAAAAAGATTGTCTCTCGCAAAGGCGCCAAGGCGCCAAGTTTCGATCCGGGAATTTTATTTTCTTGGCGTCTTTGCGCCTTGGCGGGAAAACGATTCGAATTATTCGGCTAACGGAGGCACGTCATGCGTTTGAAAGACAAAGTAGCGATCGTTACCGGCGGCGGCGTGGGCATTGGCAAAGCGTATGCCCATGGGCTGGCGAAAGAGGGCGCGAAAGTCATCGTCGCCGACATCCAGGACCAAGAGGCGAAAAAAGTCGCCGGCGAGATCAAGGCGGCGGGCGGTGAAGCCAAAGCGGTTTACGTCGACGTCACCAGCGCCGAGAAAACCCGGGCAATGGCCGAGGAAGCGATCAAAGCCTACGGCCGCATCGATATTCTGGTGAACAACGCCGGACTCTACTCGGCGCTCAAGAAGAAAAACTTCATGGAGATCGACGGCGATGAATGGGACCGCGTCATGTCGGTCAACGTCAAAGGACTGTGGCACTGCGTCAAAGCGGTTTATCCGGCGATGAAGCAGCAAGGCAAAGGCAAGATCATCAATATCTCATCGGGCACCGTGCTCGGCGGCTCCCCCTATTTTCTCCATTACGTATCGTCCAAGGGCGCAGTCATCGGCTTCACCCGCGCCCTGGCGCGAGAAGTGGGCGAAGACAATATCTGTGTCAACTCGGTCATGCCCGGCTTGACGATCTCCAGCGCCAACCAGGAAGGCGTCATGACCGCCGAGCAGCTCGCCGATCGGAGAAAGCGCCGCGCTTTTCACCGCGATCAGTATCCCGCCGATCTGGTCGGCACGGTCATTTTTCTCGCCTCCGACGACAGCGACTTCATGACCGGCCAGTCCATCGCCGTCGACGGCGGCATGAACATGCACTGAAAACGGCTCGATCAGCACCCGCTTTTGGAAATATTCGCCGCCAGCGGCGCAGCAACGGCCAGGATGTTGCCGCCCGTGGGCAGTTGCGGCCCGTGACAATACGCTGTACACTTTTTTGTAAGGGAGATAGGCCATGGAACGTTATTTGACCACAAGCGAAGCGAGACAAAAGTTCTTGAGCCTGGTCGACGAAGTCGAGGATGGCGACCAGGTGATTATTACCAAACGTGGAGTTCCAAAAGCGGTGATCGTAAATTTTGAGCAATTGCAAACATTGCGGGCCGTCGCTCGACTCTGGCAGGACCCCGAGGCGCTGCGCGCGCTGCGCGTGTCGCTGGATAATTCGAAACAAGGGAAAACACTGAAGCTAAAATTGTCCGGAGCGCCCACCGTCGAAAGAGTCTTGTCCGCCGCGCGTAAAAAAGGGCTTCTGCGTGGCTGAATATCGTTTCTCACGACGATTTCTCGAAGAGCTATCGGCGTTTGAAAAGTCTGCAAGCCCCCGCGATCTCAAAGCGGTGGACGAAATTTTGGCGGCAATTGCATCCGATCCTGATTTACCCGGCCGTGTTTCGAGCTTTTACGATCCGGCGTCGCCAAGCTATCTCTACCGGTCGGGGAAGTTTCTCATCCATTTCCGCGTGCCGAATTCCGATATCGTCGAATTCTTGAACCTCTTCTGGCCCAAGGTCTAGGCTATAACCCGTTTCGTCGAATTCTACCCTTTCGCCGGCCGCTAGTCTGGACTGGCGCCGACGCCCCTGTTAATCGTTCAAATTCTATGGATGTCGCAGCTCACGGCCTCTGGGGCGGCGCGCTTTTCTATCCGCAGGGCCGCAGAAAGTTTTTCGCCGGG
>JBLMXG010000202.1:0-4066 GCA_050257635.1 Chloroflexota bacterium
GTTGGTACGATGAGGTTCGTTACGACAGTCACGAAATAAGGCGCGGGAGAAAGACCGCATCGCCTCATATGCACCTGAAGGTTGCCACTCCGTTCAAAGATTCCGCTGCAGGTGAAGAGGAACTGAAACGGATCATTGATCTGATCCTGCCACAGATAATGGAGATTACCCGATGAGCCGGATACTAGCCATCAAAGGAACTGAGGGTGACAGGGAGGTAGATTATTCGTCTCTCTCGCTCAAGGAGATTCAGAAAAGGATCAAGAGCTACGAAAAAAAACTTGGCAGCTTTGGTAAATTCTTTCGCAGTTATGATTGCGAGTCCAGTATGCCGGAGGACTATCTGACGCTGATCGATTGGGAATGCCTCTTGAATGAACTAAAGAGCAGAAAAGGCCCGGGCCTTTCGCTCGTAAAGAGCGGCAAAGGGAGACGTCGCTAACGTCCTGGCAATTCCCCTCTACTGAGGAATTTGGCGGCAGTTACAACCAGAGAAGCCGCTGGCCCAGTGTCTCAATCTCAGGGAACACTCAAATACCAACGCCGCAGGGTTAGACCAGAAATTTTCGGAAAGCTGCGCTTGTCGCGTGTGGCGACGACGTGACCCCCCGCCACGGCCATGGCCGCGATGATGACGTCGTGCAGCCCAACGCGGGGTCCTTCGAGCGCAAGCTCCGCGGATAATCGAGCATGGATACGGACAGTGACGATTTCAAAAGAAATGATCGGGAGCCTTGCAACAGGCCTTCGACAGAGGTTTCTCATTGACTACGCCGGACCGCTGTGACGGTGCGATGGACGCAGTGGAGCAATTATTGCAGGACTATCGCACCAGTGGATTTCGGATCGTGGGGGCTGGGAAGCGGCTGAAATCTCGATCTGCAGTCCACAGCTCCCTTACTCCATGATCGCGGCATATGGCTGCGACGCGTGCATCGTGCACGCGACAACGGACGCCTTTGAGCCGCCGGTCGGCCTTTACAGCGAGAAGCGTCTGTGTGATACTCTTTGCTGAATTGTATCACACGGAGAAGGTCTATGGCCAAGAGTGTACGATTCGATCGCCATTTAGAGACAATGTTGGAAGAGGCTGCCGAGGCGCTCGGCGTTTCTCAGTCAAAGCTTATTCGGGAAGCGATCGCTGAAAAATGCCGCGAGGTGTTGCGGCCGCCATTGGCTCAGGGCCTTGCTCCGTTTATTGGACGCATCAAATCCAAGGGGGGCAGAGCGCGCAATACGGGTGAAGCGTTCAAACGCGCGTTGTCGAGGAAGCGTGCGAAATGATTCTCACCGATGCCGGCCCCCTGATTGCGCTGGTAGACGAGGGGGAGCCCGATCATGATGCCTGTGTGGCGTGCTTGCCGGAGCTGTCCGGGCCGATGGTGACGACTTGGCCCGCCTTTACCGAAGCGATGTATCTTCTCGGGGAAGCCGGCGGTTGGAGCGCCCAAGGATCGCTCTGGGGCATGCTTCAGCAGGGTGATCTCGAAATCGCCTTTCAAGGTCCCGACGACTACGAGCGAATGCGCGCGCTGATGCGCAAATATCGCGACCATCCGATGGATTTGGCCGATGCGTCATTGGTTCGTCTTGCCGAGGAACGGCGCCTTCGGGATATCTTTACATTGGACGAAAGCGACTTTCGTACCTACCGAATTCATGGCCGACAGACCTTTCGCCTTTGGCCGAACCGGCACTCCTAAGAAACGCGCTCGTTAAAAATTTCTTGACGAGCACTACGGTTTTGACTAAACCCGGGGCGACCCACGAGCTTGATCTACGGTTCGCATGACAGAGAAAGAGAAGAGCCTCCTTGCCGGCTGCATCCGCGGCGATAAAGTCTCCTGGGACGCTTTTGTCCTACAATATTCCGGCCTGATTTATCACACGATCAGAAGGACCGTTGCTCTCCACCGCTTTGAAAGCGCACAAGACTTTGTAGATGATCTCTTTCAAGAAGTTTTTTTGTCGCTGGTCAAAGATGATTTTCTCCAGTTGCGCCGCTTTCGCGGCGATCGCGGCTGCACACTCGCGAGCTGGTTAAGAATGATCGCTACCCGGCGGACGATTGATCATTTACGGAAAGTAGAAAAGCCAGACGAGTCTCTCGAACATTCGCTGGCCGAATTCGCCGGCGCGGAATCGAAGGGGGATGAATCGGATGCCCAATTCCAACGGGTCGCCGACGCTCTAGCGAAGCTCCATCCCCGCGAACAAATCCTCGTCGATCTGCTTTTCCGCAAAAACCTTTCAGCCCAAAACGTCGCCTCCATTCTCAATCTTTCCGTAGGCGCGGTTTACACGCAAAAGAGCCGCGCCCTCGCCAAGCTCCGAGAAATCCTAGAAAAATCCGGCTCGCTGTAAGAAACCCCGACTCGCTGCGACTATTTGAACAGAATAAAATAAACGCCGGGCATCCTGATGTTCGTAGCTGGTTGAGTTACAAACGAGGGATAGTGGCCCGAAAGGAGCCCACGATGAAGATAGTCTTAACGACATTTGCTGCTTTCGCGTTCATCTTAAATGCGGCGGCCCTACGGGCCGATGGCGGTGACGCCTCGCTTATTCATGCGTGCGTTGCCAAAGACGGCACGATGCGAATTGTTAGTGCGACGACGGCTTGCAAGAATAACGAGATAGCTCTCCATTGGGCGACGTTGGGGCGAATCGTTGCCGACGAGACTCGAATCACCAACACGGAAAACACGAACGCGTCTCAGAACACAGCCATTGCAGCCATAGAGACCATAAACAGTCAACAAGATGCCGCAATTGCGGCGCTGCAGAGCGGATCAAACGAGACGAGCGGCGCCGTGATCACGCCGCCGAATGCCCCGTATGTATTCGGCAGCAGGGTAAACGTGTCGTTCACCAGTTCCAGTACAGTTTATGACACGGACTCTTATGTAGGAACGAATCAACTCGTTATCCCAGATACAGGGAACTACTTACTCACAATGAGGGGGTTCAACACGCTGGATAGCAGTTTTCTGGCGCTGTATTACTCGGTAAACAATGGGACCGATATGGAAATTTGTTTTTCTCTGGGAACCAGCGTCGCGTGGCCATTTTGCAATGGATCGGAATTACTCAACTTGAATGCTGGCGACACGATTAAGTTCGCGACTTATTCCAGCAGCAATAATGTTGCGGATCTGCGATTTGGCATATCAAAGCAATAGTTCTTGTGCTTTTCGAGTGCCCGATGCCGCTGGTGTCGGATACTCGAAGACTATTCCCGCTAAAGGAAAATAAGCCGGCAATCTTTCCTATACCACGGGTTAAAGCGCGAAGTGAGAAATGCGAATGCCATTCCTCAAGGAGAAGCGAAATGAACATCGTATACCGTAATATAATTTTGGCGCTGGCTCTATTGTCGTGGCCACTGGTGGCATCCGCCGAGGAAATAAAAATCGTTGCCCTGGGTGCGAGCCAGACGGCGGGCCAAGGAGTGTCAGAATCTGACGCATACCCCGCCCAGCTTGAACAGCTTTTAAAAGCCGAAGGGTACTCTGTGTCAGTCGCTAACGAGGGAATTAGCGGCAATACCACCCGAGATTTACTGGACCGATTCAACCGGGCTGTACCCGACGGAACAAAAATCGTGATCTTGCAGCCGGGGACTAACGATAGGGTTCGAACGAATAGACGTAGCGCGCTCAGCCCTGATGAGACCAGAAAAAACGTTGAGCAAATGCTGACAACACTCAAAGAGCGAAATATTACCGTGATCCTGGTGGGATATCCCGGGAAAGATGGTCGGGATATCGCGCACGGACAATCAGCGATGTGGTATCCGCCGAGCCGAGGTATAACGCCCGAGATGATTCAAGCAGATGGAGTGCATTTCACGAAGGAAGGGAATGCAGTGCTGGCAAAGAATTTGTCGACGATGATTAAGAAAATCATCGACAAAACTCAAAAATAGCGAATAATTCCTCCTCTGAGATCCTGTTCCAACAGATGTTGTAGTTTTACCCAAATCTGCGGGAACTTTTTGGGCGCGTGACTTTTTGTTATAAGAGAGGCGAAATGGGCACCGACGAAAGTAAGATCGCGGGGATTT
>JBLMXG010000203.1:0-3491 GCA_050257635.1 Chloroflexota bacterium
GTCGCGAATGCCGGTGATGCGCACCTTCTCTCCCGGCCTTGCCACGGCAAGCTTTGGATCCGTGATGCGCGGATCCTGACGCAGCAGATCGATCAACGCGGCCTCATCCACTTCAAGGAGCCCGCCTTCATATTTGAAACGGCGCCCCAAGTGAATCTGCGTCACCGGGAATTCCGCGAGTTCAAGCTTCATGATAGCCATTCTTGAATTTTCAGTTCATCCACCCAGCACGGCGACGCGGCAACTAAAAGAACTCTCACCGCAGACACGCGGAGTACCCAGAGAGTTCGTAGGGTGCGCTCGGCGCACTGTTCTGGCCGATGGTGCGCAAAGCGCACCCTACGCAAAGAACATTTGCCCACGCCGCGAAACTTTTCGATGATAGTAGACCGACCGCTTCACTGTTCGATCGTCACGCTACGGGACACCCAAAATTTTTCCGAAGTCGTGAATATAACTTTGCAGCTTGGGGCCAAGTTTGGGGGTCACCACGAAATCCGGCTGCAGTTGAAATTCTTTAAACTTGCTGCGCACCCCTTTCATCGCGCTCCCCTTCCCCAAAGTTGTCGCCAAAAAGGTTTGCGCCTGCTCGGAAAGTACCCACTCGGCGAAAAGCAAAGTGGCGTGAGGGTGCGGCGCATTTTTCGCCAGAAACAAGCCTTCCGGTTTGACGATCTTCGGGGACAGCACTCTAAATCCCAACGGCGCTCCCTTCTCGCGTACCGCCGCCGATGTCTCACCGTTGATCGCGATGCCGATGGGATATTCACCCGAGCTGACCACCTGCGTCGTGAGAGTTCCGCCGCGCCGGTAGCTTAGATCCTGCTTGGCAAGCTTGGTCAGATAATCGACGGCCTTTTCCCTGCCCCAGGCTTGCTCCATGGCCGCCAGAATATATCCTGCTTCCGGATCGAAGAGCATCTTTCCTTTCCATGCAGGGGCAAGCAACTCTTCGTAGCCTTTCGGCGCCTGCTCCGGCTTGACCAGACCGGTGTTGTAAATGAGCGCCGTGGTCAAGTGATACATGCTGTGCCAGTAGCCGTTGAGGTCGTACGTGCCGTCGAAAAAACGGCCCTGTCCGGAACTGACATAGGATTCGACTAAATTTTCATTCAGCAATTGATATCCGTAACTCAAGTCGAGCTGAATCACGTCTACGGCATGTCTGCCGGCGCGAGCCTCGGTCAACGCTCGATTGAGAATCCCCTGGCGCGGCGAAAAGTAATGCTGGAGGGCCAACGAACGATAGCGAGCGTTGAAGACACGCGCCAGAGGAAGAAATTCGTCTATCGGTATGGTGCCGTAATAAACGAGCTCCCCTTCGACCCGAGCGCCTTTGGCAAGGTATTCGAGTTTTTCTTGTTGGTTGAGAGACTTCATTTTCGCCGCGACCTCGGCAACCGTCGCCGAGTGAACCGGGGCCAATGCGACCATAGAGACAAAAAACGCAAGGGCACTAAGAATCAATCCGAAAGCTCGGTGCATCGCTCTACTCCTTCCTTCGTGATGTCCTGCAACACGGCCTGCTCCTGAGCCCTACCAGGTTTCTGACATACTCCTTAAGAGTCCTTCGACGGCGCTCAGGACGAACGGAGACATATTAATATCAATGGTTTTTTTCCGTCCGTGCTGAGGTCCTCGAAGCATTCCGAACCTTTTTTCAGCAACCTGTTACGTTTCTTTGCTCAGATGCGCAAGCGCATGCGCATTCAGTTCCCAGTTCTTTCCGTCAAAAGATTCTATGATCACTTCTCTAGGCTGCGTATCCAGACAGCGAACATTGATATCATATCCATCAGGATTTGAACGCGGCACATAGAATGACTTGATGCCGCATGTTTTGCAAAACATGTGCTGCGCGACACCTGTGCCAAAGGTATACGTGGCCAGATTGTCGTGACCTTTCACGAGATTGAACTTCGACTTTGGCACGATGAGATGCAAGTAACCCGACTTGCTGCATATGGAACAGTTGCACACCTGGCATATAACAATCTCCGGCGCATCCACCTCGAACCGCACGGCCCCGCAGTGACAACCGCCTTTATATATCATTGATCACAACTTCCTTTCGAAACGCGACGCGACGCTCAGCCGGCTGGACTAGCGGAAATCGAAGCTGGAGCCAGTCCGTTGTGCAGCGCCTGGTTATGCAATTCTGCACGTCCAAATCTAGCGTCGTGGTGGATATTTCTCGTCGTAGTTGCCGAACCCTTCGCCCTTGATAAACGCTCCACAGAATGGGCAGTAGTATATATGCCCGCCTTCGCTTATATACCACTCGGTTTCATCTGGAAGGTCGATCGCCCTGCGTATGACTTTGTCATTCTCCACACTTTCTTTGAACCGCTCACAACAGTATTCGATGGTTTTCATAATTTTCGTGCATAACGCTTACGCTCAACCGGCGCTCTTAGCTACCGATTTGCAAAAGGGTTAGGCCTTCACAATTGAGAGTGTCCACCTTCTGCCCCCTTTTGCATGAATTTTCAATGCTCCCTCGGATTTGCGCTTGGTTTAACAAAACACCGAAGCCACCGTCAAACGGCGACGATTGGTCCGGACATTGAATCTTCAAGCAAAATAACGACGGTCAAATTTCAAAACGCCGCGCTTATCAGTTCAGTTTGCAGCGTCCTATCGCCGCTGGCAAAATAGCTTTCACTTCAAAAAGTTTATGAAACGCTGGCAAGTTATTGCTGTCGCTATTTTGCTCATCCTGGGCATCGCTGTCGTCGCCGGCTACCGTATGGGCGTGCGGCTGCTCCAAGGCAAAATCGTCGAGGCGCTCGGTCCCGGCAGCCGCGTGGACAAAATCAAGGTCAACTGGTTCTCCGTGGAGCTATTAGGGCTCGCCATTGACGCGCCCAAAGGCTGGCCCGCCGCGCGCACGCTGGAGGCTGAACGGATAATCATCGTTCCAGATCTTCGTAGTCTTTTGAGTGATCAAATCCGGGTCGCTTCCATTGTGGTCGAAAAACCTTACCTATCCATGCTGCGCCGGCCCGGTAAATTGATCATGGTTCCCAGTCTGACGGAAAGGGAGAAAAGCCGGAAAGATGTTCCGCTGGATAAAGGCAACGCCCGTGCCCGCGGGGTGACGATCTCGACCATTGAACTCAGGGATGGAAGCCTGGATCTCTACGACGCCACCGTCAGCCGGCCGCCGTTAAAAACGACGATCGTGCAGATCGACGCAGTGATCCGGGACGTAACATCCCCGGCTACGGGCAGAACCCGTTTTGATCTTGCCGGAATCATCAGAGGCATAAAGAGCGACGGCCGGGCGAAAATAAGCGGTTGGGTCGGTCCCGGCGCCAGGGACTCTTCCTCGCGCATCGCGCTCCTCGAAGCCGACCTCGTGGTGCTCCAACCCTATCTCGTCAAGAAAAACGAGGCCCGGGTCAACAACGGGACTCTCGACTTGAATCTCGACTCCGAAGTGCGCAACAACAATTTGAACGGCAAGGGCAAGGTCGTTCTCAAGGACC
>JBLMXG010000204.1:0-8087 GCA_050257635.1 Chloroflexota bacterium
TTGGCTTTGCTCGAATGCCTCATCCGAGGTGGACGGGTACTCCTGTTTCATCAGGGCGGTATCGCCGCCGAACGTGTTGTCCCGCGTGGCGCGATATACCAGGCGCGCTGCTCCGCCTCGATCGGCTTGCCGGTTAAGACGCCGGCCGTACGACCGCCTGCACACGTTTGGCAGCCGCGGCGATCTTGTTCGAGTCCAGATCGGTCTGCGGCTTCACGTCGGATTCGTCGACAGACGCCATCACGGGCTCGACGATTTCCGCGAGCTCGTTTAATTCCGCCTGGCTGAGTTGGTCCTTGCTCAATAGATCCTCAAACCGGCACATGCGAACGTCGTCTCGTCCGTGAGCAGAAGCCTTCAGCCCGCCGACGCGAAGCGTCCGTTCGGCTTCTGGGCCGGCCAGGCGGGGACCTTCGTCGAAGGGGAACCAGACGCTCGGCCAGGTCACCCCGATGAACAATGGTTTGTACGTCGTCGCAGGCGGATGCGAGGTGACGACTTTCTCGAACGCCTGCAGAAACGTCCCGTATTGTGACGTCGCATCGGCGAAATCCGAATTCCATCCATGCGACATGAAGATGACGTGGGACGGTTTCGCCGAACCGCTCAAGAGGTCGAGTACGGCG
Organism: Chloroflexota bacterium; assembly: GCA_050257635.1. Lineage (GTDB taxonomy): Bacteria > Desulfobacterota > Binatia > UBA9968 > UBA9968 > DP-20. The sequence goes on from JBLMXG010000204.1 coordinate 627, forward strand.
TCCATCGTTTTCGGCGACGTGCACTGGCCTGCATCGTCGAAGCGGACGATCCAGGTCGGCATACGGACTCCGTCCATGGCGAAAGGACCTGGCTTGTCCGTCATGGCGCGCCCCCGTCTCGCGTGTGCCGCCGTTCGGATGTCAAAACTATCACGGCGAGAATGGATCGCCAAGCTGAACCGGGCGCACGACTTGCAATTCGGCAGCTCAAGCTCGAGGGCAGGCGGTGAGCCCGACGAGGTTGAAGCGGGGCCCTGTCGCCGGCGAGGACTAGGTAATGCCGGCATCCATTGAATCGACTACGTGGATCGAATAGGGCTTGATGGGTGTTGCGGTAGTCCAAGCCAAGAAAAGTCGGCCACCGTCCATCGCAATCTGCGGATATTCGACCAGAGCGTGGGCGCCGCGTGAAAATAGTCTGACTGATCTTATTAATCTTCCGTGCGAAAGAAGGTCGCCGCATCCATGATGAGATATCCCAGACCCTGCTGAGCCGGCGATGAGCTCAGCCGAGACCACGACCGCCCAACTCACGGCCGCACCCACACGGATGCCAGCAAAGATATGGGCAATGATTCAGGGAGATGAATTAGGCGAAGGAAAAGCCGCAGCCACGAGGCCCCGAGGCTAATATAAGCGCTGCCCGCTGGATGTAATCGGAAACCGCCTTCACGCCAGCAGCCAGCAGCCAGCGGCCAAGTTCAAATTCCTAAACAGACCGCCGAGCAATCAAAATCGATGCGAAAAGAAGCATTATTGCAACAGCTAGCTGAAGTCCTAGAGCGATTGCTTCGTGGGCAAATGGCCGAATACTTGCGCCGTAAAAAAGCCAGCGCTCTAGAATGGGATTCGAGAATGTCAGCGGACTCAGAATGGACGCAACACGAACTATAGGAGCGGCGGTTTCGAGCGGAAACAGAAAACCACTCAGCAAGACTAATCCCAAAAAATAAACTGCCATCGAAACAAAAACTTGGGACTGCGTCCTTGCAGCCAGTGCTGCAATGATCCCAAGGCATACCGAGGTCAATATTGCTACGACCTGAATTCCCAGATGAGCCATTAACTCCGCTTTTGGCGTAATCCCAAAAATCGAACGAGATGACAATAATAACAAAAGGAAAATCATTGTAGCGAGCCAAGTACTCGCAGTTAGTTTTGCTGTAATAATCGTTCGCCATCCCCCGATCGGTGCGCTTAGAAGAACATGGAGCGTGCGGTAGGTCACCTCTCGCGAAAAGTTGCGAACAGCAATCACAAAAGCGATAAATACAGTTATAAGTCCGATCGTTCGAGGAACGAAAAGAAGCTGGGGTTCCCCAGGTAGAGCTGATAAACGGCCCACCCATATTGGATTGAATATTTGCGTGTTTTGCTCGTCCGCCGGAGCACTACTCTCGTTTTTTCCTTTTTCGGACAGATTGGTAAAGTCAAGACTTTCCGTAAACCATGGCCGGCCGGCATTTAAAGACCAGCCAACTAGAGTGGCAACTCGTGTCAAATCTTCTTCCTGACCGCGCGTTGGCTGCCGATCTAGCGCAACCCACTTTTGATTTTGTCGGACGACAGCGAGATGCGTCCCAGGTCGCTCAAGCGCTTCCACCAGTTCGTCGTCACCCTTGACCTCCGATACCGTCGTGTTTGCAAACTCACCGATTACGGCTTTGGCATCGTCGATCGTTTGTCGAGTCGCGCCTTGTGTGAGCAATACAATATTTAATGTTGGTTTTTCAACATTAAGCTTGCCCGATGTCCATACGACGACAACAGAGAGTAGAACAATAAGACCAGGCGCAATTGGACGCTTTATTGTTTCGAAGCATTCCTTCCAAAGCAATCTTAGAAGCCCGTTCATCTGCATGCTCGCTGTGTAAGCGTTTTATGTCACACAATATGCCCGTCAATAAGCACAACATTGCGAGCAAGAAATGGAAATACGGGCGCGTCGTGGCTCGAGACGACAATAAAAGATAAGGTTGAGACCAGCTTTTCTAAGATGTCATGAATTTGCCGAGCGTGTTGCTTGTCCAGGTCGACTGTTGGCTCATCAAGGAGAAGAGCGTTCGGTCTTCCAGCCAACGCGCACGTGAGAGCCGCTAGTTTTTGAAAGCCCCCGGATAGGACTCCAACCGGAACATCTAAAAAGCGAGCTAAGCCGGCCTCTGCAAGGATCTCGTCGTTTTCCAAAGGGGGTCGATTGCAATAGAGTCTCGAAAAGATCGCGAGGTTCTGACGTAACGTCATATCTTCATAAAGCCCGCCGGCTTGGGGAACGTAGCCGACCGTCAAATGGCGGAATGCATCCGTTGCTCCGAGTTGGCCGGACGTGGGAGCGCTAATGCCTGCCAGCAAGCGCAAAAATGTCGACTTCCCGCTACCGTTTCGGCCTTGTAAATTGATCTTGTCACCCTCCGCGAGCGCGAAAGAGTCAATAGAAAGCACCGTGCGGCCCCTATACCGCTTTTGAACCTTTGTGATCTGAAGCAAATTTCGATTTCCATCAGTCATGGCGCAATGTTGCTGTTCCGATCAATACGTGATCCGCTAGTTTAGGCGTTACATGCACGTCTAAGTGTCGATACTGCTCGAGGTCGAGCAGATACTTTTCAACGAAATCTTTAACTTGTTTATTTGGGTAAAGGAGCCCTTGGGTTATCAGCCATCGGCCATCGGTTGAAACGCTGATTTTGGAACTGGCTGAATCGTTAATCATACCATCTTGCTCGTAAAGTTGCGCTGTCCGGCGCCCTTCCGAGAGATCGCGATCAATAATCGGTTGCAGTGCACCGAGATCTGTCCCAACTATTAAGGCATGTGCGTGGTCGTTGTAGTACGCGGCAAGTCGGAAGCGATTATTGCGCAATGCGGCGATGTCGACCTGTGCGCCTCCTTTAATCTTTAAACGGTAAAGTTCATCATTTAGCGTGAATGCGGGGGGAATATATTCAATTCTGCGTCCGCGATATTCGGTGTTATATGTAGGCCCGCTAAACAATTCTGGTGAAAAAGCTGCCGCAACAATTGCGACGGGACTGTTCGCCGATTGCCGCTCGTTCCGACATTCCTTTCCGCTCTCGTCTTGCTCGGCATTCGCACCGTGAATCGTGTAGAGGCTCCAAGCGGCACCCGGTTCCGACTTTAAATATTGACCCAATTGATCAATTCTTTCCGGGGCCTCGTGATTTGCCTCCGCATAATTATTAGCAGCTGCACATATTATTTCTTCATCGCGCGCTCGACGAAGGCTCGTCCGCTGTTCGGAAATCAATTTTAGTGCATTTGATTGCGATATCGAGAGCGCCATTACAACATCTGGGACGCCTTCGCGTAGCCTAAACGCAACTACTCGAAGCTGGCCGTCATTCGGCGTCCTCGGAATAGCCTTGATGAAGGTGTCGAAGTTACCGAACGCCTGTTCGAATGCCGCAGGCGCGCCGCGAATCTCATTTGCTATGTTCAAGTAAGAACCAAGTGCCGGGTCATCGATTGCGATCTTCACCCCATCAGGAAGCAGCGCTCTGGGCGGATTCCAAGTATGCGGTGAAGGAGTCAGAAGATCCATGAGTGCCGTCGTCCCCATGTCTTGTAGCGGCACAGCGACCCGCAGAATGGCACGGCGGGGTCCAAAGGTTGCGCCGAAGTATGTCCGGCCACTAATTGGAAGGATTGGAATGTTAACTGCGCCGAAGATCGTGCCGTCACCAGCACTTTCTGCGTCGAGCACCAATCGGGAAGCTGCGCCGAAAGTGTCATCGCTCCGAAAAAACTCAAAATTTTCTTTTTTCCGAATAGAAGATAGGACGCTCTCGCTACTGTCGCCGATTACTGCAATGTCCTGACTTGGGAACGTTAACGTTGCGCCATCGAAACGAAGCGCAGTAGGGCGCCCTTCACCGAGCGAAAGTGTTTCCGGCATCTTTATTTTGAAAGGCTTACCGCAATCTTGGTCATTCACGCGGCAGCTGCAAACACCGACAGCTCCGTCGGCGTATTGCGCCGAGCAAGTGAGAGACAATTGGGCGGGCTGCGCGCTGCCGTCAGGCACGACGTTAAGCGACGCGAAAATTTCGCTGTCAGTACTTTGCAACTCATTGACCGGAATATCTCGTCCCGGGGCGACACTTGATGCTTTGCCGTCCGACAGGGAGCAAATTCTGACACCTTGTGACTTGTCAGACTCAATGCGAATCGCCCTTAGAGTTTTGCCATTTTTGATTGTCGTCAAATTAACCAGCGCGGGGGTCGTCAATACCGTGCGCGCAAACACCTCAAAGCGTGTTCTGTTTGATACTGGGAGCTCGAACGCATATTTCGCGCCGGAGAAGTCGAAGAATGCGAGCGTTACGCCCCTGGTTACGTCGACGCCCTCACGCCGAAGATCGTCTGGATTCGTGACATTCAAGCACCGGCGCGGCAGAAAACTAGATGCGATCTTTGCAATAGCATGCGTTCGGGTGCTTCCTCGCTCAGAAAATGCCTGCGTTAGATGGGCCTGCGCGCCTGTCCACAGAGTGCGTATGGGGCCCGTGACGACGTAGATTGGTGACAACGGCGGAATGTATGCCATTTGCCGGGGGATAGGTTGGTCACCAAGCCAGAGGTCAAGAACGACCGCGCCAACTAGGGCGGCAGCGAGCAAGGTCGCGCCTATTAAAATTTGGTCACTGCCTCGGATAAAGCGCATCAAGGAACTCCGAGCCCCCGGGTCGTTTGATAGTAAGTCGTTAGCGTGCGTCGTGCTTCGTCGCTCCGCTTTGCTTCGCTCGCATCCACTTTTATTGAATCGTGTCTAAACGTGAAGCGCTTGCGTAAGACGTCTATCACCTCGTCGACACAATCGCTCGCGGAGCAGGAGCCGGGTGCAGTTAACCATTGGCGAACCTGCTGTGGTATATCTGCGGGAGGTTTCATCTCATATGCTTTTCGAAGCGAGCTTAGGACGTCTTTGCGTAGCGTCGTTTGGAACGTCGCCGTATCAATTCCTGTTGGATACATGTTGGGACGTGCGGACAGAGCTTTTGCAATTATATAGTCGGCGACCATCACCATTGGCACGAGTTCGTCAGGCCTAGAGGCAAACCAAAAATTTGGAGTATGTTCCTCCATGATCTTTCCAGTATCTCGGTCACGAAATGCCCAGGAAATTGAGAGGATCACGTTATCATCCCTAATCCCAAGTATATCGGGGCGTATTAATTCGAGGTCGCGACCAGCGGCGTCTTTGTAGGCGGTCCTTATAAGCCGACTAATGTCGGCCCACGGGCCTCCATACGTAAGGCAGAAGCGATTGAAGTCCTTTGCGTCGAGTTTGAGTTGTTCAGGCGTCGGAAAAATCCGATCCGACCCAAATGCTGGCACGAAGCCATTTCTCGACGTCAAATAGATTCTTTCGATCGCTGGCAATGTTTGCTTTCTGCCTTCAACGAAGACATAGCCTTGCGAAGGCAAAACAAAGATTGCGCGAAGTGGCACTGGGGGTGGAAAGAGTCGGTTTTTCGCGGCTTCGGCGCCAACTCCGGCACAGAATAGGATGGGGGCCAGAAGAAGAACTAAGACGTCCAACCGAATTGTGCGCGTCTTGGTCAGCCTAGGGTGATAATTACTTAGTCCATCGCCAAACAGAAACCACGTGACAATAGCCGCGGCGGCTAGGACTAATCCGAGTAGACTTGGTACTATGGTGATCGAAACGCAGGCAAAAAACCCTGCCAGCAGTAAAATCGGGGTTTTTTTTGAGCCTTCCTTTACCGCAACGGCAAATGCCGCGCCAAGCAGGGCAATAAATATCCCGATAATCAGAAAAGGTAATACACCCCGCTGCAATAAACAGTCAGCAAAGTTAGAGCTATATCCACTACATAGGCGCTGCAGCATGAAGCGCGAAAGTGTTTCGCCGTAGTCGCCCATGCCACTGTCTCCCCAGGGCGCCTCATAGCGAGTGAGTGGACTTGGTTTTGACGGCTCTTCGCTTTGCGAAGGAATTGGGGTGGCTGACTTCGGGTGCCGCTCCGATAGCGACTGAATGTTTTGCGGACTACTCGGCTCCGATAGCTTTTCTCTTTGAGAGGGAATTGTAACGGCTCGCCTCAGCTGCCGCTCAGATTGTATGTGAGGTCTAGAAGATTGATAGGGAACGGGCGATATCGGTCGCGTGACGGAAGGACGACTTGTGGGATTTGTCGATCCGAGCAGCGACTGACGTTGGCTAGCTGTCAAGAATCCCGTCTGTGCGACACCTTGGCTTGATTGTAGAGCGGCGATGGCCACCCTGGTCTTGTCGCCGAATATGCCATCCGCCGTTCCAGTTAATAGTCCTGCTTGGATCAATGATTTTTGGATCTGCTTAAGTTGCGTGGGGGAAAGCCTCGATTCTGCAAGAGCATCGCCGCTCAGCGAAGCTCTATAAGCGGCCGCGCGCTTACGATACGCATCTGTGATGCAGACAAATTGAGCGTTGGAGGCCGTTGCCACTTCGCTAATACGCGTTGGAAGCTTGCATGCTTGTGCCAGCGAAGCAAAAAAATGGTCTTGCTCGCTGTCAAAATGTTCGCGCGCATCAGGAGGTAGCGTGTACCGATATGACCAGCCGGCGGAAGCCAAATCCCAATCCGCCGCCGCTGCACCTTCATTATTACAGATCATTACTGCTAAAATTGAAGTGGCCACCCCGCAATCAAATGTCGGCGACGAAATAGCGCGCGGTGGGCTCTGTCCGGCCACGATACCGTGAGTGGCCAGTAAGACCGCACCAATCCGGACAGTACTTAGTATTGCGCCCATCACGGGCCCCCGGACATCATATTTGAAACTTGGCATTCAAATCCGCACTATCAGAATAAGCAACCGATGGGCGGGCGCAACAAATATTTGCAACCTAAAAGATCTTCGAGTAGGGGCGCACGTACTTTGCTGGAAATTGGGCTCTTTTTCCGAAGTTTAGCCATTCGGCCGTGCGTTCAACTACCTCGCGTAAGACGTCAATGAGACGAGATAGCGATTGGGCGCTGCCTAAGGCCGGGGTCACGTCCCAAGAGGTGGTGTAGCTCGGCGGTAGCGAAGCCGCTCGCGAACGCGCCCGTCATGGCGCTGTAGCGAGTGGCGGCTTCGCGGGCGGTCATCGGCGATTCGTCGGTAGGATCGGGTTGCGACACCTCCAACCTGACCAAGGAACCACCGATGACCGACTAGCTGATGAACCTGCGCGCGCTCGTGGAGAAGAGCCCGGACGCCGATTTGTTGCGCGAGATGATCGGTTTTGCCGCCCAGCGCTTGATGGAGCTGGAGGTGGGTAGTCTGACCGGCGCCGGATACGGCGAGAAGAGCGCCGAGCGGCTTGCTCAGCGCAATGGCTATCGCGACCGTACCTGGGAGACCCGCGCCGGCGCAGTCGAACTGCGCATCCCCAAGCTGCGCAAGGGCTCCTACTTCCCCGGCTTCCTGGAGCCTCGCCGGATGGCCGAG
>JBLMXG010000205.1:0-5919 GCA_050257635.1 Chloroflexota bacterium
GTCGTCTACAACCATTCCGCTGAGGGCAACGAGTTAGGACCGACTTTGAGCTTTCGCGGCATCGACAATCCCACCTATTACTCCCTCACCGGCCCCGCCGCCGAGCCGCAACGCTATTACATGAATTACACGGGTTGTGGCAACAGCTTGAACATCGCCAACGCCGCCGTGATCCGATTGGTCATGGATTCGCTGCGCTACTGGGTCGAGGTGATGCATGTGGACGGTTTCCGCTTCGATCTGGCGTCGGTGTTAGGCCGAGAAGAGGGGCGCTTTAAGGGTTCGGCCTCATTTTTTGATGCCGTCTCACAGGACCCACTGTTGAACCGGGTCAAGTTGATCGCCGAGCCCTGGGACATCGGTTCCTATGAGGTGGGGAACTTTCCGGTCGATTGGTCCGAATGGAACGGACGGTTCCGAGATACGATTCGCAAGTTTGTCAAAGGCGATGCCGGCCAGCTTCGCGATATGGGTTGGCGCCTGACCGGCTCCGCCGATCTCTACGGCGATGACGGCCGGTCCGCCTACAACAGCGTCAACTTCGTCACCTGCCACGACGGTTTTACGCTGCACGATCTCGTCGCTTACAACGGCAAACACAACGAGGCCAATCTCGAAAACAATCGTGACGGCACGGACGACAACAACTCCTGGAACTCGGGCGCGGAAGGAGGCAGCGATAACTCGGCTGTCCTCCAACTCAGAAAACAGTTGGCCAAAAATCATTTTTGCCTGCTCTTGTTTGCCATGGGAACGCCCATGATGCTGGGCGGCGATGAGTTTTTGCGCACGCAGAACGGCAACAACAACGCCTACTGCCAGGACAACGAGATCAGTTGGTTCAATTGGAACGATCTCGATGCGCATCGAGACCTATACGGGTTCGTGAAAAAGATCATCGCCTTCACCAAACGCTATCCGATTTTGCAGAGGAGGAAATTCGTTCTCGGTCAAGATCTCGACGCCGATGAGGTGCCCGACTTCTCCTGGTTCGGCGCCGATTTGAGGCAGCCTCAATGGGATGACCCGGAGTGCCGTACGCTCTGTTTTAGACTCGACGGCGGCGAAGTGGCCTCAGCCATCGGCGATTACAGCTTGCTGATCATTTTGAATGCGCACCATCGTTTGCAACCGGTGCAAATTCCCGCGCCGGACGGGGGCAAGCGCTGGCACCGCGCCATCGACACGAGCCGGGCCGGCGGCGCGGATTGTCTCGACTTCGGCGCGGAGGTTCTGCTCGATCCGCCTGATCAGTATCTCGTTAACCCGAGAAGTGTCGTAGCGTTGTTGGGAAAATGACGCCGCCATGAAAAACATGGAGACCGCCCCATTACTGAACCAATGCGTGGCCTCGGTCGCAATCCAAGGTAAAGATCGTTTTCGCGCTCGCACTTCCGTAACGTTGCGCACGCCGTCATTCAGACATGAACAAATCGTAGGAGTAACATTATGAGCAGCTCTATCTTGGAGGTTTTTGATGCCTCGCTACAAAAAACCCAACTGTGGTTAAACGATCTGATGAGCGAGCTTGACTGGCAAGGCAAGCCCCAGAAGGCCTCTCTGGCCCTGCGCACGGCACTCCACGCCCTGCGCGATCGCTTGACTGTCGAGGAAGCCGTTCATTTGGGCGCGCAGCTACCGATCCTCATTCGAGGTGTTTATTACGAAGGATGGACACTCAAAGGGAAACCGGTGAAAGAGCGTCACAAGAGCGAATTTTTGGATCACATCGCCAAGGCCTTCCGCGATGACGATACGGTCGATCCGGAGAGGGTGATGCGTGCGGTTTTAAAAGTCCTCTCGCAACACATCAGCGAAGGAGAGACCGAAAACGTAAAAAATTTGCTGCCCAAAACGCTCCAGGAGCTGTGGCCGCGGGCTTGATGCCGTGGGCTCCGTCGCTCCGCAACCGGCCATGGATCGAAGACCAACGGCTCCATAAATAGCGCGGTTCGGCATGCGCTCGGGGTCGAGCGTTGCGAGCAGTTGTCACTGCGTGGGTCGCGGTAGATTCCTAACTTTTCAATTCATCGCCCAATGGCAACCGCAAAAGGACGTTTCCGCGTCGGCACCTCGGGCTATCAATATGATCATTGGAAAGGGCTGTTCTATCCGGAGAATCTGCCGAAAAAAGATTGGTTTACTTACTACGCCAAATATTTTGATACCGTCGAGATCAACAACACTTTCTATGGATTGCCTTCAGCAAAAACGTTCGATGCGTGGCGCCAGCAGGCTCCGCCGGGATTTTGCTACGTGCTGAAGTTCAGCCGTTACGGCTCGCACGTAAAACGCTTGAAGGAGCCGAGTTCGACGATTGAAACTTTTCTCCAGGCGGCCCGCCGGCTGAGAAAGTTTCTCGGACCGATCCTCGTCCAACTGCCACCCAACTGGAACGTTAATACCGACCGACTTCGAGCATTTCTCAAAGCCGCGCCACGCTCTCTACGATGGGCGTTTGAATTCCGCGATCCCACTTGGCTCTGCGACGAAGTATTCGCAATTCTGCAACGCCACAATGCCGCGTTGTGCATTCACGATCTGATCGAAGATCATCCACTCCGGATCACGGCTGACTGGGTTTATCTCCGTTTCCACGGCGATCACTACAGTGGCAGCTACACATCCAGCGCGCTCAAAGCGCAAGCGCGCTGGATCAAACCACAGCTCGACGCTGGCAAAGATGTTTTTGCCTATTTCAATAACGACGCGGAGGGATACGCCGTAGACAACGCGATGCAGCTAAAGCAGTATCTGTGCCCCTGACGCGAGCGGCCTTCCGTAAAACTCAAGCGCGGCCGCCCCATTGGATAGAGTCGCGCCTGAATCCCGGCTACATATCGCGGATTCTGCGAACCTGCTCAACCGGCTGAATTGCGATGAGACCGTCTCCCGGAGCGCCGGTTTTTGCCGTCCGCGCGATCAGTTCGACAATTCGATCGACCGATTCCTCCTCGCAGATCACTTCGATCTTGAGTGTCTCGGGTAGATGACTCGGCTCGAACGGCCGTTTCGAATATAAAAACGTGGTGGTTTCGCCGCTCATTCCTCGAACGATATAAGCGCTCAAACCGCCCACGCCGGCAGAATGCAACACACGCAGCAGCTCCGCGGCCCGCTCCGTTCGCACATAAGCAGTTATAATCTTCATCGTGATCTCCAATTCAAGGGTAGTTTTTGAGACACAGTTGCATTCAATTCGTTAAATTAATCCAAATCCCGAGCAACTTGTCCAGCAATTTGCTTCAACGCCAATCGCAATTTCTTCGGCAAGTCGCGTCGCACCGTTTGTGCCGCACCATTCCGATGGACGAAAATATTTCTCTTCTCTCAAATGGCCCTGAAACTCACGCAGCGGCAGTCAAAACAAAGAAGGCGGCCAAACCTCGACCCGCGCCTGGCGACAAAGCTCAGATCACGCTGCTGTTTTCTTAAGAAACCTCTCGCCCTTTTCCGTCAATACCCAGATGCGCGGCCGGTTGGTGAGCAGACATGCCGGATGGAGCGGACAAAGCTCGCAAGGAATCGCGCAACCTTGCACCACTGAATTGAGATAGCCCTCGCGTACGAGCATTTCGAGCATCTGCTGCGCCAGCGCCGGGCTAACACCCAGCGCCTGCGCCAGATCGGAGCTGCGCGCGGTTCCTCTCGCCGCGGCCAAGCGCAGCAATTTTTCGATCATCATCTCATGCTCCGAGGCTCAGCCAGCGCGCGCCCTGGTACACTGCGGTTGCCGCGACCAGCACAATGATCAGGTGGAGCACTATACTGAACAGCGTCCAGCGCCAGCTGCGCGTCTCCTGGTGCATAACCACCAGCGTGGCGACGCAAGGAACGAACAGCATCGTCGCCGTCAGAAACGCAAGACCGGTCGCGGCAGGCACTGCTGCGGCGATGATTTCAGCGAGGCCCTTCCCGGCTGCGCCCGTGCCGTAAAGAATGGCGAGGGTCGCAACGGCATTTTCCTTGGCGACAAAGCTGCTCAGCAGCGCGACGATCAGACGCCAATCCATACCCATCAGCTGGCCGATCGGAACGAGCGCCCGACCCGCGCGGGCAAGATAACTCTGTTCGACGCCCGGGCCCGGAAAACTGCTCAAGGTCCACACAGCGAGTGCAACCAGCAATATGATCGTCCCCGCTTTGCGTAGGAAAGCCCAAGTATTGTGCCATACGAACAGGCCGATGGCTCGCGGATTGGGCACATGGTAAAGCGGCAGCTCCATAATGAAGGCCGTATGTTGACCGCGAAACAGCGTACGGCTGAGCAGCGCTCCGACAACCGCGAGCGTCAGGATGTTGACAGCCACGAGACCGAGAGAGACCGGCAGCGCTGAGGCGCCAAAAAAAACCGGCGTCAAAAATGCCAGCACCACAAGGCGAGCGCTGCATGGCACCAATGGCGTCAGCAGCAGGGTGAGCAGTCGGCCGCTCTTGGATTCGATCACGCGCGCACCCATCAACGCCGGCACATTGCATCCGAAACCGAGAAACAGCGGCAAAAAACTCTTACCGTGCAAACCGAGCAGGTGCATGAAACGGTCCATGACATAGGCGGCGCGGGCGAGATAGCCACTCTCCTCCAAAACGGCGATGACGGTGAAAAAGATCGCCAGGACGGGAAGGAACGTCAAAACAACGCCGGCTCCACCGATCACGCCATGGGCGATGAGATCGATCAGCCAAGCCGGCCCACCGGCGAAAATCGCGCTGACCCACTCCTGCAGTCCTGCCACGACAGCGATTTCCAACCAGCGCTGCAGCGGTCGAGCGACAGCGAAGGTAACCCAGAATACCGCGCCAAAGGCAATCAAAAGCGCAAGAAGCCCCCAGACGGGATGGACCATGACCTTATCCAGACGGTCGGTGAGACTCACCTGTCCCAGCCGCGGCCGCGTCACGGCAGCGCGGATCATCCGCCCGATCCACTCATAGCGGCCACTCGCGATGTCCAGCACCGCGTCCTCGTGCGCTTTGCTCAAGGCCTCTATCGCCTCCCGCGCCGCTTTCGGCAGCCAGTTTTGCACCTTCTGGGAAATTTCAGAGTCACCTTCCAAGAGCTTCAGCGCCACCCAGCGCGCGTCATAGGGTTCCGGCACATGATCCTGCAACAGGGCATGCAGCTCGGCGACGACGTTGCGGTGTGGCACGGCTACGTCCGGTCGCGCCGGTCGGAAACGCGTGGGTTCGCGTGCGAGATGCTCGGCAGCCTCGACCAACTCGGCCACTCCCTCATTGCGAGTCGCGATCACGGGCACAACCGGCAGGCCCAGCGCGGCCTCAAGCACATGAGCTTCCACATACGTGCCGTAAGCCAAAGCGACATCCATCATGTTGAGCGCCAAAACCACGGGAACAGGCAGCAACAGCAACTCGGTCAGCAAGTAAAGATTGCGCTCCAGCGCCGACGCATCCGCAACCATCACCACAACATCCGGATGCTCTCGAATGATGAAGTCTCGCGCAATGCGTTCCTCTTCCGAGTGGGCCGTCAAGCTATAGGCACCGGGCAGGTCGATGATGCGAATTGATGTCCCGTTTCGACGGACGATGCCTTCCTTGCGCTCCACGGTCTTTCCCGGCCAGTTGCCGACGTGCTGACTCAAACCGGTCAACAGATTGAAGATCGTCGATTTGCCGACGTTCGGCTGGCCGGCCAGCGCAATCAACAGGCGCGCATCCGAACTCTGCCGTCTTGCGGCAAATCCCTCGCCAATGTCGCCGTTCCGCTCATTCATCTGACAATTTCTCGACGATAATGCTTTGCGCCTCGCGACGGCCAAGGGCGACGCGAGTGTCGCGTACCGAGATCAGCAACGGCCCATGCCCTCGATTATCGAGCACCTCGAGGTGCGCGCCGACCGCAAGACCCATCGCAGCGAGGCGACTTGCAAACCCCCTACCGCCTATTAATTCCCG
>JBLMXG010000206.1:0-8028 GCA_050257635.1 Chloroflexota bacterium
AGATATTCATCGGGGTCGACTGAGATAAAGCATTGGCGAAGAAAGTAATCGCTCGGTTTGCGCGACAGCGGCACGTCGGCGAGCGGGCCGTGAAGCTTTGCGCGCTCATCGAGACGATAGAGCAGCCACGGCAACCAGGCGCAGTTGCCTTCCAAAAACGCGACGCGGAGCTGAGGAAATTTTTCCAGCACGCCGCCGGCGCAAAAGCACGACACTGCCTGGATCAGCTCGACCGGATTGCGCAAGGCGAGCGCGACGATGTTGGCATTGGGATGGCCGAAAAACTTGTTCGCGACTTGGTCCTGCTTGGGGCGCGCCGGCGGATGGAAACAAAGTGCAATTTCGCGCTTTTCGATCTCCGCCCAGAGCGGATCGAAACAGCGATCGTGAATCCTTCTCCCGTTGATCGGCTCGGGACAGAGAGACAGCGCCCCTATCCCAAGTCGGTCGTTCACGCGCCGCACTTCTTCTAGGGCGAGATCGACATCGTGCAGCGTGATCAGCGCCGAGGCCTTGAGCCGCTGCGGATTCTCTTTGCAAAAATCCGCGATCCAGTCGTTCCACGCCTTGCAGAGATCGTTGGCGTATTCCGGTTCGAGAGTCTCGTCGCAGTGGAGCGGGGAGGTCCGGAATAACACGGCTACATCCAACCCCTCCCGGTCCATCGCTTCGACTTGTGAGACGGCGTCGTAGTCGCGCGCCACCGCAAAGTCGTAGCGGTCGGCGACTTGTTTCTGGCCGTGATCGATGACGTCGGTGATCGCGCGCAAGGTCTCTTTACCGCCGCCTAGCCTGAACTCGACCCGGCCATGTTTGCCGTTTCGCTGGCCGCGCGGAATGCGCTCGCCCCATCTGGGGTTCATGTATTTTTCGTAAAGAAACGCCGGATCGTAGACATGCATGTCGCTGTCAAAGGCGCGAAAACCGTTCTTCATGGCAACCTCCCCGGAAAACCTTAAACGGGAGTGATGGAGTGTTGGAGTACTGGAGTATTGCTCAGATCCCATCACTCCAACATTCCAGTACTCCACTGTTATTTTCTTATCCCCAGCTCCTTCTGCACCTCACGAATCAGGCTCAAATCCGCGACCTCGGAAATCGCCACCGGGCGATCGATCTTCATCGCGCCGCGCGCCTGGTCGATCACCAGCTTGAGGCCGCTGTCCGAGATCGCGCCGTCTTCACTGAAAATTTTCCAGGTGGCATCGTAAGTCGCGGCGGCGCTTTCCCGATCGACCTTGATCCAATCCATCATGGTCTGTATCGTCCCTTCGCGATTCGACCGCACGTAGCGATTGGCGCGCAGCAAAGCCTTGAGCATGCGTTTAATCTCGTCCGGTTTCTCTTTGAGCTTTTTCAAGTTAGTGCCGAGCCCGGTGAACGGCAATTTGAAATGCTCGTAGAATCGAGACAAGACATGGTAGCCCAGGCGCTGCGCCTCAGTGTCTGTGGGGGGAGACAACACTGCCACGTCGACGATGCCCTCTTTCAAAGCCGCGTAGCGGGAACGTTCCCCGCCGAGCGGAACAATCTTCAACTCCGTTTCCGGATCGATGCCCCCCTGTTTCATCATCATGCGCGCCGCCACGTCCGAGGTCGCGCCGTAAGTGCTGACAGCGAGCGTCTTGCCTTTCAATGCACGAATTGTCTTGTACTGGGGCCGCGCGATCAGCAGATGCGTCGAGCTGTCCATGAAGCTTGCCACCACTTTCATCGGCAGGCCGCGCATCGCGCCGCGCACGACCGACGCAAACACCATCGTGTAATCGATGTCGCCGGTGCTGAGCGCTGTCACCGAAACATTGGCGTTCATGCGGATCAGCTCGACATCGAAGCCCTCGTCGCGGAACATGCCGCGCTTGAGCGCTACCCCCGAGGTAAGAAAGGATACGTCGACCGCCGATATCGACATCCGAACCTTATCGGCGGCAGCCGCCGGGGTTGCCAGAAACAATACCAAAGCCACAATCCACGCTTGTTTCATTCTGCTCCTTTCGGTTATCCCGCTAAATTGAAACCATCGAAACTCGGGAGCGACTCGGCACCCGAAACAACTCGATATCGGTTCAGCCGCAAAAATTTGACAAGTCCTGCGCCTTCGGTTAACTAACGACTTGGCAGCGGGAAGCGTCTCAGAGATAGCAGAAGCATCGGGGCTTCGGCAACAATTCCCCTCGACCGCTGACAGAATTTTCTGGAGGTCGCCATGAACGACGCCATACCCAATGTCGAAGAGCTCGATCGCCGTCTGGCGGAAAAACAGATTTCCGGCATCTGGCGCATTCCCCCCGGCGCCCGTCCGGGCGATCCCAAGACGAAAATTCAGCCTTATCTTTGGAAGTGGGCCGACATCTACGACGGTCTCGTCCAGGCGCGGGATCAGATACAGATCGAGCGCGGCCAAGCCGAGCGGCGCACGTTGCGGCTGGTCAATCCCGGAGCGCAAGAGATAGAGATGACCAGCCACACGATGCTGTTCGCTTTCCAAATGATTCAGCCCGGCGAGGTCGCGCCGCCCCATCGCCACACGATGGCGGCGATCCGCTTCATCCTCCAAGGCAAAGGGGGCTACACCAACGTCGGCGGCGAAAAGCTCGTGATGGAAGATGGCGATCTGATTCTCACGCCACAGTGGGCGTGGCACGAGCACGCTCACGAAGGCGCCGAGCCGATGATCTGGATCGACGGCCTCGACGTGCCGTTCATCCAATCCCTGCAAGTGATCTCGTTCGAGCCTTATCCGGAAAAGCGCATGCCCGCAGAGGAACGCCGTTCAGATCCGGCGGCCTACGGTATGGCGCGCCCTGTCACGGCCGATGGAAGCCAAGCGCCGGCGCCGCTGCATTACCGCTGGCGCGATATCGAGCCTGCGCTCAAGCGGCTCGCCAACGGGCCGGCAAATGTCTATGAAGGCTACGCCCTGGAATATGTGAATCCGCTGACCGGCGGGCCGTCGTTGCCGACGCTTTCCTGTTGGATTCAGCTGCTCAAGCCCGGGCAGCGCACTCAGTCGCATCGTCACACCAGCACCGTGCTTTATCACGCCTTTCGCGGCAGCGGCACAACAGTGATCAACGGCAAACCGTTTCACTGGGAAAAAGGCGACACCTTCGTCGTGCCGCTCTGGCACTGGCACGAGCACGCCAATACGACTGCAAACGACGATGCGATTCTGTTCTCGATGAACGACGCACCGGTATTAAAACCGTTTGGCCTTTACCGCGAGCAAGGCCCCGGCGAATCGCATCTTGGTCATTGATGGGCCGAGGTGGCAGCAGCAGCTGAATTCTATGAAAAGCTTACAGTCCACCACGAAGAGCGCGAAGGTAACGAAGAACCTCTTTTTCTTCTTCTGCCCCCATTTGGGGCAAAGTTCGTTTTTCCTTCGTGTCCTCCGCGTCTTCGTGGTGAATACGCCTTTTCATATTTGGTTGCGGCTTTGCCGCGCTGGGTCCTTCGTGGTGAAACGGACCTGAATTCGAACTGCCTCAATTACAAAAATAATTCCATGACCAAATTCGGCGTCTTTCTTCCCGTTTCCGGCCGCGCGGCGAGCCGCAAGACGCTCATGCAGGCGGCGCAGGGAGCCGAAGCAGCGGGCTATGATTCCGTGTGGGCCGCCGATCGCCTGGTGATCCCGTGGAAGATCGAAACGATCTACCCCTACAGCAAGGAAGCGACTTTCATCGTGCCGCCCGACCGGCCGTTCTTTGACACTCTCACCTGCCTTGCCTTTCTCGCCGGCTGCACGGAAAAAATTCAATTGGGCATGAGCGTGATGGTGCTGCCTTATCGCCACCCGCTCCACTGGTCGAGGATCGCCACGACGATCGATCAGCTCTCAGCCGGCAGGTTGATCATGGGCGTCGGCGTCGGCTGGATGGAAGAAGAATTCGCCGCCATGAACGCGCCGTTCAAAGAGCGCGGCAACGTGTCCGATGAGCAGTTGGATCTGCTTAAGCAGCTCTGGAGCGAGGAGCACATTACCTTTCACGGCAAATATTACCACGTGGACGACATCGCGTTTAATCCGAAGCCGTATCAAAAGCCGCGCATCCCGATCTGGGTCGGTGGTGAAGGCAAATACGCCCAGCGCCGCGCCGGTCGGTACGGCGACGCCTGGTTTCCCTACTTCGTAAAAATCACCCCTGACGAACTGGCCGATGGGTTCGAAAACGTTCGCGCCGAAGCCAAAAAAGCCGGCCGCAACCCCGACGATGTCCAGCTCGCTTGCTGTCTCCCCATCGAGCTCACTCCTGACGCCGGGCCGCCGATCACGGACTACCTAAAGGGAAGCATCGAACAGGTTATCGAAAGGTTGAAACAATTCGTCGACGCGGGCGCCGTCCACATCGGCCTTCAGTTCATGATTCCCCACTATCCCGAGCGCCGGGAGCAGATCGACCGCTTCGCCCGAGAAGCTTTGCCGGAATTGAAAGCCTACGCAAGTACGTGATCGTGTTCTGTTTCCTCCGAAGGGTAGAACGCGTTCAAGACGTTCAAATCGTTCAAGTAGTTCAAGCCGTTCCAGAAGTTCCAATCGTTAACACGTTGGCCGGTAACCCTTGAAACCACTGGAACCTCCGAGACGTTTTGAACGATTTGAACGGCTTGAACGTTTTGAACCCGTAATCAGCTCGGAGATCTTGAAGTCAACGATCGAGCCGGGTAAGAACGATAGTTGCAAACAAAGTACGAAAGAAAGGTTTTTTGTATGGCAAATCTACCCAGAGTCGCATTGATCTTAACCGGCGGGACCATCGATTCTCTCGGCAAAGACCGCCTCGACCTCGCCTGGTACATCGAAGCGGGCAAACGTCTGCAAGACGGCGAGCTACTCCAGCAACTGCCTGAGCTGAAAGAGATTGCTCAGGTGCAAGAGATCCCTTTTCGCCGCCTGCCGAGTCACGCGCTTATCGACAAAGATTGGCTCGACCTCGTGCGCACCATCCACAAGATCTTCGACGAAGACAAAGCCGACGGCATCGTCATCACCCACGGCACCAACACCATCGAAGAGACCGCTTACTTTTTGAATCTGACGCTCAAGACCGACAAACCCGTCGTCGTGGTCGGGTCGATGCGTCCGGCGTCGGCGATCAGCGCGGATGGTTACTTGAACGTGGTCAACGCAGTCAAAGTCGCCGCCGATCCAAACTCCAAAGGGCGCGGCTGTTTGCTCGTGATGAACGACACGATCTTCAACGGCCGCGATGTGACCAAGAATGCGACCTATCGGGTCGAAGCCTTTCAGTCGCGCGACCTCGGCCCTCTCGGTTATGCCGACGGCGACGGCAAGATCGTTTATTACCATCAGCCGGTGCGCAAACACACGACGGCGACGGAATTCGACGTGCGCAACCTCGAATCGCTGCCGCGCGTCGACATGGTGCTCTCTTACGTCGGCGCCGACGGCACGATGATCGAAGCCGCCGCCAAAGCCGGCGCCAAGGGCATCGTCAGCGCCGGCACCGGCGCCGGCCGCCCGACTCCGGCCGAAGACGCGGCCTTCGATAAATGCTTCAAGGAAACCGGCATGTTGATGTGTTTATGCAGCCGCGTCGCCTCCGGCCGCGTCGTCCGCAGCCCCGGCCTGCAAAAACGCGGCTTCGTCGCCGGCGACAATCTGCAACCCTGGAAAGCCCGCTTGTTGCTGTCTTTGGCGCTCTCGAAGACGAGCAATGCGGACGAGATTCAGAGGATGTTCGATACGTATTGAAGGCAAGAATCTATAAAAATTAACTTCGAGACTGCCACCGGTGCGGGTGCCGCCGACCGTGCATGCAAGCGATAACAACAATCTGATCGTCGACAATGCGATAATAAAGGCCGTACGGGAAACGCCGTAGAAGCGCGCGGCGAGTCTGCCGATGAACGACGGGAAATGATTCGGGACTCGCCGTAATCGACTCGATAAGCATGCTTATGGCGTTAAGAAGCTCGTCGCCCAGACCCGCTTGTCGAGCCTCATACCATTGGTAGGCTTCTTCGACGTCGGCGGCTGCCGCGGGCCGAAAGATGGGCGGTTTCACTTAGAGCGGCTGCGGATCTGCTGCAAAACTTCTTCCCAAGGAATTCCAACCGGGCCGGTGCACTCAAGATCGTCCAATCTCCGGTCCAATTCCTGGCGCTGCGCGTCGGTAAGGGGCACGCTTCCTGGTTGCCCACTGAGACTGTTCCACAGTTCCTCGATCATCTGCAACCGTTCCTCAGGATTGAGATCATCGATATTTACGGCAGCCTTGCTCATGAGGGCGAGTATGCCACGTTCCAATCTTCCATGCCACAGTCGTCGCGGTGTCGAATCCTAACGATAAGCTACCCGGTGCTACACAGTCCCGGTTTGCAAAATCGCGGCTTCGTCGCCGGCGACAACTTACAGCCGTGGAAAGCGCGGCTGCTCCTCTCGCTGGCACTCACGAAGACGACCAACGCCGATGAGATTCAGAGAATGTTCGATACGTATTGAGATCTGGAATCCTCGACACCATCTGTTGTGAATTGAACCTTAATCTTGCCTAAGTGGCAGTATTATGCTTCCAAATTTCCTGGGCAAGATTATGTATGCTTTCAGCATCCCCCAAATAGGTATTCTGCCATGAAGCGAATAGTGGGCAAGAGTCCATTGCGCCCCTCGCGAATAAGGAGCGCAACTTTCGCTGGTGGGGCCGATGGGAGTCGAACCCACGACCTTTTGAATGCCATTCAAAAATCAATCGTGACTAGAACCTGACACAGCCGTAATAGTCCAGTGAAAACAAGCCCTGAGCGCTGCTGTAATTGGCAGCTCTTGGGGCTTGTTGTTTAACGTCCACGGACAAAAGGCGGACAATTTTCTAGGATTGGACTGAAGGAGAAATCAGTTCAATCCCGGGCGTAACGTCCAAGCTCAGCGATCACCGCCGGAAACGCCAGGCCGGCTGCAACAATCGCTGATAAATTATCAGAATCGTCCTTTAGATCACATAAAGCCCGGATTGCGGGGCAGATATTGAGTCCAATGGCCGAAATCTTGTGTCGACATCAGGATCATTGGAATCGTGATGCGCATACCAAGCTCGACGGCAATGCTCAAAGCGGTTTCGCACGGGCCGGGAAGAAAGGCCGAGACTTGCGTTGAACCACTATCAACAGCGAGACTCAGCGCGGTCCAGAATGCGGCGCCAACCATAGCCGGATGCGTAACCGCAAGTGGCCCGATATGTCCGTCGGCAATGTAAGCGTAGCCGAGACATTCGTCGCTATCGTTGGCGTAAAGCATCACGCCTCTCGTCTCACCATCATTCAGCAGATATTGGTGATGCTTCCGGCGCGATACCCCCAAGGCCCCGATATCAATCTGCGTAAGCCTGTGCAGATGGGATCCTGTGTTCTCTATCGGCGCGTAGCGCAGCTGCGCGCCGTGCAAGCGGTTCATCAGATTTTCACGTGTTACCTTGAAATTGTAAATTGGACACCGCGGGAATATCCCATGCCGCATATACAGTCCTTGAGAGACAGTGTTGAAGGTGAAAGTGATAAGCGCCTTGGTTGCTGCCTTGGTTTTTTGTGCCTGATGCAGAGTTCGCTTCAAAAGCTCCCCGCCAATACCGTGTGCCTGCTGCCCGGGGGACACGAATAACTGCGCTAGGAACCACAAGTCGTCACACACCCAACTGAATCCGAACCCAAGAATCTCGCCCGCATCTTCCGCCACCCAAAGGCCTTCCGCATCATCTCCCAGAGAGAACAGCGAAAAGCTTGGAGGACGCACAGTGGCCATTGGGCCGAATCCATGACGTTCCGACAACTCGTTCATGCTGCCAACGACCAGTTCGCCTGCTCGCTGCAGGTCTTGTGAACGCGCACGTCGAAAAATAATTGCCACAAGATCCTCCTCGGCAGAAAGACTAGAATATATGTCGGCAGCTTTGGACGGGCCGGCTGGGTTGGCTGCCTGATCTCCGAATTTGGCCACAACGATCTACGGGGTGCGGGCCAAATCTCTGCGACCCATTTGCATCCTCAATCGGTTGACCGGCACGGGCG
>JBLMXG010000207.1:0-48869 GCA_050257635.1 Chloroflexota bacterium
TTCGAAACCTCCTTTCTTTCTCTCGACTCGCTCGACGACTTCGGGGACAACAGCTTTCCTAGCCGAAGCCTTGACTGGTCGCCGCGGGAAAAGGTCGGCGCCAAATTGATGCCTGGGGCGATCCCGCGCAAGATCAAATTCGCCCCGACGGCGGTAATTAACGGCGACGGCCTAGTTTATGATCGTGAAGCTTTTCGCGACCTCTTTCGTTTCCAAGAAGTCTATCGGATTTAGCCTACATCTTCCCTGAGCGCTCTTCTGCCGGGCGTGCCGCGGTCGACATGCCGCCGCGTTGACGATGCCGACGTTTTTCCACAGCCTCGTCGGTGCCGATCAAGAATCCTGAGATTCGGTCTGAGCCGTCTCTGGGTCCGGCGCGATGGTTTTAGCAGGTCATGATTTTCAAAGGAGGAAGTATGGAAAATCCGGGACAGTTGTTTGAAAGCGATGTCGTCGCCCCGGAGCAATTTCTCGAAGTCTTCAGCCGGAGCAGCCGACTCGAGCCCGAACGGGAATTGATGCTGGCGATTCTCACCGACGCCATCGAATGCATCTTGAAGTATATTGACGAGCCAATCCCGATGCGCGCGAAATTATTCCGTGACGCTCATGACTGGCTCTTTGATCAGGACGCGAAGGCGCCGTTCTCGTTTCTCAACGTTTGTGAAATTTTAAATTTAGATCCGAGTTATCTACGGCGCGGCATTGCCGTGAAAATGCAAGCCAAATCGGTGCAAGGTCCGCAAGCACCGACCGATCGATCCGAGCGCATGAAGCGCCTCGATCCCATCAAGTTGCGGGCGCACAGCGCGCCGCGATCGCGCCCCGGCGCATAATTTGTCTTTGACGGTGTCTAACGTTCCTGGGATTTGAATCTCTCGCGGGCGAGCTTGATGAGCGCGGGAAGGAGCGAGAGCAAAATCACTATGGCGATGACCTTGTGCAGATGGTCGTGGATATTCGGGATCATCTGGCCGAGAAAATAGCCGCCGAGCGCGGTCAACGACACCCAGCCGATGGCGCCGGTGATGTTGTAGGCGAGGAAGCGCCGGTACTCCATGGCACCGATACCGGCAACCACCGGTGCGAAGGTCCTCAAAATCGGCACGAAGCGGGCGATCACGATAGTGAACGGACCGTGGCGTTCGTAGAAATCTTTGGTGGTGATCAAATGTTTCTGGTTGAAGAGCAGCGAGTCTTGCCGGCTAAAGAGCCTGGGTCCGGTGCGCGCGCCGATGTTGTAGCCGACGGTGTCACCGATAATCGCCGCGGCGCTGAGTGCGATCAGCAGCGGCGCCACTTGCAGGTCGCCGCGGGCGGCAAACAACCCGGCGGTCACCAGCAGGGAATCACCGGGCAAGAAGAAACCGATGAGCAAGCCGGTTTCTGTGAAAACGATGGCCGAGAGCCCGACGATTCCGCCCACCCTCACGAGCGATTCGACGTCATATATTCTATGAAAGAGGTCCCAGAGGAATTCCATCCCCGTATGGTGCCATGTCAAGGGCAAGGAAGCAATTCTGCGCCTCAAGTTGCTGCGGAGTCGGCCGAATCGGCGCCGTCACGAAAGCTCCTTTTTCCATTTCTCGGAGATTTGCTGCTTGAGCTCGGGGCTTAGAGCGTTTACCGGCGGAAAGCGGTCGCGCCAAGCGTAGGGACGGCAGGCGTTCAAGATCGCCCGGCTGTTCACGAAGTTGCCTGCGTTGCGTTGGTCCGGGTGCATAGCAGGATCGAGCGGCGTGCTCCAGCAGCCGTCAATGACAGTGATGGCCGTCTTTGGATCGCAGCGCGTAGCCGCTGCCCAGATGACTTCTTTCATGTCCGACGGATCGATATCCTCGTCGACCACGATCACGAATCGACCATGGTAATTGCCCGCGCGGGAAGCGAGCGCGGCGATGCCGGCTTGTTGAGCGTGGCCGTGATAGCGTTGCTTGAGAGACACGACGATGAAGGGCGCCCCGCCCGCTGCCGCTGATCCGCCGACGTAACACCACACCCCTTTGATGTCCGGCACGTCGGCTTTCTCCAGATAGTTCCAGATCGCTGCAGCACCAATGGGCACGCCGAAAGTGATGAACGGCGGTTTGAGCGGCGGCGCGCCCGCGATGATTGGGTTATTGCGATAATAGAGTTTTTTTACCCGGATCACCGGCTCGTCGGCTGCACCGTGGGCGTAGTAACCTGGCCATTCCCCGAACGGGCCTTCGACGTGAATTTGTTCCTTGGGCGGCGGCACTTCGCCTTCGATGGCGATTTCCGCGGTGGCGGGGATCGGAAGGCCGGTGACTTCGCCGCGGATCACGTCCACCGGCGCGCCGCGCAAACCACCGCAGTAGTCCAGTTCCGACATGGCGTAGGGAATCGACTGGCCGGCGACCAAAAACAACAGCGGGTCTTGGCCGAAGGTCACCGCCACCGGGCAGCTCTTGCCCTTCTCCCAATATTTCTCGCGCATGATGCGCGCATGATGCCCGGGAGAAACGTAAAGCCCCAGAGTGTTTTTATCGTGCACTTGAACGCGATAAATGCCGACGTTGACCCAGCCGCCTTCTTCCGGCTCGCGGGTGATCACGCAATCGGCTGTGCCAATGTAGCGACCGCCGTCCAATTCATGCCAGTGGGGCGTGGGGAACGCCGTCATGTCGATATCTGGACCGGACTTTACGTTTTCGAGAATCGGTCCGGTGGAGACCACTCGCGGTGGAATCGGCTGCACACCTTTCAAGAGTTCTTTCCATTTGGCGATGAGTTCGATGGGTTTGGCGTCGGCCGGCATGTCCACTGTCAAACTCGAGCGCGCCGGCGTATTGATCAGATTGGATGCCACGCGAAATCCTGCCGGATAACCGGGAATTCGATCGAACAAAACCAGCGGCGATGGCTCCCTGAAGGCGAACAGTTCGGTCAAGGCGCCGATTTCCAAATTCCAGTCGGCGCCGTGGATATCTTTCACCTGTCCAATACGGCGCGCCGCTTCGATAAATTCCCGTAGATCGTTGAAAGGCATGGTTACAAATGGAAAATTGAAAATGGATAACGGAGTATCGCTTCATGGAAATTGGACCCGTCTACCGATTGTGCATTTGCCATTATCAATTCTCCGTTTTCCATTTCAAAAATGACCCAGTTCCTTCGCATGTTTGAAAATACCGTCGTGAAACAGAGCGACATACTCGGCATTGGTGAGGCAGCAGTACTCCGGCCCCCAGCCGGGTCGATACCAGGTGTTGCCGTCCTGCAACAAGCGCTCGAAAATCATGCGCGCCACTTGTCCGTGAGCCATCAAGCCGTCGAGGTGTTCGTGCAGATCGGCTTCCTCGTGCACTTGGAAGTAGTGCAGGTCGGCCTCTTTGATGTTGTACTTGTTGAGCAGCGCTTCGCGCCAACGTTTGGACCAGTGGCCGAACATCTCTTCGTTAAGCGAGCGCGCCCACCACTCGATCATGCTGCCCTCGTAAACCAGGCCGCGGGCGAACTCGGTCAAAGCGCGGCACTCGGCGAAGACTTCGCAGTGGATCATTTCATCGACGCTCACACCGAACTGCTCCCCTTGTTTGATCAGCACCTGGATATGGCCGGGTATGTTCGGATTGACCAGCTCGTCGCTGATCTTGCCGACGTAGGGAGCGAGCAGATCGCGGTGGCGCGCGAAGATGCCCTGGTGGCGCTGATAGATGATCAGGTGAAAATTATTCACTTCCACCGGATAACTGTACCAGTTGCGCCAGAAAAGCTTGATGGTTTCGAAGGGCAGTTTGCCGGCTTCGAGATCACGCATAAAAGCGCCGCCAAATACACGCCGATTCCAGAGCGCGTACATGCGGTGTTTGATCTCGTCGGTGAAAGCTTTCGCTTCGTCGGGCGAAAGCTTTTTGCCGATTTCCAATCTTAACGGTTTCTCGCCCATCACACTTGATTAGAGGGCAAAACCGGCATTCACGATGCCCGCTTTTAGATCGGCCCGGTCTTTTTCCGTGAACGGCGGGGTCGCCCAGCGCGGGAAACGCTCCACCGGCAGGCCGCGCAGCTTCATCAGCTCGCAGAAAACGCCGCGCCCATGGGTGCGCAGGTATTTGCCGACTACCTGCATGAGCCGGGTCAAAAGATCATGTTCCTTCTGCGCCGCTTTCAGATCCCCGGCCTTGAGCGCCTCATACATTTTCACGCAGGTCTCGGGGAACGGCGTGGAAGGCGGATGAATGGCGCCGCGCACGCCGACTGAATAACCCGTATAGAGGTTAAAAATCCCGCCAGGGAAAACCCCCACGGACTTGGGCAATTGATACACGTAGCCCAATAACTTGTCGTAGGGAATAAAGGATACTTTGATGCCGGCCAGCGGATTGGGTGCGATCTCCTCGATGATCTTGTTGGCTTTGGCCGGAGTGATCTCGACCCAGGTGGTCTCCGTGTTGTCGTAGATGAACATCGGTGTACCCGGCACGGATTGGGCGATGGCCTTGTAATGGGCATACACCTCCCAATCGTCATGCGGATAGTAATAGGGCGGCACCACTCCGATAGCATCGACGCCGAGGCTCACCGCATGCTTGGCGAGCTCGATCGATGAAAGTGTGTTGGCCGTGCCGATATGGAGAACCACCGGCACCCGTCCCTTGATCCGATTGACGATCTGTTCGGCAACTTTTTTGCGTTCGTCGATCTCCATGACCATGCCCTGTCCGTGGGTGCCCAGAGGAAAAAAGCCGTGCACGCCGGCCTCCAGATAGAAATCGATGATCGCGTCGGTCGCCTTGTGATCGATGGCGCCGTCATGTTTGAACGCCACCGGCATCGGCGTCAAAATTCCTTCAATTTTTCGATCGCTCGGCATAAGTGCTCCTTTCGCCTGCGGGGGTCGATCCGATTCTTCGTACCCATATCGCAAGCTTTTCTAAAATTCCACCCCGGTATCGCTCTGCCGAAAAAGATGTTAGACGTTATGGAAAATTTCCAGGAGGACAGCATGGCGGAGAAAAATCCGGTTGTCGTGATGGCGACGAGCAAGGGCAATATTCGAATCGAGCTCGATGCGGAGAAAGCGCCGATCACGACGAAAAACTTTCTCGATTACGTAAGCGACGGCCATTATGACGGCCTGATCTTTCATCGGGTCATTCCCGGTTTTATGATCCAGGGCGGCGGCATGGATGCACAGATGAATGAGAAAAGGGGCAAGGCGCCGATCAAGAACGAGGCGGCCAATGGTTTAAAAAATAATCTCGGCAGCATCGCCATGGCGCGCACCAACGTAGTCGACAGCGCGACCTCGCAGTTTTTTATCAACGTCAAGGACAACGAGTTTCTCAATCATCGCAGCCTGTCACCGGCGGAGTTTGGTTACGCCGTCTTTGGTGAGGTGATCGAAGGCATGGAGGTGGTGCACAGCATCGAAAAGGTCAAAACCGGCCGCCGTGGGTACCACGACGACGTGCCGGTTGAAGCGGTGGTGATCAATTCGGTCAAACTGGAGGCTTGATTGATCGGAGTGATGGGCGGCTAGGATGTCCACACTCCTTTTGGATCGTATTTTCTGACCGCGGCTAATTCTTCCTTGGTCGGCGGTTGCGTCTCACCGCAGTTTTCGGCGAGGCGCAGCCGCCAGCCGGTTTCATCCTGAATTTCCTTCACTGAAATTCCTGGATGGTTCGAGCTCAGAATCATTTCCTCGGTTTTAGCATCGAAGGAAAAAATACCCATGCTCGTGATCACTCGCCTCGGCCCCCCGCCGGAAAGTCCTTTGCGCCCGCGCCACTCCCCGCCACGACCGAAGCCGGGCGAGGTCATATATTGCACCCTGGCCGGAAAACGGCGCCTTTCATGATTCATGATGATGACGCAGTGGCGGGCCAGCGTCGCAATATCGGCGGCGCCGCCGCTGCCCGGAAGGCGTGTACGATTGCCGTTTTCATTAACCCAGTGGGTGTTTAAATTGCCGAAGCGATCGACTTCGGCGCCGCCGATAAAACCGAGATCGACGCGGCCGCTTTGCAAGAGATACATGACATCGTTGAGGCCGCCGCAGTAGAGCGCGTGAGCGATATTGGGTGGGTCGCTCATGGTGAAGATGGATTCGAGCGCGGGCCAATCCCGCACGACGCCGTTCTCGAAAATGCCGATGGCGTTGGGCGCGTGGGTCTCCTTGGCAACGGCGAAACCGAGCAGCGGGAGACGCATGCCGACAAAGACTTTATCGCCGTCGCGGATTTCGCGCGCGGCGGCAGCGACCATCAATTCTCTGCGCGTGTAGTTCAAAGTTCGAGGTTCAAAGTTCAACGTCCGGATTCCTGGCTACCTGCAACCTGGAACGTTGAACTTTGAACGAAAGCCATCACGCTTTAGTGAAAGCGTCGATGCCGGCTTGGACGATCTGCCGATCGACCGCAGCAGGTGCGCCGCTACAGCCGACGCCGCCGATGCATTGGCCGTCGACGGTGATTGGCAGGCCGCCTTCGATGCTGATGAACCAGCCGGGCCCAACGGCGAGGGTTTGTGCCAGCACTTGATGGTCAGGAATTTCGCTGCCGTCCCGTCCCTTTTTCCCGGTAGCGGCGGTAGTCAGTGCTGCGCAGCGCGCCTTGGCTTGAGCGATCAGAACGTTATGGGTTCGGCCATTGGTCATGCGCTTGAACGCCATCAGCTGCGCGCCGGCGTCGACGACGCAGATGCTGACGACTTGCTTCAGCTCCTTGGCTTTCTCGATGGCGGCGTTGACGATGATGTCGCAGCCTTCCTGAGTAAGTTTTATCGATGGTACGGTTTTCATCGGCTCCTCCTGAGATTTTTAAAATCAATAGCTAAAATTAACCGCGGGTGCGAGCAGGTCCTGCTCCGGTTTGAGGCGTTGGACCCGTTCGGGCCCCAGACGGTCCAGGAATTCTTGCTGACTGCCCACGCTTAGCACCCAATCTTGCAGCCACTGAGCAAACCCCTCGGCGCTCCGGCTCGCCTTGTGGTAATCAAAATAGAAATCATCGTCGCGGCGCGCGTAGCCTTGAGTCGGCGAGGGAAAAGAAGCGTAAGGCTCGTGGACCACGCTGGAGACGAGAAAACCGGGAATTATGGTGCGATTGGGATCGCGCAAAATCACCTCGTGCTCGACGATTTCCTCGCAGGTCAAGATTACTTTCTTGGCAGCGAGCGCGGCCTCGCGCATGACACCAAGGTTGCCCCACGCATGAGCGTTGCCCTCGCGGTCAGCACGCTGGACATGAAGGATCGCGAGGTCCGAAGTTAACGCGCGCACCGCGAGCAACTTTTCTCCGGTAAACGGGCAGCGCACGGGGCGAAACGGCTCGGTGTGCGCAAAGTCGCTGCCGCCGATGGTGCGGGTTGGAAGATAGGGGACGCCCATCGCCGCAGCCTCCAATGCGAGACCGATGGTGAAATTGGAGTGCTCCTCGATTTCTATCGGTTGTGGACTGCCGTTTTCCGCGGCGCGCCGGTAGTTATGACCCAAGCCGGCGGCGACGTTGCCGACCCATGAGGCGATGATTTTTTTGACGCAGCCGGCCCCGATTAACTGGTCGAATTGCATGTCCGAGATCGGCCCGATCAGCGTCAGGTCCTGCTTTTTCTGACGGATGATCTCATGGCTTGCCGCGAACGGAATGAGCGATTCGAGCGCGCAGCCCATCGCGATCGACATACCGTCTTTAACGTCGAGTGCGATGGCATCATGCAATGAGCGCAGCTTGTCCATAATCGAGCGGTCTCCGTGTTCAAAAAAACTACAATCAGCGGATCCGATGCTTCTTTGCCATCGAGTTAGCGCGATTTGATTGCAGCCTGAGCCTCTTTCAACGGGCCGAAGTCGACAACGTCAGCTACCGTGACCGACCGAGGGGCGCCTTGCTGGCGGGCGAGTTCGAGGACGCTTTCGATTCCCTTGGTCGAAGCGGTGCCGTCTTTACTGTACGCTTTGAGAGTTTGATCGTAGGCAGCTTCGGCGAGATCGCGGTCCATTTTGAAAAGCTTTTGAACCAATGCAATTGCATCGCTGCGTTGGTTGCGGACGAAGTGCAAACCCCGAAGCATGGCGCTCAGGACCGAGACGACTTCTTGTCGGTTGGTTTTGATTTTGGCAGCGCTCGTGGACAGACCGGCGAGGGGAAAGTCCACGGTGTCGGCGGCGGAAGCGAGCACGTTGAGACCCATATTTTTCGCCTGCACGGGGGCCGGCGGGCCCGCCAAGGTGGCGTGAATGGCGCCGGACTTCACAGCCGCCATTCGCACGGGCAGATCGCCTGCCGAGACGACGGTGAAATCATTGGCAGAGATACCGTAGTGAGCAAGCATGCGCCGGGTGATCGCCACGGTGATGCCGGCGATGGAGCCGAGACCGATGGTTTTGCCTTTTAGCTCCGGCATGCTCCGAATCTCCGGCCTGCTGATCATGTAAAGACTCGGCCGTTCGATCATGCTGAAAATGCCGAGCACGGGCGCGCCTTGCTGGGCGGCCAAAGTGACCGCGCTGCTGAACGACGTGTAATAGTCGACCGAGCCCCCGAGCAGTCCGGAAAGACCGATGTTGGATCGGATCTGCACCAGCTCAACTTCCTTGCCAGCCTCCTTGAAAAAACCCTTGGCCTGGGCGGCGAATAGAGGAAAATTGTTCATGTCGCGCGCCGTATAGCCGATGATCAATTTCTTTTCTTGGGCGGCGCCATTGCATGGCAGCAGGAAGAAAAGAGCGGTGAGCAGCGAGATTCCTGATCTCATGACCGAAACCGTGCTTGATCTTCGCATAATTACGCTCCGGGTGTTGAACTTTGCCGTGAAAGCAGGAATCGTTTCTGTTAGGGCTTGAATATCGACTCGGCTTTCAAAATTCAAGGAATTCTTACCATCACACCCCGGTTCGCGATTATCGGTCTCGCTTCGCCGGTGTCGATGGCAATAAAAATATACCGGAGCGGCCGGATTCTGCTTCGCGCAAATAGCGCTCCAACGCGATTTTCTAGGGGAGGACTCGTCCATGTTTTGCACCCAATGCGGCACACAAATCGATCCGGGGGATAATTTCTGCAGGGGGTGTGGAGGTAGGACCAGTCGCGGCGCCGGGCCTTCACCAGCCCCCCTTCCACCACTAACTTCCGCAGAACCAAGCGGGCAGGCGAGACCCGTCGAAGCGATTAAACGTGGCCAGCAATCCATGCCGTTGTCACCGCCGCGGAGCGGGGCCGATGGTAACAAAACAAAGATCATCGCGATTGCGGCCGTCGTCACTGTCCTCGCCGCGGCTGCCATCTATGTCGGAACCGATCTATTACGCGAGCCCACGCCGCAAAAAACTATCGTGACCGAAGGGCCGGGGGGACAAACAGGAGAGGTGATGCCGTCTCATGCGACCGAAGCGAACAACTCTTCCGTGGCGGGGAACGCGAAAGCACACTCCTCTTTGTCCGAAGCGATACCGCCGGAGGCTGCATCGCGCCCGCCGTCAGAAACCCCAGCGCCTGCACCGAAACCCGCAGCGCGCGAGCCGCGAGTCAGATCCGGCGGACAGGATACGCAGGCCTTGAATCGTACGAATCGACCGCCCGCGTCTGCGTCGCGCCGCAACGCTAATTCGGGAATTTACCAAACCCTTCGCTCGACAACTCTGTTCGAATCGCCTTCGGCATCGTCTCGATCGGTGGCGAATATCCCCGGCGGCGTTCGCGTCAACGTCGTCAGCGCCAGCGGCGATTGGCTTGAAGTGCATTCTCTGCGCGGCAACCCGCCCGGCTTCATTCGGCGCGAAGATGCGCAATTTATCGAGAGCAGTCAGTAACGCGAGAAATAAGAGCGCCGACGAGAACGCATTGGGGCCGGACGAAGCCATGCGAATCGGCAAAGATGGTAGCCGATTGATTCGCGATCACTGAAATTGCGAGTGGATCATGCCGGTCGCTGCGCATTTGAACTAGGCGAGCATCGTGAAGTTTATCTGTGGTCCTGTAGGACTTACACGCACGCGCGGCATCGCCGTAAATTAACCGGCGAGGAGCGAACAACAACGGCTCGCCGCGGACGGAGAAGAGGGAAGCCGCCGGCGGCGAGCGTTGGGAGGCTGGGCAATGGCTATTGACCCGACAGCCTGCGGGAATTTGAGAAGCGGGTACCGCTACATCTTTTTGTCTTCCATCTTGTCCGTTTTCATCTTGTCGCCGCTCTTCTTGGCTTTGCCTTTTTCCGATTTCATGTTGTCCTTTGCCATTTTGCCCTTTTGATCCTTCATAGCGCCGGTTTGGTCGCTCTTCATCATGTCGGTTTTCTGCTCTTTCATCATGCTGTCTTTTTCGGCGGCGATAAGAGCGGTCGGGAAAACAAGAACGCTGCCCAGAAAAATAGCGGCCAATTGCAGAGATTTTCTTTGGACCATAGACGTATTGCCTCCTGTGAATTTTATCTGACCTTTTCGGACCCTTCTCCCGCTTAAACGGGCTAGTCGGAATAAAGTTCCCAAAAATATCGATGGGCGGGAAAATGAACGGAATGCGACGTACGATGTGGCCGCAAGTGGGCGGCGGTGCTCTTGCCTTTGGCAAGCAAAATCGGTTTGGTCCCGGGAGAGGCCGCGTTTGCTATGATGTTAGGATCTACGCCCTGCAATGAGCGTAAAGCCGCCGCGCTGAACGAAAACATGTCCCGCAGGGCGCTTGCTGACGAGCTCTTCCACGAGCTTGACCAGCGGCTTTCGGGCGTCGAGATATTCTTTTCTCGGCGGCGCCGACTTGAGCGCGTCGACGAATTCGGGCCCCGCGTAGTAGCGCAGCAGCAGCTCCTCGTCGGACAGACTCGGGCCGCCATACTTTCTGCGTACTTCTTCGAGGGAGACTTCGGGCACTTCGAAGTTTTCCATTTCACGGGCGCGCGGTCGGTTTAAGATTTTCGCCTTAATTTCGGAGTCCATATATTCAGCGCCTTCTTTGCCCCACAGCCCAAGGGCGTATTGAATCACCTGATCGGTGACTTCCTTGTAGCGCTCCCCGGTCATGATATTGATCGCGGCCTGGCTGCCGACAAACTGGGCGAAGGGAGTCACCATGATCGGATAACCCAACTCGGCGCGGACCTGAACAATTTCTTCGAGCACGTTTTGCATCTTATTTTCTTTGCCGAGCATTTTGAGCTGGTGGCGAAGGTTGGAGATCATGCCGCCGGGGACTTGATGGCGATACCAGGTCTCGTCGTATTCACGCGGCGCGCCGATGGGCATACCTTCCTCGGCGGCCACCCGGCGAAAGTGCTGCTCGACGGGTTCGAGCACTTTTTCGTTGACCAAAGGCTTGTAGCCGAGCGCGCGCAAGTTGAGCGCGACGTTGAAGACCGACGGCTGCGCCGAGCCATTGGCGAGAGGCGGCACCGACGTGTGAACGATGCGGATGCCCTGCTTGACGACTTCCAACGAGTTAAACGGCGCAAGGCCGTTGTTGCAATGGGCGTGGAACTCCACCGGCACCGCGCCGGCGTTGTCGAGAATGAGGCGCGCCAGCGTGCGCGCGCGTTCCGGCGTCAGCATCCCGCCCACGTCTTTGAAACAGACGCGGTAGGGTTTCATCGCCGCGGCTTCGCGCGCCTTGCGGGCGTAGTATTCGTCGGTATGGCACGGCGAGATGGAGAAAATGATATTGACCACCGACTCCATGCCGAGGCTTTTTAACTCGGCAACTTCGTGTTTCAGAGCATCGTAATCGTTCCACGGATCGGAGAGCCGCGTCAGCGTGATGCCATAGTCCACGACGCGCTGGATGATCAGGCGCGGAATGCAGCGGGGCGTAAAAGTGAAGCCGCTGTTCAACCCGCCGTGGTAGCGAAGCCGCGTGTTTTTGACCTCCTTCTGGCCATAGCGCACCCAGTCCCACGGATTGTCGCGCTGCTCGCGCACCACCTTTTTGAAGCGGCCGCTGACGAAAAATTCCATGCCGTCGAAGCCGGCTTGATCCATGTGGCGCAGGACCGGATGCATCATGCCCGTGGTCATGTTGTGCGCCCAGAGACTGGTGTTGCCGTCGCGTAAGGTAGTGTCGACTATACGAATATCTTCCATGCGGGAAGCCCTCCAAAGCGATCAGACCTTGAAATAGCTCATGTTCGGAAATCGACGCAAGCGGACAATCCTGAGTGGTGCGCGCCGAGGATGAAGCCGGGTATATTTATGATGCGATCCATCCGGGCTGGGCGCTAGACGGCAAACCCACATCGAGTGCCATGAAGCTCGAATTGGATCAAAGAGACATGGGGCTGAAGGAGCTGCCCACGCTGGAGCAGATTTACGATTTTCGATTCTGGATGAAGTAGCGAAAAAGTAGCCGGGAGCGAAGGGAATTAGCCACAAAGAACGCAAAATTTAATTGCGCAACACCCATGTCATTTCGAACGCAGCGAGATATCCGCCGCCCTGATTCACAGCATAATCCGGAGGAAAGATTTCTCCTTTCAGTCGTAATGACAGATGAAAGGGCGGATGACGTTCGCGCTTCTTTCGTTCCTTGCGGTGAGTGCGGATTTTTAGTCCATCGGCCTGAACTTGGGCAGCCAGATGTCTTTCGAGGCCTGTTCGAACACCACCGAAACCTTCATGCCGAGCTTCACATTTTCCACGGGACAGCCGACGATGTTGGTGATCATGCGCGGCCCTTCGTCGAGATCGACCCAGGCAACGACGTAGGGGATATCGGGCTCGAATGCCTTCGACGCTGCGCGGCCAACCACCTGGCGAATAATCGTAAACGAATAAATTTCACCCTTGCCGCTCATCGGCATCCACGGAACGCGCTCGCTGCCGCACTCATTGCACAGCGGGCGCGGTGTCCATACCCATGCGCTGCAATCCTGGCAGCGCTGCATCACGAGCTTCTGCTGCGCGGCTGCGTCCCAGAACGGCTTGGCCTCGGGGGTGATTGCCGGCAAAGGTTTTCTGACGTCGACTTCAGCCATAGCTTCTTACGCTTCGCTGCCTAGAATCGCGACTGCACAGCAGCCAAGATTTTTTCCGTAGGGAAGAACACCCAGGCCGCTCACGAGACCGATCGTGGCGTTGGCCACTTGTCTTTCGCCGCCTTCGCCGCGCAATTGGCGCACGGCTTCAATGATGTGCAGCGTGCCGCCCGCGGTGGACGGTTGGCCGCAGTTGATCATGCCGCCGCCGGTTTGAATCGGCAGTTGGCCTTTGAAGGTAAAATCGGTTCGTTCGTAGAAGCCCAGGTCGCCCTTGGCGCAAAAGCCGAGATCTTCGATCTGCAGGTAGACGACGATGATGTAGTCGTCGTAGAGCTGCAGAAAATTGATATCGCCGTGTTTGACGCCGGCCATCTCCATCGCCACTTTTCCAGCGTCTTTAACACCCATCACGAGCGCATCCGAGCCGGCGCGCGGGCCATAGGAAGGATTGCTGCGCTCGCCGAATCCTTTCAAATAAATTGGTTTCTTGCGCAGCGTCTTGGCGCGTTGCGGCGATGCTATGATGTAAGCCCTGCCGCCGTTGGCCGGCATGACGCAGTCGAGCAAGCGCACCGGGTCCGCCACTAGCCGCGAATTTTTATAATCGTCGACGGTGATCGGTTTTTTGAGATAGGCGAGAGGATTCAAGCTCGCGTGATAGCGACCCGCCACGGCGATCTTGCCGAAATGATCGGGGGTGGCGCCGTACGTGTGCATGTAGCGGCGCATGACCATGGCGATCTTGCTGTTGGGCCCCATTGTGCCGTAGGGAATCTCCCAGTCGCGCATGTCGCCGGGCTGGATGCCGCCGCCCCAGTGTTCGGAAAATGGCGCCGCCGCGCCGATCACCAGCGCGAGATCAATGATACCGGAGCCGATCGCTGCGTCCATGCCGCCCAAAAGCGACACTGCGCCAGCGCCGCCGGTGGCGCCGCCGAGCAAAAAGCCCGGCGTGATGCCGAGGATCTCCGCGACTTCTTCGGGCCAAAACGGTTGCGGGTAAGCGGTCGGGATGGTCACACCGAGGCCTTGGCCCTGTAAATCTTTCAAGCTGAGCCCCGACTCTTCCAGAGCGAGGCGCATGGCCCAGGAAAGATAATCGGCGCTTGATTTGCGCGGCTCGCCGGGTTTTGATCCCAGACGATCCGTCGGAGTCTCACCGATGGCGACGATGGCGGCTTGGTTGCGAAGGCTCATAGCTGCTCTGCGCTGGATTCAACCGAACCATAG
Organism: Chloroflexota bacterium; assembly: GCA_050257635.1. Lineage (GTDB taxonomy): Bacteria > Desulfobacterota > Binatia > UBA9968 > UBA9968 > DP-20. The sequence continues at coordinate 14,161 of JBLMXG010000207.1, forward strand.
GGTAGGGTGTCCGCGAATGCAAGAAGTTCATCCTGCCCGTCGCGCGCTCGAAGTCGCGGCCATTCGATCGGCTGCGATTAGCGAATGACCGGAATGCAACGACTTTGGGCGCTTTGCTGATCGGTGAAAAAGCTGCCGTTCTTTTCGGCGCATTGCGCGCGCGTGGATTGCTGAAGAATGCCGTTGGCGCAGCACCAGCCGGTTGAAAGAATGCGGCTGTCGGGGGGGAGCCTGAGACCGCCCGGAGCTGCCGGTGTAGTGGATTTTGTAACCGCAGTGCCCTCGATGGTGATTTGCCGCGGACTTGTCGCGGCGTTGTGGTGGATGACCAACGTCGCGCTGCGGTGACTCGCGGAGGCTGCGCGGGCTGCCAGCGACGTCTTCGGCGCGAAGCGCAGAGAAATCTGGCAGCGTCCTCCGGGAGGAATCTCCTGAGCGACGCAATTATTGCTCATCGTGAAATCGCCCGCGTTGGCGCCCTCGACGGTGACGGCACGGATGGCGAGAGGTGCGGCTCCCGTGCTCGCGACCGTTACGGCTTGCACTGCGCCGGCGCTGCCGGCCATTTGATTGCCGAACTGAAGTTGATTCGGAACGACGTCGATATTTGCCGTCGCGGGCAGCGTGGCAACGCCGCTCAGTGAAATGTGCTGTGGACTGCCGGCGGCGTTGTGGCTGACGAGCAGCTCAGCCGTTTGCCCGCTTCGTGCGCGCGGTGCGAAGGTGACTCGCAGAGAGCAACTGGCACCTGCGCGCAACGCTTCGGCGCAGCGATTCGCCACCGCGAAACTGCTGCTTCCACTGATCTCGACGCCGGTGATAAGTAACTCGCCGCTTCCCCGGTTTTGTACGGTAACTTCCAGGCTCCTGCTGCGCGAGCGCAAGGGCTGATCGCCGAAGTCGAGCCGTGTCGGCGTAAAAGCGGCGATCGGGATTTGCTCGGCGGCCGCGCGACCGCGCAGTTCGATGTCACGGCTGGCATCGTCGAATTCGATGCGCAGCACGGCGTCGTGTGCGCCCGACGCCGCCGGTCGGTAACCCACGGTGATGCCGCAGCTTGCTCCCCGCGCCAGTCTCGCGCCGCAGCTATTAAAGGTGATCGAAAAATTTCGCGCATCGGCGCCGACAATTGCCGCGCGCCCCAAGCGCACATCCACCATGCCGCTGTTTCGAAGCATAAGCCGGCGCGATAGCGGCGCCAGGTTTAGCCCGCGTTCGCCGAAGTCAAGTAATTCAGGAACGATCTCAAGCCGTGCAGCGAGCGGCGTACGGCCGTGTCCAATCAGCGGAATCCGACGCTCTTTATCGGGCGTGTCATCGGCGATGATTAAGATGGCGGCGCGACGACCCGGCGCATCGGGCGTGAAGCTCACAACCAGGATGCAACGCCGGCCGGCGTCGAGTTTGATACCCTGGCAGCCATTGGCAGCGATCTTGAAGTCGCTGCTTTGGCCGCCGACGATCGCGACTCTACCGATCTCAACGGGGCCCGCGCCGCTGTGAACAAGAGTGATTTGTCGCTCTGCGCTCCGGCGTATCTCAAGTTCGCCGAATTCCACTTCAGCCGGCTCGACCCGAATCGAGCCCACCGGGCGGGAAATCCCAGTGCCGAGCAGGGCAATTTCTTCGCGACCGCCATCGCTGGTGGTCAAAACCAGCGCCGCACGGCGCGGCCCCGCCGTGCGGGGTGAGAAAGTCAAGTTGATGGTGCACTGGGACTGCGGGCCAATGTCGATTTCGCGGCAGTTATTTCGTGTCAGAGAGAAATCTCCGGCGTCGTTTCCAGTGATGACCGCATCGCTCAATTGCGTTGAGATGTCGCTGCTGCTGGCGATCGTGATCTCGGTGCCGGCGTGGCTGCCGATCTCCTGCTCGCCAAAATCCACGGGGGCAGGGCGCACAGATAGGAGCGGCGCCGGCGCCAATGCGATTTCGCCGCGCAGCGCAAGGTCCGCGGTTTGTTTGCCGCTGCCGTCGCAGAAAATGAGCCGAGCCACGCTCGGCTCGGCGCCGCTGGGCGTGAATCGCAAAGCGATGTCGCAAGCTCCGCCTCCCGGCAGGAGCTTCGCCTCGCAGCCGTTTTCCACCACGGTAAAATCCGCTGCGCCTGAGCCGCTCAAACCGACGGTGCCGATGGTTAGCGATCGGGCCCCGGGGTTGGTTACGCTGATGCTTTGAATCGAGCTCGGTTGATGGAGCGCCGCGCTGGTGAATTCCAAGCGGGGCGGCGAGAAATTCAGTTTGAACGGGATAGATTGCTGGCGCAAGAACGTTTGTGCGATCAACCCGGCGGCGACCGCGATGAGCCCTATTCCGGTAAACTTCAGCGCGCGGGGCAGCTGGGCGAATTTAGATCGCGCGGGTTTAACCTGCTCTCGACTTTCCTCGATCGGCTGCTCGGGTCCGCCGTAGCTTGGAATAGTCGGCGGTCGCAAAATATCCAAATTATGCTGGGTAAGCGCGGCATCCCAGTGGTCGCCGACCGCAATGCGCAGCGCCAGTGCCTGCCGCAAAAATCTGTCGGCGGATTCGGGGTCGCCCAGGCAAATCGCCCGGCTGCCCAATTCATGCAGTGCCCATGCTCGGCTTGCATCATCGTGTAACTCCACGGCGGCGCGACCGGCAAGATCGAGCAGTTTACCCCAGGCTGCCCAGCGACCACTGCCGCTCAAGGTTGGTTCGGCGGCGCGCGCCAAGCGCAGAACCTCCTGCCAGTGCGCGTGATCCGCTGCCCACTGGGTGGCGCGTTCAATGGCGGCAACATCGTTGAGCAAGCTCTCCGGCGCACGGGTCAGCTGTTCGGTCCAATTTACCAAGCGCGGTAGAGCTTCGAGCCAATAGGCGTTCCCATCGGGCAAAGCGCGGGCGGCGTTCGCCACCGCGCGGGACAGTGAAAACCTTGCGCCATCGGTTTGAATCAATCTGGCATCGCTCAGCTCCTGCAAAAGCGGTTCGATCGCGGGAGCGCCCATGCAGGCGGCGAGGGCTTCTTGTGAAACCGATGCGCCGAGGATGGCGAGGACGGCAAGCGTGCGGCGCGCGGCAGGGCTGCGCGATTCCAGATTTTCCGTCAGCGATTTATCGAGCGGCGGAGCGGTCTCGGCGGCAGCGACGAGCCCGGCAAGGGATCTATGTTGTTGCCGTGCGCTTGCTACGGCCAATATCAACTGCGACGGGTTGCCGTTGAAAAAATTACAGATCTGACGTGCTGCCGACCGGTCTTGATCGCTCAGTACCGTGCCGAGCTCACGCTCGATCAGCGCCAACGCGTGCTCCTCCGGCAAACCGGCGAGCGCGATGACTTTAACTTCGCTGTGCAGGTGGCGTTCTTCAGACGCCAGGCAAAACAGACAGTTCGGCAGGAGATTGAAAAGCGATTCAAGCTCCGCAGCCGTTTGCGCTACATCGTCGAGCAAAATGAGAGCGCGCGTATCGCGCAGCAGTTGGCGTAGCTCGCCCTCGCTCGGTTTGAGGCGCGGTGCGCTCTGGTAAAAACTGTCGTACAAGCATTGTTGCAAGTCTGCGATCGCTTCGGTGCCCACTCGGTCGAGATAGACCACGCCATCGGGATTGCCGCGCAGCTCCGGATGATAAGCCAGGGTGCGCATTAGCACGGTTTTACCCACGCCCGTCGGTCCATCAATCTCCACCGGCAAGGCCGTGGGCAGCGCCGCGAGCGCGGTTTGAACTTCGTCGGCACGATCGATCAAACCGCGGAAACGCCTGACATTTGGCAGAAGCGGGGTCGCCCGGCGCTGCGGTACCGGCGGCGTCGAGGCGTACAGGACGCCGCCGAGAGTTGAGCCGACCTGAAGCCGATAGGCTTCGGCGCCGGAAACTTTTGCTTCGCCGGTTTTCGAGCTGACGATTTCGCCGACGGCGTCTTGCTGCAAGCGCTCCTTGAGAAATTTGTCGAACAGCCAGCGGTGCACGTCGGCAGTAACTTCGGCGGCGAGCTCCTCGGCGCTAGAGAAAGTTGTGGCCGTATGGCGCCGCAGCTCCTCCTTCAGCGCAATCAGACGTTGAGCGCTTGCGGCGTCGGTTTCGCGCATTGTGGGTTCGATGGCACTATCCGCTTTAAAGTAGATCAGACATTCGAGCTGGCGCTCGCGGGCGCGGCGGTACTCCGCTTCGGTGATGCCCGAACCGTAGCGGCCGGCGAAGATGCCGATATAGAGCTGGGAGCGGTCGACCTCGTCGAGGGAAGCCGCGCGCGTCGTTTCTTCGCGGCTGCCGAAATATTCCATACCGATGAATTTTGCTTCGTAAAATCGATTGAGCGCTTTTTCCACGGCGGCGCGCTCGGGCTGCAAGTCTACCCAGGTGGAGCTGACGAAAACTGCAGCGATGGGCGCAGGCATGGTCGAACTCTCGGCGGAAAGCTGGCGCAGTCAGTATCGGTAAGCGGCAGCGATTTGTCCAGCTATTTTTTTACCATAACACGGAAAATAGCGCCTGCGCAGCAGCACATCCGACGGGTCGGTTGACCGTTCTTGTGCAGCGATGATATCTACTTGTCGAGATCGCTTCCGAAGTATCAAAGCTATGCTTTCAACCCATTGCGAGGAGCCAATGAAAACAGTCGGGTTAATATATAAATCGATCCGCGCGGCAGTGGTTCGTGTGGGGCTATGCTTGTGTCTGCTCTATGGCGTAGCGTTGCCGCATTCTGCCCGAGCGGAAAAATTCGTCATAGCGTGGTCGGCGGTGAGCGCGCTCAATTCGCCTTTCTGGGTGATGAACGACGTTGGGTTGCTGAAACAAGAGGGGCTGGACATGGAGCTGGTCTACATCGCCAGCTCGCCGACGGTGGCGCGGGCAACGCTGGCCGGCGATATCGTGCTGTCCGGCGCCAACAGCCAGGTCATCGTCGACGCAGGTTTGAATGGCGGCGATCTCGTCGCCATGGGCGCGATCACCAATGTTGTTGCGTTTTACATCATGGCGGCGCCTGAAATCAAAAATGTCGCGGATCTCCGGGGCAAGATGGTTGGCGTGACCCGGTTCGGCGCGTCCACCGATTTCGGCATGCGCATGTTGCTCTCCAAATATGGCCTCGAAGCGTCCAAGGACGTCCCTTTTATTCAGATCGGCGGCATGCCGGAGCTGGCCGCGGCGCTGTCGAAAAAAACCGTCTTCGCCGCTCCGATGTCGCAGCCGATGGTCTACCTGGCACAAAAAGCGGGAATGCGGATGCTCGCAAACCTCGCAAAGGAAGACATTCCTTTCATGCATATCGGGCTCACGACGTCGAAGCGGTGGATAAGGGAACATCGGCCAGAGGCCAAAGCCTTTATTCGGGCTTACGCGCGGGCGATTTATTTCATGCATACACACAAAGAAGAGACCAAGGCGATCTTTGCGAAGTACACGAAAATCAAAGACCCGGGAATGCTCGACGGCAGCCTCCAGTACGCCTATGATTTCATGGAAAAAGTTCCCTTTGTGAAACCGCAAGCGTTCCAGGTGACGCTCGACCAGATCGCTAGAAACAATCCCAAGGCGAAGCAGGCCAAGCCGGAACAGTTTTTCGACAACAGTTTGGTTCAGGAGCTGGTCGACGAAGGATTTTTCGCCAAGCTCTGGGGCAAAAATCTCTAGGGTTTTGTCTGCCGAAGATCGATATCCAGCATGGCGACACTGAAGAACGACGACAAGTTCTTGAAACGAAAACGATCATGAACGCCCTGGATAAGCCGTATCGAGAGGTGGCCCAGCGCGAGGCTCTGGCAAAAAGATTTCGAAGGAGTGTGGCTGCCGGAGAAATCAGAGATTAATAGAAACCGAAAGCGTAGACCTGCTCGTAGGGTCTTGAGCGGCATGCACGATGCGCGAACGCACGGGGGTAAGATGCCATTATTCATCAGTAATGAAGAAGTCGACCAGTTGCTGACCATGAAGGACACGATGGAGGCGCTGGAAATCCTTTACAGGGAGATAGGTGAGGGTATCGCCGTGGCGGCGCCGCGATCGGACGTGCATTCACCGACGGCCGCGGCGCAGAGCGCCGAGGGACCGATGGCGCATTATCTCAAAAGCATGACCGGGGCTTGTCCCCACTTCGATACGGCCGCGCTGCGATTTTCGTCGGACATCGTCGCATGGCGCGACAGTGGCGGCGGCATGCGCCGCGAGAAACTGCCCAAGCTCCCAGGCAATCGCTGGATGGGAATCGTGTTGCTCTTTAGCACGGCTAACGGCGAGCTATTGGCGATCATGAACGACGGCGTGCTGCAGCGCTTTCGGGTCGGCGGCGCCAACGGCGTGTCGACTAAATACCTCGCGCGCGCGGATGCCGAGACGGTCGGTCTGATCGGCTCCGGCTGGCAGGCCGGCACCCAGGTGATGGCGGTCTGTGAAGCGCGCAAAATAAAACGCATCAAAGTCTTTAGCCCAACAAAAGCCAACCGGGAAAATTTTGCCAGGGAGACGAGCGCGCGGGTCGGCGTCGAGATCGTGCCGGTGAATTCCTATGAAGAGGCGGTTAAAGGCGTGGATATCATCATCACCTCGACCAATTCGCGCACGCCGTTTCTCGGCAAGTGGGCGCTGGCTGAAGGTGTCCACATCAGCGCCATGCAACGCGATGAATTCGACGACGAGGCGTTGCTCGGCTGCAACCCGCTGGTATTGCACACCCATGCGACCGAGACCAACGTCACCTCTTCCGCGCTGGCGCATTTCGAGCGCGAAGATTTCAAGTTGCGCGATCATCCGAGGGAGCGCGGCATCGACTGGAAGGCGCTGCCGACCTTGCCGGATTTACTGGCGGGTCGAATTAAAGGACGCGAGCGCGACGAACAAATCACCGGCTTCGTCAATAACATTGGTTTGGGCGCGCAATTTGCCGCGGTTGGCAGAAAGGTTTACGACGCGGCGGTATCAAAAGGACTGGGGCGACAAGTGCCGCTCGAATGGTTCACCCAGGATGTACATCCGTAAGCTAGATTGGCTGTTAGCCGCACCTGCTCGATCTTAACTCTGGCGGTCGTGGCAGGGCGAAAGCGCTACGCCAAAGCCGGCCTTTAGGTAATGACTCTGTTTTTGCTGCCGACATCAGCTCTTAGCAGGAATCGGAGCAAAACAGATTCTTTGCCGTGCTCAGAATGACGCCTGCGTAGAATTGTCATCCTGAACAAAGTGAAGGATCTGCTTTCAAAATGAGTTACTACCGGCCTTTATTATCCTTCGTTAACAAAATGTCTGTGGAATTTTGCGTATCTTGTTGCGTTCGGGGCGTTGCGATATAAGGGGCGAAAACTTTTTGGACGGCGGCTTGCGCGGACTCTTCCGTGCGTTTCACGTGGGAGACGAGGCTAGCTGCTCGTCGGTGGTGGTCGAGTGGTTTATCGGTTGTTGAAACGACAAGCGCGGCGCTACGGAAGCAAAACCGCAATTGTCGGCGAGCGCCGCACCCTAAGCTATCGGGACTTGCTCTGGGAAGTTGATCGGGCGGCGCTCCATTTACAATCTTTAAATGCACCCGAGGGCGCGATCGTTGTTCTTGGCATACCTCCCTGTCCTGAATTCTACGTAGTCTTTTACGCCGCGGCAGCGTTGGGCTTGACAGTCATTCCGGTATTGCCTTCTGGCAAGATTTCCAAAGTCATCGCGGACGCCAATCCGGCGATCGCGGTGGGCGATGCCGGATTTTTACGCGAGGCGGCGAAGTTCTGCTCGGGGTTGCGACAGGAAATACTTTGGGATCGGGAAAACGGCTTGAGTCTCGCGGCCGAGAGCGGACGCTTCGCGCGGACAAAAACGCTGCGCGCGGAACCGGTCGTTGGTGTTTCGAGCTCGGGTACGACGGGCGTACCGTCGATTTACTATCGTTCGGCGGAGCTACTGGTGCGGCGCGCAGAATTTCGCGCCGCGACCCTGGCATCGGTCCGGACGACGTGCTGTTGTCGGCGCGACCTTACAACAGCGGCTCGAGCATCAACAGCCATGTGGTCCTGCCGATCGTTGCCGGCTGCAGCATCGTGGTGCAGGAAAAGTTCCAGCGCTTCCGGGCCGTGGCGGCGATCGCCGAGCAAAAAGTTACGGTGTTGTATTCGGTGCCGTTTATCTTCGAGCTGTTGGCCTCGATTCCCAAGAGTTACTCGTACGACTTCAGTTCTCTCCGCTTGTGCATTTCCGGGAGCGCTCCGTTGTCCAAAACCGTTGCCGATGCTTTTCATGCACGGTTCGGTGTCGAGATCCGCCAGCGCTACGGCGGCAGTCATATCCATCCGGCCTTTACCTTCAATACACGCGGCGTTTCCCAATCGGTCGGGCAGACCACGGGGCCGTTTCCCATTGAGATCTTGGACGAAGCAGTCAACCCGTTAGGCGCGAACAAGATCGGCGAGATCGCTTTTGATTTTGCGCGCATCCCGGCTGCTTGGAAAAAACACTTGAAGGCCAATCCAAATCGTAAAGGGCGTTACATTTTGACCGGCGATCTCGGTAGAACCGACATAGAAGGCAACGTGTTCGTGGTCGGTCGCAAAAGCAGCTTTATCAAGGTCAAGGGTAATCGCGTCGAACCCGCCGAGGTCGAAGAAGTCTTACATTCACATCCTAAAGTTAAAGAGGCCTTCGTTTTTGCGGTCCGGCCGGGGCAGCCCGATGAGCAAGTCGGCGCGGTGGTGGCCACGACCGAACCGATCGAGGGGGAGGCTCTGGTGCAATATTGCGCGCGTCACATCGAGGGTTACAAATGCCCGCGCCAGATCGAAGTGAGAAGCGCCCTGCCGCGCAACGAGCATGGCAAGGTGGCGCGTTATCTGCTTGAAGCAAGTTTGCAGGGTCCGGTGCTTAAAGAGGCGGGCGGACGCGAATCGGGCCTTCAATGAAATTGAGCCTTTTGCAACTAGCGCATTTTTTACCGGGTGTTGTCTATTTGACTCGCGCGGTCCATCCGCGATGGTTTTTCAAGTGGAATATGCGCAGCGCTGCGGTGGCGAGTTATCTTTATCCGCACGCAAGGCGACAAGCTCAACCGTTTATGAAGATATTTGCCGATCGCTTCGACCCGACCGAGCTCAAACAGCGATCGCGGCATCATTTATACTACCGGCGTCTGTGCAACGAGATCGTGGCCACCTGGAAAAACTGGGAACACCGATACGAGGACTGGGTCTCCATCGAAGGCGAAAATTATCTTAAGCAAGCGCTAGCTACGGGCCGAGGCGCATTTTTGGTGTCCGGTCATAATTACGGTTACAGCAGGTTGATCGCGCCGGTTCTGGCGCTGAAAGGCTATCAAATTCATCGCGGCGGTAACGGCAAGAGCCCGACGGAACGCGAAGGACGCTGGGGCAAAAACTACGTTCGCCGCTGGCGCTATTTTTATTATCAGGACGGCGATTATTGGCATCGAGTGAGGTTGCTCAAAACCGTGCGCGACGCGCTTGACCGTAACGAGGTGATTCATATCTCACCTTTGAACTATCGAACCGGAAAACCGGAAATGGAAGTGCCTTTCTGGCGCGGCAAGTTTTTTCTCGATCACAAATGGTTTCGCGTGATGGAGGCTTGCCAGGTTCCAGTATTGCCTTGCTTCGCTGTCGGCAACGACAACGGCATGATCAAGATCGAGATTCATCCACCGCTGCCGGCGGGCCGCGACGCGCTGGCTTCAGGATTCGGTGAAATTTTTCTCGGTTATTTGAAGGATCGTCCCGAATACGCGCGATTCTGGAGTGCAATCCTCAAGGAAAGACCTTGGTGGTAGGGTGCAGAAGCGTCGGATCGAAGAAAATATTCGTAAGATAATCGGAAGATTCGCGACGGTGAGCGACAGCGAAGAGTCACAAAAGTTGGTGCTGCTCACCGAAGGGGGGATGTTCGATTCCGTCACGGCGCTCGAAGTCATCCTCGAGCTGGAAAAAGAATTCGGCATTGTGATCCGTGACGATGAGGTGTGCGCGGCGAATTTGGAGAGCTTGGAGGCGATTGCCCGTTTCGTCGAGGCCAAACTTTCGACGGTCTAACGCTGTGTTTCTTCCCGAGCCAGCTCACGCGCGGTCAATTCACCGGCGCTGGTCATAACGATCGACTGGAATTCCTGGGACGCAACACTGATTATTCTTGCCTAAAACCGTGCGGCTCGACTAGGTTCTGGGCATGGCGCGCATTTCCAGAGTCCTAACGGCCTGGATATTCGCGTCGCGTCATGCACCGGGGCGTGCGATCCATTTTCATCTTTCAGACTGACACCGACGTCTTGGGAGGGTACGATGCGGCGATTTTGCGGTTTCATTATTGGAATCTCACTCATCCTCTCTGACACTGAAGGTTTTGCCCAGAGGAAATTTCTTATGGGCTACTCGTCTTTCAGTTCCAATATCACGCCGGTGTGGGTTGCCAAGGAAGAAGGCTTCTTTAAACGCTTCGGCACCGATGCCGAGTTGATCTTGATCGAGGGCAGCACGCGCGGCGCGCAAGCGCTGATCTCCGGTGATATCCTGATCATGGGCATGGGCGGCCAACCGGTGATCAGCGCGCGCGCCCGCGGCTCCGACTTGACCATGTTCGCCGGCACGGTGAACAAGATGAATTACATTTTGGCGAGCAACGCGGCGATCAAAAAGCCCGATGATCTCAAAGGCAAAAGGATCGGCGCTGCGCAGATAGGCACGGCGTCCTATCATGCGGTGCTGCTCGGCTTGAAGCACTGGGGACTTGACGCGCGGCGCGATCGGATAACGCTTTTGCAGATCGGCAATCAGGCCGCCCGCGTCGCTTCGCTGCAGTCCGGCGGCAGCGACGTGATCATCGTCAATCCGGGTCTGGCGACCTCGTTGAAGGAAAGGGGATTTAACATTCTCGCCGACTTCACCGAGCTGCCGGTGCCCTATCCGCAGCAGAGCCTGAGCGCGCGGGAGCGCACGATCAAGACTGACCCGGATTTCGTCGAGCGTGTTCTCAAAGCGGTCGTCAGCGGCAACAGTTTCAGCCTCGATCCCAGAAACAAGCCGCGCGTGAAGCAAATCCTGGCAAAGTATCTCCGCCTCGATTCCGTCGACAAAGCCGAGGAACATTATCAGTCCGCGGTGAAAGTTCTGAGCCCGAAACCGTACGTCGATGCCGCCGGCGTCGCTTCCATGATCGAGTTCATGGCCGAATCCGACCCGCTCGTAGCCAAGCTCAAACCGGAAAACGTCATCAATCACACGCTGCTCAAGAAACTAGATGAGATCGGGTTTATCGATCAGTTGTCAAAGCGGTGAGCGCGGAAAATTAGTATTGTGTCCCCGGAATTTCGCGCGGCGTTTTTTACGCGGCCTGGATAGGCGGCGGGCCAATATTGGGATATGCGGCCAATTTAGCCGCAATTGTCAAACCGCAAACTCTTGACTTTAAAGCCGGAAGTAAGCGATACAGTGCGCAAATGTTATTGTTTAGCTACAACGGGGTTGTTTGGAATAGGCGGCTAGTACGGGCACGGTCTATATCGCTTACTTAATAGTTAGACCTCTTAACATCGAATCACCATTCAGTTCGCAATCGTGCTTTGACAACAACTCCTTAGCCTGCTATACCTAATCTGGCATACTGATCGATGGATGATAAACGCGTCGTATGGATTGGCTCGTCGCGTGAGGATGTTCGTCAGTTTCCGCGAGAGGCGAGGCGCAAAACCGGCTTAGAACTGCGAACGGTACAACGCGGCCAAGAGCCAACCGATTTCAAGCCTCTCCCTTCGGTCGGTGCTGGCGTCTACGAAATTAGGGTTCACGCTCAAGGCGCCTACCGCGTGTTCTATATCGCAAAATTTGAGGAGGCAGTCTATGTACTCCACGCGTTCCAAAAGAAAACTCAAAAAACAACCAAACGCGACCTCGAAATCGGCCGGCAGCGTTATAAAACAGCACAGGAAAGCCGGCAAATGCAGGAGTGATTTTCGGGAAACAAAGATTATCCGGGGCAGTGAGAACGTATTCGAAGACATCGGATTTGAACCGGAGGAAGCAGCGAATTTGAAGATCCGAGCGGATCTATTGATCGACCTGCGAGAATACATTCGCTCGCGAGGGTGGACGCAGGCTGAAGCAGCAGCTTTTTTTGGCGAGACGCAGCCACGCATTAGTAACTTGCTCAAGGGAGAGATCAGCCGGTTCAGTATTGATAAGCTGATTACTATGCTCGCGCGAGCCGGGATACGAGTACGTTTGCAAACAGAACAGCAGGCCGCCTAAAGAAAAGGTCTAACCATCAGGTTGAGAAGGACGCGGCGGACCGCGCCTCTCACCCGTGGCGTTAGCTCCAAGCCTTATCCGCCGCCGCATTCTGTCCAGCGATTTTTCCCGCGACGAAGCACTCGGTGATATTTCCTGCTTCCAAATAGAGATGGCCGTAGATCGAGCTGATCTCCCCGGCTACATAGAGGCGCGGGATCGGTTTTTTCATCGGATCCAAGACACGCTGCTCGACGTCGTGCTCGGGGCCGCCCTGGGTGTTGTTCACGATTGGCCAAGCCTCGACGACGTAGAAGGGGCCGGTCTTGATCGGCATCATGGTTTTTGGCGGGCGCTTGTGGTCTTTGTCCGCGCTTTCGGCGCAGAGCGTATTCCAGCGATCGACCGTTTCGCGCAGCACTTTGGGATTGACATCGATCTGCGCCGCGATGTCCTCTAGTGAGTTGCCCTTTTTGATCCAGCCTTTTTCAACCTCGGCGAGATTGTCTTCGCTCCAAGTGGCGTCGTAGCGCTCGTCGTTGACGATGGGGATGCCGATCGGGCCGAGCTTGCGTCCTTCTTCGTCGAAGATCAGATAGCAGGGGATGCGCGGGTAATCCTGGATATCGGCATCGTAGAATTCCAAGGGCCGGGTGCCGGTATCCTGCGGCGCTGGGGGATACTCATCCATGAAACGCTTGCCGAATTTGTCGACGGCGATCCAGATCATTTTCCTATTTTCATTGCGCGGACCGGCCCAGACATGGCGGATGGCAAATGGTAATTCGGGGAATTTAAATCCGTAACCGCCGTGGAAATGCCACATATGCCAGAGGCCGGCGCCGACTTTCTGCGCCATCTTGAGGCCGTCGCCGGTATTGCCGAGATACACCGGATAGACCGGCTGGGCTTCGAAGTGCTGCAGCTTCATCGCCGGGTCGTTCTCGTATCCGCCGCAAGCGAGGATGACGCCTTTGCGCGCTTTGATTCGTGTGGCTTTGCCGTTGCACTCGGCAATCAAGCCGATGATCTCGCCGTCGGGACTCGTGATCAGTTCCTTGGCCGGAGTCGACAGCATGACTTCTATGTTCCGCTGCTTCACGTTGTCGTAAACCACTTTGAACAAGCGCGCGCCGCCGCGCAGGCCCTTGGCCCACGGAAACTCCGAGTAGGCTTGAAAGTCTTTGAGCTTGATCGAGTCGATGTCGTGAGTGCCGGGAAAAGGATAGGTGCCGTGACCGCGCGTTTCGGTTTTTGTCGGTTCTGTGCCGCTGACTTTGGCGAGCTCGGTCACCCAGTCGATCATGCCGACCATCTCTTCGGCCATCTTGCGCAGAATATCGTCCGGCGTGGTGCCGTTGCAGCTGCGCTTCAAGTATTGAAACGCGCCTTCGGCATTGTGCGCGAAGGCGACGCCGCCGCCGGAAAGGATCGAAATGCCGCCGGGATGGGGCATTTTTTCGATCAACAAGACTTTCGCGCCGGCGTCGTGCGCAGTGATGGCTGAAATGCCACCCGCCGCGCCGAAGCCGACGACGATGACGTCAACTTCTTTGTCCCAAACTAAATTCGCGGTTGTCACGATTGATCCTCCCACCGTTGCGATGATCGTTCCAAGGGTTCCAGTAGTTGGAACATCTTTTCTTTTTTAAAGCCTTTCCTCGAGCCAGTCCAGCATGTACGGCAGATTGTGCGCCCAGTAGTCATGGCTGCAATGGATCCGGCCGCCGCCGTCCGCTTCGCCGTAGATTTTTAGCGTCTTGTCTTTTGCGCCGATTTCATCAAAGAGCCGCTTCGCCCCTTCGACGGACATCAGCGTGTCCTTGTCGCCGTGGGTGATCAGCGTCGGGCAGGCAATATTTTTGGCGATACCCGCCATGGTGAAATCCTTCAGCAAGCGACGTGCTTCCTTATGGCTGACACCGCCCAGAAGCCTTTGGCAAACCGGCTGCAGGTGGGTGCAGAAGTCATATAGGTCGTCGAGGATACTGTAGCAGCCGCTCCAGGCCACCAGAGCTTTGATCCGCTTTTCGAATGCCGCCACGCGCGGTGCATAATAGCCTGCCATGCTGATGCCGAGCAACGCGATGCGCTCTGGGTCGACTTCCGGCCGGGACGCGAGATAGTCGATGCACGCCTTGCCCGGGACTTCATAGTCGGGCCGGGTCTTGATGCCCTTGAGATACATCGACGAGCCGCGTCCTGGCGTGTCCACAAGGAGCATCGCCCAGCACCGATCGAGCATCTGTTTGCCGCCGAAATAGATTTCTTCAGCGTAGGCGTCGGCGCCGCCGAGAAACAACACGGCCGGCCATTTGCCCGGTTTTGGCTTGGCAGGGTGGCAGAAGTAGCCCTCGTATTCTTCAGCGCCGCAACGCACGCGGATTACTTCAATTGCGGTGTCGTTGAGTTTGGCCGCGGCGCGAAAATTGTCCCGGGAATTGGTGAAGCGCGCGGCGCGTTTCGGCTCCTCGGCAATCGTGAGCAGCGCGTCGGACATGCGATAGTAGTTGCTGGCATGAAAGAAATGTTGCCGCGCGGTGATCCGATGGCCGGCCGCGAGCGCGTCCTGCGCTCTTGCTTCGGTTTTTTGCGCGAGTTCCAACCAGGCGCGCTCCCAAGCATGCTTGTCCCCCGCTTCGACGTTTCTCATCGCCCGCGCGATGTCGAAAACATCGCCGCCGCCCTGCTGCGCCTGAGCGACCAGTCTGAGCGTGTGGCCGCCAAAAGGATGATTGGGAAACAAGAAATCGAACATGGAACCTCCCGTCATCTCTATCAACCTATTCGTTACTAAAATCTCGGCCGCATGCCAAACAAAAAGAGGATTCCACGCCGAGCCGTCGTGTGTGAAGAAATATCTTGACAGCCTGTATAGAGGTTGGTAGCGTTTCTCTGGAGCTAAACTTCCGGCATCTTCGAGACGGCATCGCGAGACTGAGCTTCGCAACGAAGAGCGCAGTGTGGCCGTTACCAGGGTTTCTATCATAGAGCCGGTTGTTCTTGCGTTTCGAGGCGCAAGGCAACCGGCTTTTTGTTTTGCCGGGCGAGAGGGAGGCACCACGTGGCATTTTTTATGGCGCTCGTGAGCTTTACCGATCAAGGCGTGCGGCATATCCGCCAGACCACCGAAAGGGCCAAGGCGCTTGTCAGCGCCGGGGCCAACCTCGGCATCCGAATCAAGGACATCTATTGGACCATGGGTGCCTTCGACGCGGTCTTCACCGCTGAGGCGCCGGACGACGAAACCATGACCGCCTTCGCGATGAGTATGGGTTCGCTCGGGAATATTCGCACGCAAACGCTCAGAGCCTTCTCGGCCGAAGAGATGGACCGAATAATTAAAAAAATTCCAACGGGTAATCTTAGCGCAACCAAGTGAGTTGGAGGGAGGTTCGCCATGGCAGGGATCGATCTCTCGATTGCAATCGGCGGCGCAGCCGGTCAGGGCATCGCCACGCCGGGCGATATTCTGGCGCGCATCTTCGTGCGCCGCGGCCTCCACTTGAACGCGTACAACGCGTACCAATCCATCGTCCGCGGCGGCCATATCTTTCTGACCCTGCGCACCAGCGACAAGCCCGTGCACAGCTTCGGGGACAAGATCGATATCATGATCCCGCTCAATCAAGACACCATGAATCGCCACCTTGGATTGATGCGAGCCGGCTCCGCAATACTTTACAACGCCGACAAGATCAAGCCCGGTACGGTCGCCGACGGCGTGCAGCTTTGCCCCTTCTCGGTTAAAGAGCTGGCGCCGAATATTCGCGGCGACTTAGTGCAAAATACGATCGCCTTGGCCGCGGTGCTGCAGTTGGTTGGCGTGGAGTTCAAGGTCCTCGAAGACATCCTTACGTTACAGTTCAAGAGAAAAGGGCAAGCCGTAGTGGCAGAGAACGTCGGCGTAGCTCGCGCCGGGTACGATTACGCCGACCGCAAATTCAAGCCGCTGCCGTTTTCGCTGCCGGATACGGGAAAGCGGCTGGCATTCTTTGAAGGCAACCAAGCGCTCGCGATGGGCGGGGCGGCGGCGGGAGTGCGTTTTTATTGCGCCTATCCGATGAGCCCGTCCTCCGGTGTACTGCACTGGATGGCGCGTCACGCGCGTCAGTTGGACATCATGGTGCGGCAGGTGGAGGACGAAATCGGCGTCATCAACATGGCGATCGGCGCCGCTCACGCCGGCTGCCGCGCCATGTGCGCCACTTCGGGCGGCGGATTTGCTTTGATGACCGAAGGCCTCGGCGCCGCGGCTATGATGGAGATTCCGCTGGTCTGCATCAACGTGCAACGCGCCGGGCCGGCCACCGGTGTTCCAACCAAGACCGAGCAAGGTGATCTCTGGCAAGTGCTGGGCGCGGGACAAGGTGACTATCCGCGCATCATCGTCGCACCGACGACGATCCCCGATTGCTTCAAGACCGTGCCGCAACTTTTTAATCTGGTCGACAAATTTCAATGCCCCGGCATCATCCTGTCCGACTTGCTGCTGTCGGAAGGCCGTTCGAGCGTAGATCCGGCAGAGTTGGATTTTAACGTGCCCGTCGACCGCGGCGCGGTGATCGGCCTGAACGGTGCCACGCCGCCGCTCAACGGCGGATACAAACGGTACGCTCTGACCGGCGACGGCATCTCGCCGCGCGCGTTGCCCGGAACCGCCGGCTTCGAGCATGTGGTGGCCACCGACGATCATGATGAGGACGGGGTTTTGATCAGCGACGAATTCACCAACCCGCACAAGCGCCAAGCGATGCATGAGAAACGCATGCGCAAGATGGAATCGATCTTGACCTTGATCGATCCGCCGAAACTCTGGGGGCGAGATGACGCGCAAGTTACTCTGCTCGGCTGGGGCTCCACGGAGGGTGTCATTCGGGAGGCGATCCACAAACTTGAAGTTGAAGAAGGCGTCACCGTGAATCACCTCCAGATCAAGTGGCTGGTCCCGCTGCACTGCGACGCGATCACGGCGGCGCTATCGAAGAGCAAAAAGGTCATCATCGTCGAGAACAACTACAGCGGTCAATTCGCCCGTTATCTTCGGTCCGAGACCGGCGCAATCGCCGACGGTTACATCCGTAAGTACGATGGCGAGCCGTTCATGCCGCACCAAATCGTCGACGGAGTCAAAGCGATTCTGGCCGGGCAAACCCAGCGGTACGTTCCGCTCCACGAAATCATGGTTTAAGGAGCCCAAAATGAACGAAACTTCAGCGGAGATGAGAGCAAAGCCGGCGGAGAGAGGCGCGGGTCGCGCATCCTTGACAGTCAAGGAATTTAAAGGCAAAGCCGAACCTGACTGGTGTCCTGGATGCGGTGACTTCGGCGTGTTGACCGCGTTGAAGCAGGCGCTTGCCGAGCTCGGCGTTCTGCCGCACCAGGCGGTGGTGATCAGCGGCATCGGTTGTTCGTCAAATCTGCCGGGCTATATCAGCACCTATGGCATGCACACGCTCCATGGGCGCGCGCTCTCGGTGGCAACCGGCGTTCAGATGGCCAATCACGAGCTTAAGGTCATCGTCACGGGCGGCGACGGTGACGGCTACGGCATCGGCGGTAATCATTTCGTGCACAGCATGCGGCGCAACGTCGACGTGACCTACATCGTCATGAACAATCAAATCTACGGCCTCACCACGGGCCAACTATCGCCGACCAGCGTCAAAGGCATGGCGACGAAGAGCACGCCCTTCGGCAGTGTGGAAAATCCGATCAACCCAATACCGCTGGCGATCGCCGCCGGCGCGACCTACGTGGCGCGCGGTTACACCGGGCAAATTAAACACCTGGTGGAGCTGATCAAAGGCGGCATCGAGCATCGCGGCTTTGCCCTGATCGATGCGTTCAGTCCCTGTGTGACGTTCAATCATGACAATGGACATGAATTCTTCAAGCAACGCACCTTCAAGCTGGAAGATAAGAAACATGATCCGACGGACTTCGCCGCAGCTATGAAGTATGGCTACCAATGGGGCGACGAAATCGCGATTGGCCTGTTCTGGAAACGCACCGATCTCCCAGCCTTGGACGAGTTGGAGCCCGTCCTCGCCAAAGGCGGCCCGCTGGCGCGTCGTCCACTGGGGATTTCTCCAGAGCAGGCGCAGTCCCTGGTCCGCGAGCTGATGTAGAAGACTGGAATGTTGGAGTAATGGAGCGTTGAAGGATTGAATGCACCATTACCGCACAATTCGATAACTCCAATTCTCCATCACTCCGGTACTCCAATCCCCCCCGCCTTGGTTGACAGCCATTGCCGTTGCGGCGATACTCCTCAGCGATAGAAATTTCACGAAACCGTTACGACGGGAGGTCACATCTTGAAATCCGGATTCAAGATCCTGGATTCCGACATGCATCTGCGCGAGCCGGCGGATCTCTGGGACAAATACATGGAACCCGAATGGCGCGACCGCGCGCCGAAAATTCTCAGCTCCACCGCCCGCAGCTCGGCAATGGTGATGCTGGAAGGGAAAATTCTCGAAGGCTACAATCCGGGTTATCGGGGCGGTATATTCGACGCAACTCGAATCGACCAGGAGATCGCCGACTTCCGCGCGCGCGGCTTCGATGCGCAAACCCAGCTCGAAGCCATGGACCGGGAGGGGCTGGATGTGGCGGCGCTTTACCCGTCCATTGGTCTCGGCATCATGATGCGCAGCGAGATGGATTCCAAGCTCGCCGCGGCGATCGCGCGCGCGTACAACAACTGGCTGCATGATTTTTGCCAGGCGGATCCAAAGAGATTGAAAGGCGTGGCGATGATTTCGCTTCACGACCCTTCCGAGGCGGTCAAGGAGGCCCAGCGCGCGGTCGACAAACTCGGCTTTATCGGCGTGTTCGCTCGGCCCGAGCCGCTGCGCAATTTGCCCTGGCACTCGCGCTACTTCGATACGTTGTGGTCGGCCCTGGAGGAGCTTGGCGTGCCGCTGGGATTTCATTCGGCCACCGCCGCCGGCGAAGTGCCGCAAATCGGCGACCGCTTCGGCGACAATTTGCTTTTGCGCCACGTCGTCTCCCATCCGATGGAAAACATGATGGCGATGGTCGACACCGTCGGCGGCGGGGTGTGCGAGCGCCATCCAAAATTGAAGTTGGCATTTCTGGAATGTTACTGCGGCTGGGCGCCGTTTCTTTTGTACCGCATGGACAACGCTATGGCGAAGGGGCGCTTTCCAACCGCGGGCAAACTAAAACCGACGGAGTACTTCAAGCGGCAATGCTGGATTTCTACCGAGCACGAGAAAGAATTGCCGATGGCCATCGATCTGCTCGGCGATGACAATATCGTTTTCTCGACCGATTACCCGCATGGGGACTCCGATTTTCCCGAGGGCGTCGAGGAGTTCCTCGAGTTGGACGGCGTGTCGAAGGAAAGCCGCAGGAAGATACTCTGGGACAACTGCGCGCGGCTCTACAACTTAAATACTTGAATTGGAGTCATGGAGTATTGGAGTGATGGTTTTCGAAACCCAATACTCCATCACTCCATTATCCCGACTCTTATTTCTGGAGGTGGAATTTGGCTTATCGCACCGTAGGAAAAGCGCTCCCCCGCGTCGAAGGTTACGGCAAAGTTACCGGACAGACAAAATATGCCGCCGACTTGGAATTTCCGGGCCTGCTTTGGGCCAAAGTGCTGCGCGCCTCGGTGCCGCACGCGCGCATCGTTAGCATCGACACATCAAAAGCCAAGGCATTGGCCGGCGTGCATGCCGTGCTCATAGGCGCCGACGTGAAAGGCATTTATGTCGGCACGCGCGTCAAAGACCAACCGGTGCTCGCCTACGACAAAGTGCGCATGTGCGGTGACGCGGTCGCTGCGGTCGCAGCGGAGAGCGAAGCCGTTGCTGAAGAAGCGATCGGGCTAATCGAAGTGGAGTACGACGAATTGCCCTTCGTGGATGACCCGGTGGAAGCTTTGAAGCCGAGTTCGACGCTGATCCACGAGGATCGCGGCAAATACAAGAACGCGCCCAAGCTGCCGGAGGGGATCTCCGGACATAACCTGCAATCCTATGTGCGCTGGAAAAACGGCGATGTCGAAACCGGTTTTCAGAAGGCGGCGCGCATCTTCGAACACACCTTCCGTACTCCGTTGTCGCATCATGGCTATATCGAGCCCTGCGCCTGCACCGTGCAGGCGCATGAGAATGGCCGCATCGAAGTCTGGGCATCGAATAAAGGTCCCTGGGGATTGCGCGAGCAGATGGCGGAAGATTTCGGTTTGCCGCCGGACAGGATCAAAATTCATATCGTCCACGTCGGCGGCGACTTTGGGGCCAAGGCGTCGCTGATCGATGTGCCGATCGCCTATTATTTATCGAAAGCCGCGGGGGGCAGGGCGGTAAAGTTGGTTTTCGATTACAGCGAAGAAATTCTGGTTGGCGGCCACCGGCATCCCTCGGTGATTGTCTTGAAGACCGGCGTGGCGGCGGACGGGGCTCTGCTTGCGGTCAAAGGCGATATATACTTCAGCGGCGGCGCTTACGGATCGCAAAAGGCCAATCCCCAGGTAACCGTTCTCGGCGGGCGGCGCTTGGCCAGCATGTATCGCTGTCCGGCCATCGACGTGCAAACCTTTTGCGCCTATACCAATCAAGTGCCATGCACCCAGACCCGCACGCCGGGCAGCCCTCAGGTCGTTTTCGCGTTCGAGTCGCAAATGGACATCATCGCCAAGGAGATGGGTATCGAGTCGCTCGAATTGCGCCGAAGAAATATTCTGCACGACGGCGACGCCAATCCCATGGGCGAAAAATGGAGCGACATTCTTATGGGGGAAGTGCTCGAACGCGTCGTCAAGGCCTCCGGCTGGAAAAAAAGCGGCGCCAAGAAGAACCGCGGTTGGGGCATCGCGCTCTACGATCGCGGTACGCCGGAAGGCAAGGCGAGCTCGGCGCTCATCCTGGAGGCTGATGGCAAGGTCAATATTCTCACCGGCGTGCCGGATGTCGGACCTGGCTATTACACCGTGAGCCAGCAGATGGTTTGCGAAACACTCGGATTGCCGCCGGAAAAAGTCGGCGTGGTTTTCAAAGACACCGACAGCCTGCCGTTCGATCCCGGCACCGGCGGCAGCAAACAAACCAATACGTCGGGCCACGCGGTCTATCAATCGGCGCAGGAGGTGCGCGAAAAATTGATCGCCTTGGCGGCGCGGGAGCTGAGCTGTCGGCCCGAGGAGATCCAGCAGCAGGGCGGCAGGCTCACGGCGCCAAACAAGCGGTCGGCAACGAGCGAAAAAATGATTGGGCTGGCGGTAAAAGAAAACGGCGGCCCGCTGTTTCATCTAACCAACTTTGTTCCCAAAGACATGCCGAAGGTCACCGGCTTTGCCGCGCAAGTTGCTGAGGTGGAAGTCGATCCCACCACCGGCGGCGTAAAGGTCCTGAGCCTGACTACGGCGCATGACACTGGCACCGTGCTGAATCATTTGACTTTGACCGGTCAAATCGAAGGCGGTGTTGTCACGGGTTTTGGCTTTGCCACGATGGAAGAGAATCCCATGGTCGACGGGAAAATTGCGACCTTGACGTTGGGCGAATCGAAGCTCCCGTGCATCGCCGATGTGCCGCCACTGAAGACAGTCTTGGTGGAAAGCCCGACGGGACCGACGCCGTTTGGCGGCAAAGCTATAGCTGAAAATCCCAACGTGCCTACGGCGGCAGCGATAGCGAACGCCATTGCCGATGCCTGCGGTGTGCGCCTGTACGAATTGCCGCTTACCGCCGAGAAAATTTACCGGGGGTTGCACGGAAAATAACCGCGCGTGTCCAAAGCAGGCTTCGGCTCAAAACTGAACAGCGGTGCGCCCAAGACAATCCGGTTAATTGTAAGGGTCCGCTGAGTCTCGTCGGCACCGGCAACTCCGGCGTGAACGGGATGCGGTGCGGAAGCGTGGCAGAAGTGATCGCCCTAACGCGGGTGCGAAAACTCATAGTGGCATAGTGTAACGAATGGACAAGATAAAAATAGGCATTGGGGTGTCGAGCGTTGGACGATTCCTCCCGCTCGTCGGCAAGGCGGCGGGGCTTTTCGAGCGAGAAAATATCCCGGTCGAGATCGTCAATCAGCGCGACGAAGAGCGCGCGATTCCTGATATCGTTTCGGGAGCGACGCCCGTGGGCACGCCCAATGCCCCGTCATTGGTTTTTTCCGTGCTCGAAGGCAGTGACATCGTCATCGTCGGCGGGCTGCTTAACCGCCCGGCTTTTTATCTCACCGCCGACCCGAGCATCGCCAGCGTGGCTGCCCTCAAGGGCAAACGGGTCGGCATCAACCAACCGCGCCGTATGGCGGGTATGGTAATGCTCGCGCTGTTGCGGAAATGGGGACTGGGGATCGGGAGCGATGTAGAAGTCGTCGATTCCGGTATCAACGACCGGAGCTTCGAGGTGCTGCTCGAAAAGAAGATCGACGCTGCCCTGTTGCCGCCGGAAAAGGCTTTTTTAGCCGAGGCGTTGGGCTTCCGTGTGATCGCCGATAGCCTCGCTCTGGATTGCCATTGGGTGCCGCTCGCCACAACGCGGCGATTTCTTCACGAGCAGCGGGAAACGGCTAAAAAAATTGCTGCTATCTACGCCGAGAGCGTCCGACTGTTCAAGAGCCGGCCGCAGGAAACGATCAAAGAAATCAGCCGCTGGCTTCCTGCGCTCGCCGAACACCCGCGAGTGGTCGAAAAATGTTATGCATTGTTTGCGGCGGAGTTTGAGCCTTCGCTGGCGCCGTCGATGCGTTCCATCGGTTCGATATTGAAGGAAGTCGCGCTGCAAGACCCGCGAGCGGCCCATCTGAATCCCGCCGATCTGGTGGAAAAACTGCTATAGAATACCGAAGAGAAGAATCCTTCATGATTGACGCGATCAAAACCCTCGGCGTAGTTGGCCTCGGGGTCATGGGCTTCGATATCGCCTATCTCTACGCGCAGAAGGGCTATCGGACACTGGTCTATGATACGTCGGAAGCGGCGATGAAAAACCTCGTCACCCGGCGCGACCAAACCATCGACCGCAAGGACGGCCGGGTGAATCCTTGGGTATTGGCCTTTGTCGAGGGGAGGATTCATGCGCGCCCTTGATGTCCATGTTCACCCGAGCACCCGCGGCCTCGACACCCACGCCTGCAACTACTTTCGCCGCAATTTGAAAGAGGTGCCGCAGACCGCGGAAGAATTCGCTCGCTTGTATGCGCAGCAGGACGTCAAGGCATTGCTGATCGGTTGGCATCCGTCCACGGTGAGGGAAGGCGCGCGCAATTCCAACGATCACGTCCTCGATCTGGTTGCCGACTATCCAGGCTCCTTTCCCGGCGTGCTCGCTTCGCTGGATACGAGCGCTCAAGACTTGACAGCCGTGGCTCGCTACGCGGAAGCGCTGGTGCGCAATTCCAAAGTCGCCGGCTTCAAGTTTCATCCGCCGGATCAGGGCTTCTATCCGAGCGACAAAAAGTTTTACGAGATTTGGGAGGTCCTCCAGAGCGGCGGCAAGCCGGTCATGTTTCACATCGGCTTTACCGTGCTCGGCGCCAATACCGACGGCGGCAGCGGCATCGGCCTCGACTACGGCCGGCCGATTCACCTCGACACGCTGGCGAAGGATTTTCCGCGCATGAAGATTCTGGCCGCGCACCCCGGCTGGCCGTGGGTGGAAGAAACCATCGGTGTAGTGACGCACAAGAAAAACGTTTACGTCGATACTTCCGGCTATCTGGCGGAGCAGTTGCCCGAGCTTTTCCAAAAGGCGATCGGCGGGCGGTTGCAGGACAAGGCGCTGTTCGGCACAGATTTTCCGTATGTCGATCTGGCCAAAGCGCTGGCGAGCTTCGATAAAATGGGATTCAAGGATGAGGTGAAAGAAAAACTGCTGCTGAGCAACGCGATGAAACTTTTCGGGTTGAAAGCGGCTGGAAGTATCTAGCCCGTGTTGCCTCGACTGATGAATGTCGAGCCGGAGTTTGTTGAGTTGTCTGAACATCGCAAAGTCGTTCGGAGGAACATTGCGACGAAGAATCCGTTTTACCTCTTTTGCCACGCTATACGGGGCTATAAAAAGCAAATCCTTCGCCGCTGGCTCAGGATGACCAAGAAGG
Organism: Chloroflexota bacterium; assembly: GCA_050257635.1. Lineage (GTDB taxonomy): Bacteria > Desulfobacterota > Binatia > UBA9968 > UBA9968 > DP-20. The sequence continues at coordinate 38,415 of JBLMXG010000207.1, forward strand.
CAATATCGGAGAAATATCCATTGAAATATTCTCTAGCGATGATTTTAGCGCTGAGTTTGTTCGTCGAGATCGTGCCTGCGCGGTCCCAAGAAAAACTGCACAGAATGAATATCGGCTACAGCGCTCAAGCCGGCGCGTTTGCGCCGATCTGGATCACTAAAGAAACCGGGTTGTTCAAGAAAAACGGTCTCGACGTGAATCTGATCTTTATCCCCGGCGGGCCGACAGCCGCGGCTTCGATGCTTGCGGGGGAAGTGCAGGCGGTAGCGATGGCGGGGCCGGCCGTCGTGGCCAGTAACCTGGCAGGAACCGATCTCGTGATGATTGCCGGCATGGTCAACACGTTCGCGTTTCAAATCATTACGGTCAAGGGAATTACCGCACCGCAGCAGCTCAAGGGCAAAAGAGTCGGCGTCAATCGCTTCGGCACCGCGCCGGACATTGCGGCGCGCTTCGCGCTCCGGCGCATGGGCATTGATCCGAGCGAGGTGACGATTCTTCAGCTCGGCGAGCAGTCCACAAGGCTCCTGGCGATGAAAGCGGGGCAGCTGGAGGCCGCGGTCGTGCTGCCGCCGATTACGACCATGGCGCAACGCGAGGGCATGAATGTGCTCATGGACATGTCCGAGCTGGGCGCGGAGTTTCAGATTACCGGACTGGCGAGCAGCCAGGGTTTTATCAACAACAACCGTTCTGCGGCGATGAAACTCATGCGCGCTTTCGTCGAAGGCATCCATTTCTACAAGACCCGCAAGAAAGAAAGCATGGCGATCATCGCCAAATACATGCGCACAAACGACATGGAAGCGGTGGAGGCGACCTGGGACTATTTCGCCAACAAGATCGTCCCGAAAAAACCTTATCCGACCGTCCAAGGGATCAAAGCGTTGTTGGATCTGGCGGCGAAAGAGCGGCCGGAGGCGGCGAAGGTCGCGCCGGAGCGGATCATGAACATCAGCCTGCTGAAGGAGTTGGACGACAGCGGGTTTATCGATCGGCTCTATAAATAGGGAAGAACACGAGGATCAACGCAAATCGCGGCAGAAAAGGAGTAGTTCACGATGGCTGAAAATGGCGGTTTGCAAAAAACAGCGGCGCAGGCGTACCTCGAAGTCGCGGTGGATCATGGCGTCGATTATGTTTTCGGATTGCCAGGAACGAGCGGTCAGGAATTCATCGGCACCATCGCCGATCAGGAAAAGGTCCGCTTCGTGCTCGCCCTGCACGAAACCTGCGTGGTTTCCATGGCCGATGGTTACGCTCGCGTCACCGGCCGCCCCTCGATCGCGCAGGTGAGCACGCTGCCGGGGTCGTGCAACGCCGTCGGCGCACTGTATGACGCCTACCGCGACCGCTCGCCGGTGGTTGTGACCTCGACCCACGTGGACACGCGCATCGTCGGGCGCGATTCGCACACCGAAGGCAAGGATCTGGTCGAGCTGACCAAGCAGTTTACCAAGTGGAGCGCCGAGGTTCATCGCGCCGACCGCATCCCCGAGTTTTTGAATCGAGCCTTTAAAGTTGCCGCGACGCCGCCCACCGGTCCGGTTTACCTAGCGCTGCCGAGCAATCTGCTCGGCGAACCTATCGAAGTGAAAAATCCGTCGGCGCAGCGCTCGCGCGTTATGCCGCGCGTGGCGGCGGATATGGAATTGATCGAAGAAGCGGCAAAAATGCTTGCCGGCGCGCGACGGCCGCTCATCGTCGCCGGCAGCGGCATCGCCAAAGCGGGGGGCAGCGGAGAACTGATCAAGTTCGCCGAGCTGCTCGGCGCGCCGGTGGTGATGGAGCCGCGCTATTCTTTTCTGAGTTTTCCGACCGGTCACCCGCAGAGCTTTCAGATCGCTGAAAGGAGCCCATCCTTCAATCTGCCGGTCTGGGGCGATCCGGATGTTATCCTCGCCGTCGGCTGCCGCTTGATACGCGAGTACCGCTATTTGCCGGAGCCGGTGATGAAGGCCGCAACCCGCTGCATTCACATCGAGGAAGATCCTTGGGAGATCGGCAAAGTCTTTCCGGTGGATCTCGGTATCATCGCCGACGGCAAGAGCGCGCTGCGCGGCTTGCTCGAGGTCTATCCCAGAGTCGCCGGTTCGGCGAACGGACGAGAGGAGAGATTGGCGACGATCAAAAAGGCTCAAGAGCAAGTGACGGCCGAGTTGGAGGCGCGGGTGAAGCAGTGCTGGGATAGCAAGCCGATCAGCGCCGCGCGCCTGGCGCGTACCATGGACCGGCTGCTCGAAAAAGATACCTTGATCGTCAATGAAAGTCCGACGAGCAAGGATATTCTCATGACCAATTTCAACTTCTCGTCCGGCCGTTCCTATTTTTCCAACTCTTCCGGCGGCTATCTCGGCTGGGGCCTGGGTGCGTCGATCGGCGCCAAGCTCGCGGCGCCGAACCGCCGCGTGGTAGCTTGTCTGGGCGACGGCAGTAGCATGTTTGGCCTCCAGGGTCTCTGGACCCTGGCCAAGTACCGCGTTCCGCTGTTGGTCATCGTGTTTAATAACCGCGCTTACATGGCGGTCAAGAATCAATTTCGCGGATCGGAGGAGAGAATTCGCATGGCTGCCGACATGGGCGCGGAATTAGTCGGTCCGGAAATCAATTTCGCGCGGATCGCCGACACGTTCGGTATTTACGGCCAGCGAGTCGAAGAACCGGACGCCATCGAGCCCGCGATCAAGCGCGCCCTGGAACAAAACGGCCCGGCGCTGGTCGATGTTGTCATCGCGCAAAACACGCGGAAGGATTGACGGTATGGTTCACCACGAAGTGATTCATGAGCTTACGCTCGCCCACAGAGAATGAAAATTGAGGCGGCAGATCCTGCTCCAACTCCTTTCCCCTTGATGGGGAAAGGCCGGGATAGGGGTGCCTTCGAAGCGAACCATCACCCCTTCTTTTGTCCTTCCCCGTCAAGGGGAAGGATGGGGACGCTTTCGCCAGCGCTTCTTCAACGGTGGCCCAGTGCATAGGCGATCCTATTCTCAAAGGAGAGCACGAAGGTTGGATGACTATTTCTTCTTCGTGGCCTTTGTGTTCTTCGTGGTAAAAATCGATCGTTCTTGTGGAAACTGGTAGGGGGAACAAGGTATGGCAGAAGACCCGAAAGAAGCGTTCAAGAAAGTTGGTCTGGGTTCTGAGAACAATGCCTACGACATTATCGCCAGGCTCGATCCCGAATATTTCGAGAAGCTCAAAGGCCTCTACGTCGACGGCACCTTCGGCCGTGAGGGCGCGCTGCCGCGCAAGACCAAGGAGTTGATCATGGTCGGCATCTGCTGCGCGCTTTTGCGGCCGCGCGGCATCCGTCTGCACAGCGAGCGCGCGTTGACGATGGGCGCCACCCCCAAGGAAGTGATGGAAGCGATGGAAGTCGCGGCGATCCCGGGCGGTATGCCGGGACTTTGGGCCGGTGTCGAAACGCTGCAGGAGATCCTCAAGGCGAAAGGCATTGAGTTTAAGTGACTCAGCTATCTTATTGAAGCAAGGTCTCATAACCCGGGGCTCCGAATCTTTTGAACGTCTCGAACGGAGCCCTGCGGTTGAACGATTTAAACCATGAGTGAATTGAAACCCGGTCCTCTCGAAGGCGTGCGCGTGCTAGATTTAACCCGCGTGGTCGCCGGCCCCTATTGCTCGATGTTCCTGGGCGATCTGGGCGCCGAAGTCGTCAAGGTCGAGCAGCCCGGCGCGGGCGACGACACGCGCGGCTGGGGCCCGCCCTTTGCCGGCGGCGAGAGCGCCTATTATCTCTGCATCAACCGCAACAAACAGAGCTTGACGCTGGATTTGAAATCCAAGCGCGCCGTGGGATTGCTTCGCGGGCTGGCCAAGGCCGCCGACGTCATCATTGAAAATTTCCGCCCCGGCACGATGGAGCGGCTCGGCTTGGGCGAAAAGGAGCTGCGGGCGCTCAATCCGCGCCTGATCTACGCTTCGCTCACCGGTTTCGGCGCCGACGGGCCGATGAGCGACTGGCCGGGGTACGACTTGATCGTTCAAGCCTGGGGCGGACTCATGAGCATCACCGGGATGCCGGACGGCGAACCAGCGAAAGTCGGCGTCGCGATCATCGATCTCGTCGCAGGCCTAATGCTCGGCAAGGCGATCACGGCCGCGCTGTTCGCGCGCGAAAAAATCGGTGTCGGCCAGCGCATCGATACTTCGCTGCTCGAAGCCGAGGTCGCGTCGCTGATCAACGTCGGCAGCAATTATTTGGTCGGCGGCAAGATCCCGACGCGCTGGGGCAACGCCCATCCGAACATTGTGCCGTACCAGAGCTTCAAGACCGCCGACGGCTATCTGGTCGTCGGCGTCGCCAGCGAGGTGATCTGGAAACGCTTCTGTGCCGCCGTCGGGCGCGAAGAACTGACCGAAGATGCGCGCTTCACGGCCAATTCCAAGCGGGTTGAAAATCGCGCCGAGTTGATCGCGCTTCTTTCGGCGATGTTTGTGCAGCGCGACAACGAAACCTGGTTCAAATTATTGACCGAAGCGGAAGTTCCCTGCGCGCCGGTGCAAACCATCGATCAGGTCTTTCAGGCGCCGCAGGTTTTACACCGCGACATGCTCGTGGAAGTCGATCATCCGACTGCGGGAAAAGTGCGCATGGCGGGGATACCGGTCAAGTTTTCCGTGACGCCGGCATCAGTGCGAAAACCGCCTCCCTTGCTCGGCGAGCATAATGAAAGCGTTCTCAAAAGCTGGCTCGGCATGAGCGCCGAGGCGATCGACGAGCTGAGGAAAGAGAAAATTATATGACGGGCAAAACCTTCGAGGAATTTCACACCGGCGACCGCTACAGCACCGGAAAACGCACGATCACGCAACATGACATTTTGCAGTTCGTCACGCTGGTCGGGCTCACCGAACCGCTATTTCTCGACATGGAATATATCCGCAAGGAGAGCCTTTACGGCGAGCGGATCGCGCCGGGAAGCCTCACCTTCGGCATGGCTGAAGGACTTACGGTGCAGACCGGACTCATTCACGGCACCGGCCTGGCGTTTGCCGGCCTCGACAAGATGCGGCTGTTCGGTCCGGTCAAGGTCGATGACACGATCCAGGTGGAGATCGAAGTGCTCGACGTCAAGCCCGTGCCGGCGCGGGGTGGCGGCATTGTGCGCTACCGCCAGTGGGTGAAAAATCAGCGTGGCGAGACGATCATGGAATACGATGTCGCGCGGCTGATTCGCGGCGCCGAAAGAAAGTAAGGAGTGAGAAGTGAAGGATAAGGAGTCGGGCAGGGTGTTTTTCGTTACCTTACTCCTAACTCCTCACTCTTGACCGTTATGACAACCAAATTCGGCATTCTCCTGCCGACGCGCGAAGTCATCCTCTCCGGCAAGGCCGATCCGAGCTCGATCTATGATCTCGCCGATCGGACCGAGGCGCTCGGCTTTCACTCGGTCTGGGTCGGCGACAGTGTGATCGCCAAGCCGCGCCTCGATGCGCTCACGACGCTCGCCGCCGTCGGCGCGCGCACTCGGCGTGTTCGCCTGGGGACGGCGGTCTATCTCGCCGCGCTGAGAAATCCCGTCTTGGTAGCGCATATGGTCGGCACAGTCGATTGGCTGAGCAGGGGTCGTGTCGATCTCGGCATCGGCTACAGCCGGCCCAACGATCCGGTGCAAGAACATGAATATCGCGTTCTCGGCCACGATCCCTCGCGGCGGATCAAGATCAGCGAAGAGTTGGTTCAGATCATCCGGAAGCTCTGGCGCGAAGACGACGTCTCCTACGCCGGTCATTTTATCGGCTTCGACCATGTCACCGTGGAGCCGAAGCCGCTTCAGCCGGGCGGCGTGCCGATCTGGCTGGCGTCGAACAATATCGAGCCTGGGCTCAAGCGGGTCGCGCGGATGGCCGACGGCTGGCTCAACAACATCACCGATCCGAAAGTCTATAAGGAATGTCTGGAGAAAGTGCGCGCCTATGCGGCTGAGGCGGGACGGGATCCGTTGACGATCGAGCCGGGGCTCTATTTCACTCTAGCTGCCGGCGATGCAAGCGCCATCCGCGAAGGCGAGAATTTTCTCGCGCAGTATTACAACCGCCCCTATGAGGCGGTAGCCAGAGCGATGGTCTGTGTCATGGGCAGTTGGGATCAAGTGATGGATCAGATCCAGGCCTACGCCGAGGCCGGCGCGCGCACACTGGTGTTGCGCTTCGCGACCAGCGACCAGATCCGCCATTTGGAAAACTGCGCCGAGCAGCTCGCGCGCCGCGGCTTCACCCTCGCTGTGTGAACAATCACGAAAAAATATTGTGAGGCCGACTATTTGGAGCTGTGGATCAATCGTAAGTCTTTCTTGAGGTTGGAACGCTGGCCTACCGCAACGGTTATCCTGAGCTCCCACGAAGGATCTGCTTCTTTGCTTCGGCCGACGCCGTTTCGTAGGGTGCGGCGAGAGAAACGAACCGCATCATTGGCCAAGACTAATTGGAATTCTGCAAAAGAATTTTCCCGAACTGGCGCGCTTCTTCCATGCGCCGCTGCGCCTGGCGCGCTTCTTTCAAAGGAAACTTGCGGTCGATGATGGGATGAATCTGCGTGGCGTCGAGAAAGCCCAGTAGTTGGCGAAAGTCTTCCCGGCTGCCAAGCGTCGAGCCGTAGATTTTAAGATTTTTGGAAATAATCGCATTCAAGTCATCGTTGGGCTGCCAGCCCGCGGTGGCGCCGCAAGTCACCAGCCTGCCGACGTGAGCCAACGCCGCAAGGCTCTTTTGCCAAACTTCTCCTGCCACGCTGTCGACAACGACGTCGACACCGCGGCCGTCGGTTAATCGCTGCACTCCCTTGCCATAATCTTTCTGCCTGTGATTGATGCCGTGCGCGGCGCCCACGGCAAGCGCGCGCTCGATCTTTTCGTCGCTCCCGGACGTGACGATGACGCGGGCGCCGATCCGTACGCCGACTTGCAGCGCGGCGCTGGCGACGCCGCCGCCGACGCCGACGATGAGCAGGGTTTCACCGGGTTGAAGGCGCGCGTTTGTAACCAGCATGCGCCAGACGGTCAGAAAGACGAGAGGGAACGCCGCCGCTTCGTCGAAGGTCATATAAGTTGGGATTGGAAAGCAGTTTTGCGCAGAGACTTTTGCGATCTCCGCATAGGTGCCGTCCAAACGTTCTCCCAGCGCTTTCACCCGGATGCACATGAAATCTCGGTCGGAGCGGCAGAACTCGCAAGCGCCGCAGCCGGTAAAGGAATAGAGACAGACCTTGTCGCCGGTTCTTACACTCCTCACTTCGCTTCCCACGTCGAGAACCACGCCGGCGCCGTCGGCACCCAAGATATGCGGCATGGGGATTTCCATTCCGGTCGCGCCCATGCGCACCCAGATGTCGATATGGTTGAGCGCCGCCGCTTCGAGTTTGACGATAACGTCTTTCGGCGAAGTGATGTGAGGGTCAGGAGCTTCTTCGAAACGGAGCTTGTCGACGCCGCCGTGTTCGTGGATACGAATTGCTTTCAAGGTTCGTGACTCAGTTGCGAATATTTACAGCATCAAAAATAGACTCTTTTGCGAGGAATTTCGACGAGGGAGGGGGGCCGCGTGTAAGGCCGTTCGCTTTTGTTCGGGGTTGTGAACCAGGTGGCGGCAGGGTTTAAAACCTGCCGCTGCCGCCATTCAACGCTTTGTAAATCTTCTCCGCGGTGAGCGGCAGATCGAACAAGCGCACGCCGATGGCGTCCTGAACGGCGTTGGCGATGGCCGCCGCGGTCGGAACGTTGGGAATCTCCGCGATCGCTTTGCCCTGATAGGGGATCGGGCCGTTGGGGGACTCCAGGAGCACGGTGGTGAGCTTCGGCACGTCCGCAGCGGTGGCCATTTTGAACTCGCCGAGGTTGGCGGTCAGCATTTTGCCGTCGACCAGTGAATTGTCTTCCATCAGGGCAAAGCCCAAGCCGGTGATCACGCCACCGTCGATTTGCCCGGTATAGCTCAAATGATTCAAAACCGTGCCCGAGTCGTGCACCGTGGTTAGCTTTTTAACCTTTGCCTGGCCGGTGGCGGGATCGACCTCGACCTCGGCAACCTGCGCCGCGAAAGAAGTGATTGGCGCTCGCGACGGTTCGTAGACGCTCAAATGCGTGAGGGCTCCCCGATTCTGCTCGACCGCGAGACGGATCAGCGCAGAGAATGGCAGCGCTTTTTGTCCCGGCGCAGCGTAGCGGCCGTTGGTAGATTTTATTTCCTCGGCCGAGCAGCCCAAGCGGGCCGCAGCCAGCGCGACGACCTTTTGTTTGATCTCTGAAACTGCCTGGTAGGCCGCCGTGCCGACACTGTTGGTCGATTTGCTACCACCGGTGCCGGAGTCGTAAGGCGAGCTGTCGGTGTCGGCGACGACAATCGCGACCCGCTCGCGCGGCAGATCGAGCACTTCGCTCACGATCTGCTGCACCACCGTGTGAATCCCCGGTCCGACATCAGGCACGCCCAGGTTCACGCTGATGCTGCTGTCCGATTCGATCGTGATTGCCGCGCCGGATTTGCCTGCGCCCGATGGCCGCTCGTATACGGCGACGCCGCGGCCGGTGTTTTTCGCCTTGGGCTTTTTCCAGCCGGCGGTGTCGAGCGCTTTCTTGAGCGTCTCTTTGACGACGATGCCTTTGAGTTTTTGGCCGAACGGCGTCGCTTCGCCGTCGTCGAGCAGATTCTTCATGCGAAAAGCCACCGGGTCCATACCAAGCTCCCGGGCGATAATATCCATGTGCGATTCCACGGCGAACGTTGTCTGCGGGCTTCCCGGCGTGCGCGTCTGAGTGCAGGGGACTTGATTGGTGTAGGCGCAAAGGGTTTCGACCTGAATCGCAGGAATGCGGTAATAGCTCGCGGCGCGGCGCGGTCCCTGGACCGTGACTTCGGCGTTGGCCTTGAGCGCCGCATAGCCGCCGCCGCTGAACACCGCGCGCACCTGCATGGAGCAGAGCCTGCCCTCGCTGTCGACGCCGGTGCGAAGCGTGATCACGGCGGGATGGCGGTGGGAGACCGCGGTCAGCTCCTCGGTGTAGTCGAGAACCATGCGCACCGGCTTGCCGGTTTTTTTCGCGAGAAAATAGCAGACCGGCGCCTCGACGACGGAAGTCTTGCCGCCGAAGTCGCCGCCGACGGGAAGAATGTGAACTTTGACTTTCTCTTCGTCGATGCCAAGATCGCGGGCAAAACGGCTGCGCAGCGAGAACGGCGCTTTGTTGGATGCCCAGATCTCGACGCGACCGTTGTAATTGATCTGCACGGTGCAGGCGTGGGGCTCGATATAGCCATGGAATCCCAGCGGCGTGCGAAAAGTATGCTCGAAAACTCGCGCGGCCTTTTGGAAACCCGCTTCGAGATCGCCGTTGGACCATTTGCCGTAGGACTGCACGTTGGGGAGTTCGATCTCCCGACCGGGTGCGTTCTTATAACCGGCGGGATTCTCATGCAGCACGGGGGCGCCGGGACGTATCGCTTCGATGGGATCGGTGACGAAGGGCAGCTCCTGGTAGTGAACATCGATGAGGCTTAGCGCCTCCTCGGCGATCTCGTCACTGTCCGCCGCAACCGCCGCCACCGGTTCGCCGACGTAGCGCACGCGATCCTGGGCCAAGAGCGGCATATCTTTCATTCTCAAGCCGACCATCACTCCCGCGACATCGGCGCCGGTGATGATCGCGCGCACCCCATTCAATTTACTCGCTTTGCTGGTGTCGATACCGAGGATGCGGGCATGAGGCAGCGAAGCGCGCAGAAGTTTAGCCGAGAGCGCAGCGGGAAACGGGAGATCCGCGGCATAGCGCATGTTGCCAGAAACTTTATCGGCTCCTTCGATGCGGGGCACGGCTTTGTTTAGGTTCTTATAGGCCATCCAGTTTCTCCATCGGTGCTTGTGATTCGAATTATCATCCGTTTCAGGACTTGTTGCGTCGCCGCCGACAACCCACAAAAGCCAAAACTGCAGCACATAATACAAGAACCTTGGCGAGCAGTGGACTAAGGGTCCGAACCGTCAAGGCAAGTACGATCGCGGCAATAGATCCGCAAAAGATCGTGAAGCCAACTTGCTTAGTTTGCTGTCGGTTGAGTTTTGCGCCTCTGAAAAGAAAGACGTAGTCACCCTTCTTGGGATTGGTCATATCATTCAACTAAATCTTCACCTTCGTAAACACCTTTAACGGATTTTTCTGAAAGATCTTCAACTTGTCCTCGGCGCTCAAAAATCCCAAGCCGTAGATTACCGGGATCATGTCGTCCGACGGTTTACCGGTTTCGGGACGAATGGCGCCGCCGGAGCCGGGGGATTCGGTGCCGAAGAGCATCTGCTCGACGCCGCGCTGCTTGATCGCGGCTTCGAGGTAGTGCTCGTCGTAACAGCAAGAATCGTAAAAGAGGTTTTTGCTAAAGTCGCCCTGGCCGACATGCTTGTCGGTCGGAATAAATCGGTTAAGTCCGCCGCCGCAGTGGCAG